>JBARZR010000075.1:0-13239 GCA_049650205.1 Pacificimonas sp. | reverse complement strand
GAGGATCTCCGCCGCGCCGACATTGACCCTTTCGGGGAAAAGTGGGTCGGTCTCGATTAGCGGACCGAGGCGCGCAAGCTCTACCGCTTCCGTATCCGGCACGAAGAACACGACATGCGGATTGCCGACATTGACCGCACCGGGGGCGGTCAGATCTTCCCAGCCGACGGGCATGTCGACGGTATCCATGGCATAGTCGAGGGGGATGTCGTTCCAGTCGAAGCGCGGCGTTCCCATGTCGAGGGCAGCGGCGTCGCCGTCGGCGCTGCCCTCGACCAGGCCGCTTTTCGTCTCAATGCGGACGGGCGCGCCATCCGGGCTGACCAGCCGCGCGATGCAGCGCGCGCCATTGCCGCACGCCTCCACCTCGCCGCCATCGGCGTTGTAGATGCGCATGAAGACATCGGCACTTTTGGAAGGCTCCATGACGAACAACTGGTCGCAGCCAATCCCCGTCCGCCGGTCACTGATCGCACGCACCTGTCCCCTTGTCAGATTCACGGCCATGCGCCGCGCATCGAAGATGACGAAGTCGTTGCCAAGGCCGTGCATTTTGACGAAAGGACGGATCATTGTTCGCATGTAGGTTCAGGTGAAGGTCATGTCCACGAAACCGCTGTTGCTCGCGCCCCTGTTGCTGCTGATGTCGTGCGGAGACGACACACCGCAGGCGATCGAGGATATCAGCCCCTTTCCGCCAGTCGAGCGCCCGGTGTCGGCGATCACGTCGAACCAATATTCCGACGAGGTGAGCCGCGACGGCACGGGTGAAGCGGAAAAGGTGCTGTCCGTGCTGGGCGTCGAGGCGGGCGACACGGTCGCCGACATCGGTGCGGGACGCGGCTTCTACATGCAGAAGCTGGCGGCGGCGGTCGGGCCTGAGGGTCGTGTCTATGCGCAGGATATCTTCGACGACGTGGTCAGCGACCTGGAGGTGCGCGCCAATGCGAACGGCTTTGCCAATGTGACGGCGGTGCTGGGCACGCCGAGCGATCCGAAACTCCCCGAGGCAAGCCTGGATCATGCCCTGCTGGTGCATATGTATCACGAGATCGAAAATCCCTATGCGCTGTTGTGGCATCTGCGCGAAAGTCTGAAGCCGGATGCGACGGTGGGGATCGTCGATGCCGACAGGATTACCAGTCAGCATGGCACCCCACCGGATTTGCTGGCCTGCGAAATGGAAGCACTCGGTTTCGAGCAGGTGGCACAGGCGCCTCTGGAAGAGGGCGTTACCTATGCGGCGATCTTCCGTGCGACAGCCCCGCGCCCGGAACCGGCGGATATTACGCCTTGCCAGAATCCGCGCTGACGCCGGTGGAAACACCGCAGGACGTTCTCGATTTCTGGTTTCGGGAAGTGGACAAGTCGGACTGGTTCCGGGGCGGCGCGGAGCTGGATGCAAAGATCGCAGCGCGGTTCGCGGATCTGCATGGGCGGCTTTCGGACGAAGTTCCGGACAGCTGGCTGGCCTCGCATGAGGGCGTGTTGGCGGCGATCATCGTCCTGGACCAGTTTTCGCGTAACCTGTTCCGGGGTGACGCGCGGGCATTCGCGAGCGATGGGGACGCGCTTAATCTGGCACATCTTGCGATCGAGCGCGTCTGGGACGGGGACTACCCCGATGACGAGCGGCAGTTTCTCTACATGCCGTTCATGCATGTCGAGGATACGCGTGGGCAGGACCGCAGTGTGGAATTGTTCGGGCTGCTGGATGATGACGAACCGTTACGCTTCGCGGACAAGCACCGCGACGTGATCGCGCGGTTCGGGCGCTTTCCGGGGCGGAATACGGCGCTGGGGCGAGAGTCGACGGCGGCGGAGCAGCGCTATCTGGACGATGGCGGCGGGTTTTAAGAACGACGTTCACCGATAATCGTCATACCGGCGCAGGCCGGTATCCAGTCCGGACATCAAGGCCAACACTATGCTCTAGGTGTAAGGCGCGGGACTGGGTACCGGCCTGCGCCGGTATGACGGATTTGTGAGAGTGAGTTGCCTATTCCGCCGCTTCGACTTTCGTATCTGCATCGCGCGTCGCCAGCTTCGTGAGGGCGCGCGTTTCCGTGTCGATGGTCGGCAGTGCATCCACCGTCTTCTTTGGCGCGTCGATGGCCTTTTCGCGCAAGCGGTGGGCGCTGGTCATCACCTGCGATTCCAGGTTGCCGACCATTTTGTTATACGCGCCTGACGCCAGGTCGAGATTGCGGCCCAGGCGGGCGACATGCTCGCCCATGGTGGCGAGACGGTCATAGAGTTCCTTGCCGATGGCGGCGATTTCACGGGCGTCCTCGGCGGCGTTTTCCTGCTGCCAGACCATCGCCACGGTCTTGGCGATGGCGATCAGGTTCGTGGGGCTGGCGAGCAGCACCTTTTTCGCGAACGCCGTTTCGAACAGGTCCTGATCGGTTTCGAGGGCGGCGGCGAGGAAGTTTTCGCCCGGCACGAACATGATGACGAAATCCAGCGTGTCATCGAACTGCTGCGTGTAGCTTTTGCGGCCCAGCCCGTCGACATGATTGCGCATGGCCTTGGCGTGGGCGATCAGGTGCACCTGCCGCTCCTCGTCCGTTTCGGCGCTGGCGGCGTCCTGATAGCTGTTCAGCGACACTTTCGCGTCGATGACGAGGACGCGGTCGTTGGGCAGGTTGATAACGGCGTCGGGGCGGACATTGGGGCCATCTTCCACACCGCGGTGGACTTCCTCGGCGAAGTCGCAATGTTTCGACAGACCTGCCATTTCCAGCACACGGCGGAGCTGATGCTCGCCCCAGCGGCCCCGCGCCTTTGGGGCATTGCGCAGCGCGCCGACGATGCGCTGCGCCTCTTGGCTGACGCGTTCCTGCCCCAGCTTCACGTCGGCGATGGCGTTGGTGATTGCGCCGTAAGCCCCGGCGCGTTTTTCCTCGATTTCCTTCAGTTGCGCCTCATATTTAGTCAGCGTTTCGCGCATGGGCAGGATCAGCTTGCCGAGCTCCTCGCGGTTCTTCTCGAGGCCCTGTCCCGCCTGTTCGCGGTGCCGCACCAGCGTCTCCTCCGCGCGCTTCAGAAACGCTTCGGTAGATTTGCCCAGAGCGGCGTCGGCAAGCGTGGCGAAGCGCGTGTCGATGTCGGCCTCGCGTTCAGCGAACGCTTTTTCCCGTTCGTCGCGCGACGATTTCAGCTGCTCGTGCGCAAGCTCCACCTGCCGCAAACGCTCAAGTTCCGGTCGAATTTCTTCGAGCCGTTCTCGTGCCGTCTCGGCGTCCCGAGCAGCGAGCGCCTTTTCCGATCTTGCCGTTGCCAGAGCGTCCGCCCCAGCCTCCTTTTCAGCACGCAGCGTGTCGCGTTCCGCTTCAACGGCGGCGAGGGCCCCGGCCAGCGCATTTCTGGACTGACCCCAGACGAACCAGCCGATCAGCACGCCCAGCCCGGCCCCGATGGCGAGCGCGGCGATGACGGCGATCAGAGTCTGGCTTTCCATGGTGGGCACGAACCTCCGGTGAACAGAACAAGAACTTCTATAGTCATCATGCCTGCCCGTAAACGCCTTATGCGGCGAAGCTGGCCTTCAGGCCGTCGATGACGAATTGCGCGGCCAGCGCGGCGAGAATGACACCGAGGAGGCGGGTCAGGGTCGCTTCCAGTTTGTGACCGATCAGGCGCAGGAAAGGCCCCGCGAGAAGGAGGGCGATCATAGTGAGCGCCAGGACGAGGCCAAGCGCGCCAAAGACAACACCGCGCTCGGCTAGGGTCGAGGTCTCGCTCATCAACAGCATCAGCGCGGCGATGCTGCCGGGCCCCGCGATCATGGGAATGCCCATTGGGAAGACGGAAACATCCTCGACCTGAGGGTCACCCACCGCCTCGTTCGCGCGGGTCTCGCGCTTTTCCGTGCGTTTTTCGAAGACCATTTCGAGCGCGATGATGAAGAGCATGATGCCGCCCGCGACGCGGAAGGCGTCGAGCGAGATTCCAAGCGCGCCGAGGAGGGGGCGCCCGAAGAAGGCGAATATGACCAGCACGCCCGAGGCGATCATCACGGAGCGGACGGCCATTATGCGGCGCTGCGCGTTGGTCGCCGTTGCTGTCAATCCGGAGAAAATAGGCGCGCAGCCAGGCGGGTCGATAACGACGAACAGCGTGGCGAACGCGGAGATGAAAAGCTCCATCATGCGGGCAATTCCCGACCCGCACGGCGGTAGGCGGCGGTTATGGTGTTGGCGAGGAGTCCTGCGATAGTCATTGGGCCAACGCCGCCGGGCACGGGCGTGATGGCGAGCGCGGCGGCCGCAGCCTCGGCATAGGCGACATCGCCGACGAGGCGGGTCTTGCCCTCTCCGCGTTCGGGCGCGTCGAGACGGTTGATGCCGACGTCGATGACGACCGCGCCGGGCTTTACCCAGTCGCCCTTCACCATTTCGGGACGGCCCACGGCGACAACCAGGATATCGGCCATGCGGGCCAGCGAGGGGAGGTCGGGCGTGCGGCTGTGCGCCTGAACGACGGTGGCGTTGCGGCGCAGGAGCAGCTGTCCCATTGGTTTGCCGAACAGATTCGAGCGTCCGATGACGACGGCGATCTTGCCGCTGAGGTCCGCGCTCAGCCGGTCCGCGATCATCATGTCGCAGCCAAGTGGTGTGCAGGGAATCATGCCAGGAAGGCCGGACATCAGGCGGCCGGCGTTGATGACGTGCAGACCGTCGACATCTTTCGACGGATCGATAGCCTGCACGGCGGCGTCGGAATCGAGATGTTTCGGCAGGGGCAACTGAACGAGGATGCCATCGACGGCGTCGTCGGCGTTCAACGTGGCAATCAGCCGGGCGAGGTCAACCTGCGTGGTCGTTTCGGGCAGGCGATGCTCGAAGCTCTCCATGCCTGCCGCGACGGTCGCCTTTGCTTTCGCGCCGACATAAACTTCACTGGCAGGATCCGTGCCAACCAGAATGACGGCGAGACCGGGTTTGCGACCGGTCCCTTTCAAAAAGCTGGCGGCGTGACGGCCCGTGCGCTCGCGCCATGCGGCGGCGACCGCCTTGCCGTCGATCCGTTCCGCCATGGGTCAGGCTCCCGCCAGTTCCATCATCAGGCCGCCGATCACCACCCTTTGTATGAAGAGAATCAGCAGCAGCAGGATCATCGGTGACAGGTCGAGGCCGCCAAGGTCGGGCATGAACCGCCTTATGGGGCGGTAGATCGGCGCGAACAGCCGCTCCAGGCCCATGTAGATGCTGCGCACGAAATCATTGGACGTGTTGATGACATTGAAGCTGATCAGCCAGCTGAAAATCACCTGGGCGATGATGAGATAGGTGACGAAGGTCAAGAGATAGCTGATGAAGCCGAGCAGCTGGAACAGAAAGCCCATGAGAAAATCCTGAATAGAGGGATATGTCGCCTAGCCCATGCGCGCACGGGCGGAAAGCGTGATCATCTAATAAGTGGTCTGGTGGCCGCCTCGTCAAGCCTGCCCAGCGCGGCGTGAATGAAACAGTCGCGCATGGCGATCAGCGTGGCCGAGCCGCCTGCGCCCTGTCCAGCATAGAAAAGGCGTGCGCGATGAACCGGTCGCGGTCTCCCGTGAGGCCGGCGAACGCGCCGGTCAGTTCAGGATCTGCGCAATGATAAGTCGGATATGAGGGTTTCAGGTAGAAATAGCCGTCACCACTGTCCGGACCACCGTCGAAATCGCTGTCGAATGTGAGCACCAGCGCCCGGTTCCGGCGGGGGTTGGCCATCAGGTCGTCGTGAGACGCCTTGGGATGAATACCCTCATAGCGTGTGTCGACAACCCCATTGGCACGAAAGATGAAGGGCTCTTCGGTTGCGCTCAACACCTTGGTGTTGCGGAAAATCTGCAGATAGACGCCATTTGAGGGAATTTGATCGATATTTCCGCAATCTCCGGGCGCGACCGGCATTGTCCAGCCTGCCGCATCGGGAAAGGGAAGCGGGACTTCACTGGGGCCGTAGCGGTCCCGGCGGATGTCGACCAGCGCGTTTCGACGCTCCTCGGGGTCCGGTTCCCTGCGGATCAGGCGCAGACCGGTGGACCATGTATAGGAAAAGGCGCTGAGATCCGCGAGCGGTCGATTGGAACGGCTGAATTCGCCGCCGCCATTATCGAGGGTCACGTCCTCCAATATGTTGATCCTCGCCTTCGATTTCAGCTGGTGGCCGCCGGTCCCCTTCGTGGAACGCTGCCCGCCGATCCAGCTGTCGACCGCGTGGAAACTGCGAATGGCGTTTACGTAGACGGAATGATGTTGATCGAAATGCTTGCCGACATTTCCGCCGATATCGCTGTCGGCCACATACATCATGATATTGCCGGAAGGCGAGAAAAGCGCGTTTTTACCACCTGTCACACTTACGTTTATGAGCGCGAACGTCACCAGTCCACCGGACGCGGCGTCAGGGTATATCTGGTTCCAGATGCCGCCGGACGCCTGCACGCCCGCCTGATATTCGAACGCGATATCGCGGATTTCGATATGGATGCGGCGACCATTTTTTTTCCCGCCTTTCAAACCGAACGCGGCCCATTGATTGTCCGAAGAGAAAATCGCGCGCACACCAGGAACAGACGATCTGAAGATATATTGCGAGCCGTCGCCATAGCCTGACGCGCCCGATCCGTTCTTGGGCGCGCTGAGCGCGAAGGGATAGCGGCACGGGGCACCGCTGTCATCGCGCGCTTCGACGGTCACTTCCAGACCGTCGCCGGCATAGGTGGGGAAGGATTTTCCATTCTTGTAAACCGCTTCGCCCGCAGCGAGGCTTTCATCGCAAAGCAATGTGATCTGCGAGGCGGGAGCGCGCAATGCGCCGATGGGGAAATAAGCGGGCAGGCGACGTTCGTCCGCGCGCGGGGTCTGGCGGCTGCGGGGGGCCGGAAACCGGTCCGGTGCCAGCAGGGTCCGCGCCGTGCCGCTGGCCTGCGCCACGCGCGCCGCTGGATAATTTAGGGACGACAGTGCGCCGGACGGGCCGTGCTTCAGAAAAACCACGCCGCCCGCAAGCATGAGGAAGATACCGATACCGATGCCGATGCTGAGGAAACGTGTGGTCATGGTGAGATCAGTTCTTTCAGGGGAATGTTCATGTCTGCGAGCGCCGCGGGATCCACGGATAGGCGCGCCACGATCAGTTTCTGCGCCTGGGCGAAATCCGCCGCGCGGTTGACGGCGTCGACCGCGATCAGGCGGCCCGCCTTCAGATAGCAGAGAGTGAACCGCTCGCCCGCCGGGTCGCCGCGCATGACGATATCGTCCGCGCCGATGCTGAGGCCTGCCGTCTGCAGTTTCAGGTCGTACTGGTTCGACCAGAACCAAGGCAGCGCGTCATAGCTCGCCTTTCCGCCCGAGATGATCCGCGCGGCGACCTTCGCCATGTCGTTGGCGTTCTGTACGGATTCGATGCGGATGTCCGCGCCGTCCGCATATTGGTTTGCATGCAGCGCGCAGTCCCCGATGGCGAAGATGTCAGGCAGGCTGGTGCGGCACTGGGCGTCCACCTTCACGCCATTTCCGCCCGTTGCGCCCGCTCTCGTTAGCGGCTCGACGCTGGGGACGATGCCGATGCCGACGATCACGAGGTCAGCCGGCAGGCTTTCTCCGCAGCTGAGTTCCACACCGCGCACTTTTCCGCCCTTGCCCTCGAGGCATTTTGTCATGGTGGACAGGCGGAAGATGACGCCCTCTGCCTCGTGCCGCGCTTCATAGAAGCGCGACAATGGCGCGCCCGCGACGCGCGCCAGAACGCGGTCCTCGGCTTCGATGACGGTCACCGACTTGCCGAGTTTCGTCAGCACCGCCGCCGCCTCCAGTCCGATATAGCCGCCGCCGATGACGGCGACCTGCTGCGCACCGTCAAGTTCCTTCCTGAGAAGCTGCACATCGGCGTGGGTGCGGATGGCGTGGACACCGCCAAGGCCGATATCACTGCCGCAGGGCAGCTTGCGCGGTTCGCCGCCCGCGGCCCAGATCAGCTGGCCATAATGGATCGCTTCGCCCTCCGCGTCGATCAGTTCATGCGCGGCCGGATCGACGCTTTCTATGCGCGTGGAGGGCAGCAATATCGTGCGGCGCTCTTCCCAGAATTCCTCCTTGCGGATCAGCATCCGCTCGAAATCCTTCTCGCCCGCCAAATAGTCCTTCGATAGCGGCGGGCGTTCATAGGGCAGGTCGGGCTCGTCGCCGATCAGGCCGATGCGCCCCTCATAACCATATTGGCGCAGGGAGATGGCCGCCTGCGCCCCGGCATGGCCGGCGCCGACGATGGCGACATCGAAACGGTCGAGTTCTGCGGTGATGGCGCGGGCTCCTTCCCGACGTGACTGTAGGCGCGGGCGCGATCTTGGTCTAGATGCGCGGGCCATGACCGAAACGCACCCCTTTTATTCGCTGCGCCAGCAGGGCTTCGTTCGCGTCGCCGCCTGCACGCCGCTGGCGACGTCGGGCGATCCCGAAACCAACGCTGCCGAGACGATCAAGCTGGCTGAGGATGCACATGAAAAGGGCATCGACCTGCTCGTCTATCCCGAAATGAACCTGTCCAGCTATGCCATCGACGACCTGCATTTGCAGGACGGCTATCTGGACGCGGTCGAACGGGCATTGGCGGAGGTGATCGCAGCGTCGGAAACCCTGCGTCCCGTTCTTGCCATCGGCGCGGGACTGCGGCGCAACGGGCGGCTGTATAACTGCGCGATTGCCGTGCACCGGGGCAAGGTTCTGGGGGTCGTTCCCAAAAGCTATTTGCCCAATTACCGAGAATTCTACGAAAAACGCTGGTTCGCCATGGGCGTCGGCATGACCGGAATGGAGATTGAGGTCGCGGGCCAGACCGTGCCGTTCGGGACCGACCTGATCTTCGCCGCGTCGGACTATGCGGATTTCAGCTTCCATCTGGAAATCTGCGAAGACTACTGGTCCCCGGTGCAGCCCTCGACGGAAGGCGCGCTGGCGGGCGCGCTGATCCTTTGCAACCTCAGCGCCAGCGATATTGTCATCGGCAAGTCTCGCGAGCGCAAGATGCTGTGCGCCGCCTCGTCCAGCCGCAACATGGCGGCCTATGTGTTTTCCGCGTCGGGACCGGGGGAATCGACGACCGACCTCGCCTGGGACGGACAGGGGTTGATCTACGAACTGGGCACGGAAGTCGCCGAATCCGTACGCTTCCAGTGGGAGCCGGAGACGGTCTACGCCGATATCGACGTCGCGCGCCTGCGTCAGGAGCGGATGCGGACGGGGACGTTCAACGACGCGGCGCGGGCGATGGGCGATCCTGAGACATATTTCCGCCGGGTGACCTTCGCGCACGGGGATGAGGGCGCGGATCGCGGATTGCAGCGGGCGCTGCGCCGCTATCCCTTCGTGCCCAATACCGAGACGCTGCTGGACGAAGATTGCTATGAAGCCTTCAACATCCAGGTCGAGGGGCTGGCGAAGCGCATCAGGACGACCGGCGCGAAATCCATCGTCATCGGCATTTCGGGCGGCATCGATTCCACCCATGCGCTGATTGTGGCGGCGAAGGCGCTGGACCGGCTGGGGCGGCCCCGGACTGACATTCGCGGCTATACCATGCCCGGTTTTGCGACCGGCGAGGAGACGAAGGCGAACGCCTGGGCGCTGATGAAGGCGGTCGGCTGCACGGCGGAGGAAATCGACATCCGCCCCGCAGCGAACCAGATGCTTGCCGACATGGATCATCCTTATGCGCGCGGCGAGAAGGTTTACGATGTCGTTTTCGAAAATGTGCAGGCGGGATTGCGCACTGACTATCTGTTCCGGCTGGCGGGACAGCATCGGGGATTCGTTCTCGGCACCGGCGACATGTCGGAACTGGCGCTCGGCTGGTGCACCTATGGCATCGGCGACCATATGAGCCATTACGGCGTCAATGGCGGCGTACCGAAGACGCTCATCCAGTATCTGATCCGCTGGTGTGTACGCACCGACCAGTTCGACAAGGCGACGGACGAGGTTCTGGAGCGCATCCTCGGCACGGAAATCAGCCCCGAATTGGTCCCCGCCGACAAGGAAACGGGCGCGATCCAGTCGACCGAGGACAGGATCGGTCCCTATCCGCTGCACGATTTCTTCCTGTTCTGGATCCTGCGCCATGGTCTCGCGCCGTCGAAAGTGGCGTTTCTGGCCTGGCACGCGTGGCATGACCACGAGGCGGGCGGCTGGCCCATCGCGCATGACGAAGCGCAGCGCCCGGAATATGATCTCGCCACCATTACGAAATGGCTGGAGGTGTTCCTGCAACGCTATTTCGGCTTCGCGCAGTTCAAGCGGTCGGCGCTGCCGAACGGGCCGAAGGTGTCCGCAGGCGGCGCGCTGAGCCCCAGAGGTGATTGGCGCGCGCCGAGCGACGGGACTGCGAAGGCGTGGGTGGACGAACTGAAACGGAATCTGCCGCCGTTAGGCTGACGGATTTACAATATTGTCATTCCCGCGCAGGCGGGAATCCATTCGGCTTGATTGTCGCAATCGCGCACAGTTTATCAGCATTAAGCATCAATAGATTCCCGCCTGCGCGGGAATGAGCGGTAGGGGTTTTGCTCTCATTATTCCTCGAACGGCACAGGCTCCGCAGCTTCGATGCTGCGAACACCGACCACGTTCCGCTCGATGACGAAACTGGCGAAGGGTGTGAACCTGTCACCCTCGTCGCGGCTGAAGACGACCAGATGGTCACCCAGCGCGCGCCAGCCGACGCCGCCGATGCCGACCTGTACGAGCAGTGTGCGCAGGCCGTCTTTCAGTGCTTGCAGCTCGTAAGGGCCAAAGTCCGGCCAGCTTGTCTGCGTTTCACCGCCGAAGGTAGGTAGCGCCGAAACTGCGGTTTCGTAGCCTACCCGCTCCTCCCCGAACATGGTCTTGGCAGGCTTCAGCCGCACCTCGAATGCCGGAACCGTGTCTTCGGGTCTGACGGTGTGGTGGACCACGGAGAGCGCAATGTCTTCAAAGACGCTGCAATCCTCGCCTTCAGCGCAGAACGCT
Organism: Pacificimonas sp.; assembly: GCA_049650205.1. GTDB lineage: Bacteria > Pseudomonadota > Alphaproteobacteria > Sphingomonadales > Sphingomonadaceae > Pacificimonas. Next base: position 2,242 of record JBARZR010000075.1, on the reverse strand, counting down.
TCGCTGATCGTGAAGCGGTCATCGAGCCGCAGCCGCACCTGATAGGCTGGCTGCCAGCCATCGGTAAACGGCGTGATAGTGATGTCATGGCCCAGATAGGGGATGCTCAGTCTGCTGATTTCGACGAGCGCGGGCGATCCGAAGGCGGTGCCGGCATCCCGGTAACTGCTACCGCAAAGCATTTCGAAAGCGGGTGGCGTGGCAATCGGCTCGACATCGCCGCGATTCTTTTCGGTGAAGAACCAGTCGTCGACGCAATGCAGCGTACCCGAACTGACAAAGGCACGCCAGAAGGAGGGTGCGAGCTGTTGAACGAACACCGCAGACGATGTCTGGTTTTCAAAGGGATTCGTCTGTCTGGCCAATTCAAGACCATGTTCGTTTTCAGGTCCGGTCGCGGCGATCGTTACGACCGGGGCCAGCAGGTTATCGATGTGCGTAAGGTCATCGGGATTCGTCTCAGTCGCAGTCTGTGCTTTCAGGTGCGCGAGGAGCGCTTCTTCGCTTGCGGTGGCGGGCGTCGCGATGGCCGCGGCGAGACAGCAGAAGGCGAAACCTCTAACCCGCAATCTCCCGCGCCTCCTCAATCAGCATGACGGGAATGCCGTCGCGGATGGGATAGGCGAGGTTCGCGGATTTGCTGATCAGTTCCTGCGCTTCCCGGTCATAGCTCAGCGGCTGTTTGGTGAGCGGGCAAACCAGCACTTCCAGCAGGCGCGGATCTATGTCTTTCACATCGGCCATCAATGGACCTGGTGGCTTCCGGCGCTATCGGCGTCGCCCGCGAAGCGCATCAGCGCATCAAGCGTCGCGGCGCGGCGGGGAAGATCGTCGGCCTCCAGCAGCGCCTGTTTTTCTGCCGGATCGAAAGGGCAGACGCCCGCAAGCGTATGGACCAGCGTCTCGTCGTCGGCCTGCTTCACCGCTTCCCAGTCGGCGCTGAGCCCTTGCGAATCGAGATAATCCTTCAGGCCCTCCTCCAGGCTGACGCGGGTCGTCGCGTCGAGCGGCGTCGGCTGACGAAAATCCTGCAGGAAATCGGCGTAATCCGCCTGCACCTGCCGGTAGGCGGTGGTCGTTTCCAGTTCCTGCACCACGCGGAACCGGGTGATGCCGCTGAGCACGATCATGAAGCGGCCGTCGTCGGTCTCGGTGAATTCGTTGATCTTGCCGATGCCGCCAACGTCGAACAGGCTGTCGTCGGCCTTCGTCTGGATCATGCCGATCATGCGGCTGCCCGCCATGGCGTCGCGGACCATGTCGAGATAGCGCGGCTCGAAGATGTTGAGCGGCAGGTGCCCGCGCGGGAAGACGAGCGCACCATCCAGCGGGAAGATCGCCAGCTGCCCCGGCAGGCCCTTCGGATCGAAATCGCTCATGCGAACAGCAGCGCGGACAGTTTCCGCCGCGCGCCCATGACCCAGGCCGTGCCGACGCCGGAGGCATCGAACAGCTCCAGCAGTTTCGCTTTCGCCGCGCCGTCGCCATGCTCGCGGTCGCGGCGGATGGATTCGAGATATTGTTCGGCGGCCTCCTCGCCCCTGCCGCTGGCGGCCAGCGCTTCCGCATAGTCGATGCGGGCGTCGTGGTCGTCGGGGCGTTCCTCGACCACCTGTGCGAGACCGGCCAGCGCGCTGTCGTCGACGGCGTTTTCCTGCATGGCGAGCGCCTTGCGCGCCTGCACGATTTCGGGCGTTTCCGACTCGGCGGGAACCTTGGCGATCAGCGTTTCTGCCTGCGCCGTGTCGCCCAGCGCGATCAGGGAGACCGCCGCGCCGCCCAGAATTTCCTCGTCTTCCGGCGCCTGCCCGATCAGCTGCGAGAGGATTTCCAGTGACTCGCGGTGCTTCTCGGCGGCGGCGAGCTCCTTCGCCTTGGCCTTTAATTCGGTCAGCATCTTTTCCGCGTCCGCTTCCGGCCCGCCTGCTTCGCTCGCCAGCTGCGGCAGGATCTGGTCGAGGAACTGCGTGAACTGCGGCTCAGTGCGCGCCTGCGTCAAGTCGGCGACTGGCTGCCCTTTGTGAATGGCGTAGATGGTCGGCACGGACTGCACGCGGAACTGTGCGGCCACGGTGGGATTTTTGTCGACGTCGATCTTGACCAGCTTCACACCCTTGTCGGCATAGTCCGCGGCGACCTTGTTGAGGACCGGGCCCACCTGCTTGCACGGCCCGCACCATTCGGCATGAAAGTCAAGGATGACGAGTCCCGTCATCGACGCATCGAGAACGTCCCGCTGAAA
>JBARZR010000074.1:0-2792 GCA_049650205.1 Pacificimonas sp. | reverse complement strand
CTCTTTCCCGTCATTCTTGGCGTTCAGCTTATTGCCGGGACAATCTTTACCGTTCTGTTCATTGCGTGGGGGATGATGCTCAGCAATCCGGCGGTGGCGGCCAGCCAGTTCGCGGTGATTATGGCTATCCCGAATTTCGCACGATCAAGCCTGTCCGCAGCGGCGGGGCCGATCATCGAAAGCGACGGAGTAGACGCGGTTTACTTCGCGGTAGCCGCTTTGACGACAGGCGCGGTGTTGCTCAGCCTGTATGCCTCGCGCCGACTCGATCAGGTAGGGGAACAGGCGTGAGCGAACAATCGGCTTCGCTGCAAAAGCGCCTTGGCCTTCCTTTCGCCATCGCGACATCGGTCGGCAGTGTGATCGGATCGGGCATCATGCGCGCGCCGGGCGTAATCGCGAACGAGGTGCCCGATATGTGGATCGCCCTGGCGTTGTGGCTGGCGGGAGGGCTTTATGTCCTCCTGTCGGCCAATGTAACGGCGGAGCTCACCGCCGCGTTGCCGCGCGCTGGCGGGCATTATGTTCCGGTCCACGAAGCCTTTGGCGACGGGTTGGGACTGGTCGCGGGATGGACGACCTTTGTTGCCTATGTGGCTGGGGCGGCAGCCGTTGCGCTGGCCTGCGCCGACTTTCTTGGCATGGTCGTGCCGCTCGTCGGGAGTTACGAGCAGGCGAGCGCGGCGCTCATCCTGCTGGTCCTGGTCGCCGCAAACATGGCCGGGGTCGAGGAAGGCCGCTGGATCCAGATCGTCGGGACGGTGCTAAAGGTCGGCCTGTTATGCGCGGTTATCGCCATCGCCTTCCTCGCGGCACCGCCGAGCGAGACCGCCCGCGAAGCCGCTTCGCCAGCAATTCCGGAGATGATCGGCTTTGTGGCCATCGTGACGGCGTTCCAGCTGATGCTTGGTAGCTATGAGGGCTGGTACAATTGCATCTATACCGCCGAGGAAGACCAAAACCCGGGCCGCAACATGCCGCGCGCCTTGTTCCAGACCGCGATCGTTGTGACGCTTGTTTATCTCGCCATCAATGCCAGCCTGTTCACCGCGCTCGACCTCACCGAATTGCGAAGCTCGGACCTTCCCATGGCGCTGGTGATCGAACGGATGTTCGGCCCGGAAGGGGCCGTATTCGTTATCCTGCTGGCGATGCTCATGGCGCTGGTAACGCTCAATTCGCTCATCATCCCGCTGCCGCGCATCCTCTTCGCCATGGCGCGCGACGGCCTGTTCTTCCAGGTTGCGACGCGGGTCAACAAGGGCGGGACACCATATGTGGCATTGCTGATTGGCGCTGCGGTTATCTTTCCGCTGATCTTCTCGGGCGGCTATGTCTTCGCCTTCAAGCTGATGGCCGCGCTCGCAATGTTCAATTTCCTGCTTTACAATGTCGCCTTCTTCGCGCTGCGCTGGCGACGGCCCGAGCTCGACCGCCCGTTTCGCGCGATCGGATATCCGATTCTGCCGCTAATACTCATGCTTATTGTCTTGGGGCTGTTCGTTTCGGTCCTCTTCGCCGACCCCGTGGGCGCAATATGGGTGACCGGCCTGGTCGCGATCTGCGTTCCATTGGGCATGCTGCTGGGACGCGAGAAGCGGCGCGCGGCAGCGGCATGATCCTTCGCCGCATCGTCAACCATCTGCGGCAGCGGAACTGGACCGCCGTGGCGCTGCAATTCGTGATGGTCGCCGGGGTGTGTTTCTCGGTAGTCAACCGGGCAACTGGAACGACCGGGCACGCGAGGAGGAGAGCGCCATAATTCTGGTCGATGCCTTGACATGGAATTTGCACAGTTTGCACAGTGCACCCGCGCCGGGATGGACCTTCACCGTGAAGACGTCGCAGGGCTGACGATTGGTCTGACCGCGCTGCAGCGCGGGAATCTGGCGGAAGGGGAAGTTGAGCCATTCGGCGCCGGTTTGCGGCGTGCCGATCTGCGCGCCTGCTCTATGGAATCGACAAATTCGAGCGGGACGATCGCAAATGGTCGGCTTGGCCTTATCGAGGATCCCCAACCCTTGCAGGCGTTGCTCGACTAGGCTCACGATGCGGATGCTTGCCGATCCGCAATTTGTCGAAGCAGCCGAAGAACTGCGCGAAGCACAGCCCCCCTGGCTTAACCTTCGCGTAATCAACCCCGGGCGGTTTCGAAAAATCCGAATTCGGATCAATGACCTGAAGGCGGACCGTCAAGAGGATTCGGAGCGGGAACGAGGTGGACCCGCTCACTGAACTCCTGCCCGGGTACAGCGGGGATCCGAGTTCTGACACCTCCCTGCCGAGGCTGCAATTCCAAGACAAGCCGCCGCTAGCGCTTACGCAGCGGACATGGTTTAACAAACCATCCGGCGGAAGTCGTTCAAGATATAAAGACCGAGAGAATGGCGCACCCGACAGGATTCGAACCTGTGACCTCCGCCTTCGGAGGGCGGCGCTCTATCCAGCTGAGCTACGGGTGCAGACGCGCCGCACCTAGCAAAGGCGCGCGACGCCTGCCAGACCTATTCTCTGTTGGGGGAATGTGGCTAGCGAAGCTACTGGAAAAATACCGCACCGGACCCGCCCAAACTCCGGCGGGCCCGATGGGCAATATACGCAACACGTCACGCAAGTGACAACGCTGCCGATAACGGTGAATTGATGAATTGTCTCTTAACAGACTTCATTTCTGGTTGTTTTTGCGTTGAAACGGCAGATTTCAGCGACCGGACACCGGTAACATTCGGGTTTTCGCGCTTTGCACAGGTGTCGCCCATGTAAAATTAGCCAATGATGCGCACCCATAATAT
>JBARZR010000073.1:0-18973 GCA_049650205.1 Pacificimonas sp. | reverse complement strand
TGGCAATCCGGGCCTTTCCCGTCGGTCTTCGAACTCTCCGTGAGGATCAACCCGAATAATACATGTCGAATTCGACCGGGCTGGGAGCCATTTCCCAGCGCAGCAACTCTTCCATTTTCAAATCGATATAGCTGTCGATCAGCGTGTCGGTGAAGACGCCGCCCTTGGTGAAGATCTTGCGGTTCTTGTCGAGCGCGGTCAGCGCCTCGCGCAGAGAACCGGCGACGGTGGGCACGCGCTTCAACTGCTTTGGCGGCAGGTCGTACAGGTTCTTGTCCATCGGCTGACCGGGATCGATGCGGTTTTCGATACCATCAAGGCCCGCCATCAGGATCGCGGTATAGGCGAGATAGGGGTTCGCCAGCGCGTCTGGTAAGCGGAACTCCGCCCGGCGGCTCTTGTCGCCCGTGCCGTAAGGGATACGGCACGAGGCGGAGCGGTTGCGGCTGGAATAGGCCAGCAGCACGGGCGCCTCGAACCCAGGAACCAGACGCTTGTAGCTGTTCGTCGTCGGATTGGTGAAGGCATTGACGGCCTTGGCATGTTTCAGGACACCGCCAATGAAGTAGAGCGCCGTCTGCGACAGGCCGGCATAGCCATCGCCCGCGAAGGTGTTCTTCTTCTTGTCCCAGATCGAGATATGTGTGTGCATGCCCGAGCCGTTATCGTCGGCGATCGGTTTTGGCATGAACGTCGCCGTCTTGCCGTAAGCGTGCGCGACATTGTGCACGACATATTTGTAGATCTGCATCCGGTCGGCGGTCTCGACCAGTTCACCGAAGGTCAGTCCCAGCTCATGCTGCGCCGCGCCGACTTCATGGTGATGTTTGTCCATGGGCAGGCCCATTTCCATCATCGTCGAGACCATTTCGGAACGCAAATCATGCGCGGAGTCGACTGGCGCGACGGGGAAATAGCCGCCCTTGGCGCGCGGACGGTGGGCGTAATTGCCTTCGTCATAGGACCGTCCGGAGTTGGTCGGGAGCTCGATATCGTCGATACTGTAGGAGGCATGGTCGTAGCCGGACGAAAATTTCACGTCGTCGAACACGAAAAACTCCGCCTCCGGACCGATAAAGACTTTGTCGCCAAGGCCAAGCTGGCCGACGAACGAGTCCGCACGCTTCGCCACCGAGCGCGGATCGCTCTCGTAAAGCTCACCCGTCGACGGTTCGACGACATCGCAGAACAGGATCATCATTGGCGTCGCGCTGAACGGGTCGAAATAGACCGCGTCCAGGTCGGGCATCAGGATCATGTCGGACTCGTTGATGGCCTTCCAGCCCGCGATCGAAGAGCCATCGAACATGAAGCCGTCGGACAGCATGTCTTCATCGACGACGTTGGCGCACATGGCGAGATGCTGCCACTTACCGCGCAGATCGGTGAAGCGGATATCCACCCACTCGATCTCCTTGTCCTTGATCATCTTGAGTATGTCCGATGCCTTGTTGGCCATGATTTCGGGTCCTTTCGGGTTGGTGTTCTAATAGGATTTGGCGGAATTAAAGTGCGTCGACGTCACGCTCGCCCGTGCGTATGCGATAGGCCTGCGCAACGTCGCTGACGAAGATCTTGCCATCGCCGATGCGGCCGGTCTTGGCGGCGTTGGCGATCGCTTCGACCACACGGTCGGCCAGCGTGTCATCGACAACGACTTCCAGTTTTACCTTTGGTAGAAAATCGACGATATACTCGGCACCGCGATATAGTTCGGTGTGGCCCTTCTGGCGGCCGAAGCCCTTGGCCTCCAGCACGGTCAGCCCTTGGATGCCCACTTCATGCAGGGCTTCCTTCACTTCATCCAGCTTGAAAGGCTTGATGATCGCTTCGATCTTTTTCACTGATCCCCCAATTCACCACGTGCGCGCCAGCCGATACCAGCATGAAACATGCCATATCCGCGCCCTGCAGTCTGCCCTTAACAATGGGTAAAGACAGCAAGTGTTCCTGCCAAAGAACCGGGCGACTGCCTGGAAATCAGGCAGTACCGCGGATCGGATAGTCGTTCGCAATCACGAATTTCAAACCGTCCAGCAGGGATTTGAGCGACGGACGGCAGAAGGGTGCGTTGGAAATATCGACGATCTGCAGCTTGCCCGCCGGGTTGAGGACGAATAGGCCGGGTTCGGCGAATGGCCGGTCGGTTTCTTCGGGGGAGCGCGGCGTCGATACATACAGCCCCAGCTGCATGGCCTCGTCGGGCTTCAGGTCGACGCCGATGGGGAAGGTCCATCCTTCCTTGTCAGCTTCTCCTTTCGCCCGACTCAGGGGATCGGCCGAGAGCGCCTGTACGGCAATATCCTCAGCCTTGAAATCGCCAAGCATGGACTGCAGCTCATTCAGATAGTTGCGGCAGACGGGGCAGTGCTTGCCACGGTAGACGATCAGGACGCGCCAGCCGCTTCCGGCATTCAAATCCAGCGTGCCACCGTGCACGGTCGGCCAGCTGAGGGCCGGAAAGCTCGCGGCGGCGGGAAGTGTGTGCGGCATGGTGAAATCTCCTGATGCAATCGTCCGAGTCAATGCGCGCCTCAGGCTTTCGATCCCTGTTTCCTGTCCGCTTCATCGGGTGCGCTTCGCTTGACCCTGGTCGCGGGGCGGCATAGATGCGCGGCTTCCCGTCAAAGTGCGGGCGTGTGGCGATCGTAGCTCAGCTGGTTAGAGCGCCGGTTTGTGATACCGGAGGTCGCGGGTTCAAGTCCCGTCGGTCGCCCCAGCGCCCCCTCTCATATTGGCGGCGATCCAGACCCGGAAAGTTCGCTTATGTCCGTCTTCGACCTTCCCAGCTTCGATGAACATGAAGCTGTGCATGTCTTCGACGATGCCAAATCGGGAATGCGGGCGATCATCGCGGTGCATTCGACGCATCTGGGACCGGCTGCGGGCGGCTGCCGCTATATGCAATATGCCGATTCAAAGGCCGCAATGATCGACGCGCTGCGCCTGTCGCGCGGCATGAGCCACAAGAACGCGCTGGCTGGACTACCGGCTGGCGGCGGTAAGGCCGTGCTGTTCAAGCGCAATTCCTTTCCGAAAACAGATGCGATCCTGGAGGCGCTGGGCAGCGCCATCAACTCGCTCGGCGGCAAATATGTCACCGCCGAGGATGTTGGCATGACCGACGAGGATATGACCGTCATCCGCCGCAAGACGCGCCACGTCTCGGGTCTGCCCGTGGCTGGCGGGAAAGCGGGCGGCAATCCCGGCCCCTGGACCGCGGAGGGCGTATTCCTGGGCATGCGCGCCGCCGTGCGCCACAAACTGGGCCGGGAAGGATTCAGGGGTGTCCATGTCGCCGTGCAGGGCCTCGGCAGCGTCGGCAAGGTGCTGGCGCAGAAACTGGCCGCCGACGGCGCGCGGCTGACAGTGGCCGACATCGACGAGGGCCGGGCGGCCAGGCTGGCGGGTGAACTGCGCGCTAAGGTCGTGCCGACGGACGAGATACTGTTCACCGAAGCCGACGTTCTGGCGCCCTGCGCGCTCGGGGCCGTTCTGGACGAAGACAGCATTCCGATGCTGAAGGCGGAAGTGATTGCCGGCGCGGCCAACAACCAGCTGAAAACGCCCGAAGACGGTGATCGTCTGAGGGAACGGGGCATTCTTTACGCGCCCGATTATGTCGTTAATTCCGGCGGTATCATCAATGTCATGGCCGAATATCTGGGCGATGGCGACGCCGATGCCGTCATCGCCCGCATTTCCCAGATCGAGGACCGCGTCTCGGATCTCCTTTCCCGCGCGGAAGGCGAGAATATGGCCACGAACCGCATGGCCGACCAGATGGCGCGCGAGGCCATTGGACGCGGCTGAGCGCTAGCCGAAAACGACCTCGCCACCCTTGATGGTCATTTTCACACGGCCCGAAACGGGCAAGCGGTCAAAGGGAGTGTTTGCGGCGGGATGGGTCAGCGCGTCCGCATCGATGCGCCATGCACGGCCGGGATCGAACAGCGTAACGTCGGCGGGCGCGCCCGTCTCCAATGTACCGCCGGGCAGGGCGAACAGGCGGGCCGGAGTGCTACTCAACAGGTCCACCAGCTTCAACGGCCCCACATCGTCCCCCAGCGCCAGCAATGTCAGGGGTAGCAAGGTTTCCAGCCCCGCCATGCCGGGCGCGGCGTCGGCATAGGGCAGGCGCTTCTCCTCCTGCGTGCGCGGGTCGTGGCCGGAAGTGACCAGGTCGATCACGCCTTCCCTTAGAGCCGTGACCAGCGCCAGCCGGTCATTTTCGGACCTGAGCGGCGGCGAAAGGCGCGCGAAACTGCGATAGTCGGTTGCCGCCGTGTCGTTCAGCAGCAAGTGCGCAGGCGTGGTGCCGCAGGTCACATCGACACCGCGCGCCTTCGCGCGGGCGACGATCTCAACACTTTCCGCCGTGGTGACGGTGCGGACATGCAGCCTCGCGCCAACATCCTCCGCCAGCCGGATGTCGCGCGCGACGGCGATACTTTCCGCGATTGCGGGCGCGGACGGCAGGCCCAGCCGTGTCGCGGTTTCGCCGTCCGTCGCGCTCGCCTCTCCGGCAAGGGCGGCATCTTCGGCATGGGTGACGACGCGAATGCCGAATGCGGACGCATAGCTGAGCAGCCGGTGCATGACGGCGCTGGAGGGGATGCCCGCGCGTCCCGTCGATGCGCCCACAGCGCCCGCCGCCTGCATCAGGCCGATCTCCGCCAGCTCTTCATCGGCCAGCCCGCGCGTCGCCGCCGCGAACGGGTGCACCCAGACATGCGGCTTGCCTATACGCATGGCCCGCTCGATCAGGGCCGGATCGTCCAGAGGCGGCGACTGGTCCGGCATCAGCAGGACGCGCGTGATTCCGCCCGCCAGACACGCTGCCGCGTCGGCGCGGAACACGCCTGTGTCGATAAAGCCCGGTGCCGCGATCAATCCTTCGGCCTCGATGACTTTCGCGTTTGCGGGCGCGTCGACCGCGCCCGTGGCGACGATCTGGCGGTCGCGGATCAGGATGTCTCCGCGCGCATCCATACCCTGCGCCGGATCGACGATGCGCGCGTCGCGGATGTGAAGCGCGGTCATGTCCATCCTTCAATGCCGCGCCGCTTGCGGGTCAGTATGTCGAGGCAGGCCATGCGCACGGCGACGCCCATTTCGACCTGCTCGGTGATGGCGCTGCGCTGGATATCGTCGGCGACGCTGGTGGCGATCTCGACACCGCGATTCATCGGGCCGGGATGCATTACGAGCACATCATCCGCCGCATTTGCCAGCCGCGCTTCCGTCAGGCCGTAAAAGTGAAAATACTCCCGCTCCGAAGGGAGATAGGCCCCTGACATGCGCTCGCGTTGCAGGCGCAGCATCATAACGACATCGACGCCCGCCAGCCCGGCATTCATGTCGGTGAAAGGCCGTGCGCCCAGACGCTCGATGGCGGGCGGCATCAACGTTGGCGGCGCGACGGCGCGGACCTCCGCGCCCATGGCGCTCAGCAGGTGAAAATTGGATCGGGCCACACGGCTGTGCAGGATGTCACCACAGATCGCGACCTTCAGCCCCTCCAGCCGCCTTTTGCGGCGACGGATGGTGAGTGCGTCGAGCAGCGCCTGTGTCGGATGTTCATGCCGACCGTCGCCCGCGTTCAGGACCGGACAGGAAACTTTCGACGCGATCAGCTGAACTGCCCCCGCCGCCTCGTGCCGGATGACGATGACGTCGGGGTGCATGGCGTCGAGCGTCAGCGCCGTGTCCAGCAGCGTCTCGCCCTTCTTCACACTGGATTGCGCAACGGCCATGGAGACGACATCCGCCCCCAGCCGTTTGCCCGCGATTTCGAAACTCACCAGCGTGCGGGTCGAGTTCTCGAAAAAGGCGTTGATCTGGGTCAGGCCTTTCAACTGCTTACCGCGCTGCTTGTGCGTCGCCCAATGGTCGGCGGCGTCCAGCAGCGTGCCGATTTCCCAGGGCTTCATGCCCTCCATCGCCAGCAGATGGTCGTGCGGAAACGGGTGCGCACCATCGGGGACGGGCGGGGAAAGTGCTGGCACTGTCATCAAGGCCGATTCTCTAAGCCGCCGCGCGCAGCGGCGCAACGATGCTTGTTATTCATGCGGCGATAGTCTTTGGGGGCGCGCACTTTTAGGTGCGCTTGCATGCAGCGGTGCGCGGCTGGTCAGTTTCTTTGCAAGGTAGGGCAACATATGTTGGATTCGCAGTTCTTTTTCCGCTTCGCCGTTCCGGTGCTCTTTCTTGCCGGTTGCGAATCCGGCGACATCGAAGCTGTGGAAGACCCCAGCGCGGAGCTTTCGGCCGATATCGCAGCGGAACGCCTGCAATCGAATATGGACCGTTGCAGCATCGCAACCAGCGCTGCGGCGCGGGACGATTGTTTCGCACAGCAAGACGCGAAGGACACCGATGCCCTTGTCCTGCATGCGGAGTCCGAAACGAGCGGTGACATCATCGCTGGCCCGATTGAAGGGTCCGGCAAGTGGCGCACCGGGATGAGCCGCAATGCAAACGACACTGCCGATGTCTTCGGCGTGGCGCTTGTCGCGGAAAGCGCGCGACCGGAGATTGACAGTCCTTACCGCCTGTCAGCAACCTGCACTGAGGGTATGGCGACCGTCATCCTGACCCTGGGGAGGTTCGTCGGCGATGATAGTCCGGGTGCGCGCCGCCGCTGGAAGTTGGTCGAAACCCGGCTGGATGACCATTCCACTAGAGAAGGCCGCTGGCCAGTTTCCTCAACTCGCGAGTCCGTCAAATGGCCGGGTGAGGGCGGCGAGACCCTTGGCGCGCTCGCTGCTGCCGAGACGTTGCAGATCGACATGTCGGATGGTGATGGCAGGGCCCTGACAGCCCGGTTCGACCTGCGCGGCCTGAACCATGCCATCGGGGATTATGCCGGGTTCTGCGGTTTGCCCGAACCGCTCTGAAGTGTCAGCGTCCGATATGCTGATCGAGAAATTTCAGATAGGCATCTGAGGCGGTTATACGGTTGACTTTCTTGGAAAAACCGTGACCCTCATCGTCGAACAGCACATATTCGACAGGCACGTCATTCTCGCGCACCGCCGCGACCAGCTCGTCGCTTTCCACCTGCAATACGCGTGGATCGTTCGCGCCCTGCACAACCAGCATCGGCTTTACGATATTGCCGGCGTGAAATAGCGGGCTGATGGCGCGATGGCGTTCCGAGTCGGTCGCCGGGTCGCCCATTTCGTCGTAGAGCGCCTCCTTGAAGCTCTCCCACCAGGGCGGAATGCTGCCCAGCGTGCGAACCCAGTTGGTCACGCCGAAAATATTTACGCCGGCGTCGAACACTTCAGGATGAAAGGCCAATGCCGCCGCCGTCATGTATCCCCCATAGCTGCCGCCCATGATTGCGATGCGGTCGTCGGCGATCCAATCTTTGGACTTCAGCCATTCCGCCGACGCCGTGACGTCCTTCAGATCCACATCGCCATGCTTCCTGTCGTCCATATGGAAGAACGTCTTGCCATAGCCTGAGGAGCCGCGATTGTTGATCGCATAAACGGCATAGCCATTGTTGACGATGTGCTGGATAAGTGCGCTGTAGCCGCGTGTGGACTGGCCACCCGGACCACCATGCACGAGGACAATCGCAGGCACTGTGTTTTCAGCACTTGCCTCGCGCGGTCGATACATCACGCCTGGAACATCAAGGCCGTCATAGCTTTGAAAGCGTTCGATTGTCGCCTCCACCAGCTGCGCTTCGTCGATTGCCGGATTGAGCGCGCTCGTCAGGCGGCGGGCTTGTCCGGTGCCGATATCGGCCACGAAAATGTCGGTGGGGGAGGTGTCCGACGTCACGCCGAATGCCATCATATCCTCCGCCCGGTTGAAGCGGATCTGGCCCAGCTGTCCCTCCGGCACACCGGTCAGCTCGACGCTCTCGCCTGTGGTCTGGTCCAGGATGGTGAGCCTGCTCAGCGCATCCTCGTTGACGCTGTGCACACGATAGCGGCCGGACGGAGAATAGGCGACATATTCGACATCCCAGTCCGCTTCGATCAGCGGCATTTTCTTCTGGCTGGCAATGTCATAGCGCCACGCCTGGTTGTATTCGCCAACTTCGTTGGTGGCGTAGATCAGCGATTTGCCGTCGGGCGTGAAACTATAGACGGCATAGGCGATATTGCCCTCATGCGCTGTGATGAGTTCGGGTTCGCTGTCGTCCGCGCTCAGATCCGCCAGATAGACGTCGCTGTCGGCGCTGGTACGCGGTTTCTGCAACGCGACCATCGTGCCGTCGGGAGAGATGTCGCCCAGTTCGAACCCACCATTTTGAAAGATAAGCTCCCGCTCGTAGCTGTCGGTATCGTAGGCATAGAGATCGAAGACCTTCTCGTCCCGCTCATTGGTCGCCACGAAGAAGCGCGTCCCGTCGCCGCTCCAGCCCCAATACTGCGCCTTGGTCTTCTCACCGGGGGTAAGATCGCGCGTCGAGCCATCGAGTTCGCGCACGAAGATGTGGTCAAGCTCGTCGCCGCCGCCGTCGCGGCTGAACAGCAGGCGGTCATCCTCCGGAAACAAGCTGACGGCATAGGTCGAGTCGGTCTCGGAACTTGTCAGCGCGACGGGATCGCCGCCCGCGATGGGCAGGGCGTATGCGTTGAAGACACCCGTCTTGTCATGCGTGATCAGGATGTTTTCGCCATCGGCGGAAAATGCCATCGCGCCGGGATTTGCGAGACGATAGCTGACCGTGTCGTAGAATGTCGCTGCGGAATAGCGCGGCATTTCATCCGCCTGCATGTCGCCCGCCTCCGCATGATGGTCCATGGCAAGCGAAGGTGTCGCGGCGACTAGGGCTGTGGTGGCGGCAAGCGTGGTCAGAAACTGGCGCATCATGATGTAATCTCCCAAGGTGTGTTATCTTGCTACGTCACCTATGGGGTTCCGTCAAGCCAGCCTCTTCAAGCGACCCTCGTCAAACCGGCGTTTCCCGCCCGAACCAGTCGATGGCGTCCTGCAGCAGGCAGGCGGCGGCATGGGCGTCGATCCGTTCCGGCCATTTCGCGGCGGGAATACCCGCCGCGCGCATGGCGTCCTCAGCGGCGTCGGAGGTCAGGCTCTCGTCCCACATCAGTGTAGGCAGGCCGAAATTGTCCTCCAGCGCGCGGCCAAAAGCGCGGCACCGCTGCGCGCCGCGGTCAGGTTTGCCCGCGGCGTTAAGCGGGAGGCCGACGATCAGTCCCTTTGCGTCCCAGAACTTCAGCCGCGCGCCGATCGCTTTCAGATCAGCCGCCCGACCCGCGCTCCTCACCACGATATCGGGCCCGGCGAAGCGCCATTCTGCGTCGCAGAAGGCGAGGCCGGTCCGCTTCGTGCCGGAATCGACCGCGCACAGCACACCGCCATCCGGCAGCTCGCGGCGAAACCCCTCCGGTGTCAGCGGGCCAGATATGCCCCGGTCCTCCGCTCGGCATCAGCGCGCAGATTGGCCCAGAACAGCGCGTAATCGTACACATGGTAATTATTCCCCGGCAGCACATATTCCCCCATGCTGAGGGCGTTATCGCCGAGGCTCAGATAGCCGCGACCGACGCATTCCGCGGTGACCAGCCCCGGCTCCAGTTCGGCATCCTCGAGAGATTCATCGGGGATCAGCGCGCCGATATTCTCTTCCGGCCCGGCCAGCTTCGCCGCGCCGCCATTTTGCGGGTTCGTGCAGACGAGCGGCGTGTCGGTCCGCGGTCCGCCATTCAGGCCATTGGTGCTGTCGAACGCTTCGAAGATCAGACCCGTGTCGGCGGGTTCCGAAAAACTCTGCCACGCCAGGATGCAATTCGCCTGGTCCGCGCTTTCGCAGACGGGCAGGCCGAGGTCCGGCAGGTCGGAGCTCATCGAAATCGGCCATCCCGGTAGATAGGCGGCGACGATCCGCTGCTGAACAGGCGTGCCCGCGATCCGCTGGGCCAGCAGGCTGACAAGGTGGAGCGAGCCCTGACTATGGCCCGCCAATATGATCGGCCTGTCCTCCGGTATGCCCGCCAGAAATGCCTCGAACGCATTTTCGATGTCGATATATGCAAGCGCAAAGGCTTTTGCGGCGTCGGGCTCGCCATAGGAAAGGAACGCGCCAAAGGCCGCCTGCCGGTATTTCGGCGCCCAGATATCCGCAACGCCGTTGAACACGCTGGCCTGACTGCGCGTGAAAAGTTCGCGCCGGTACAGCGCGCCTTCGTCGTCGGGTTCTGCAGGTGCGTTCCAGCGGTCGGACTTCAGATATGTCGTCGGGTGGACGTAGAAAACCGATATGGCGGTTTCCGGAGCCGGGCGGTAGCCATCGGGCGTCCAGTTAACCTCGTCTGCCGGAATACCGGGTCGCGCGACCCAGGCGTCGGGGCGGTCATAGAAAGTCGGCGGCGGTTCCGGACTTTCCGCAAAGGTCATGGTGGGAGTCATATAGCGTTTCAGGATCGACTGGCCGAAGGCGACATAAGCGACCAGCGCCAGGACGGCGATCACGATCAGGCCAGCAAAGACAATCAGGAAACGGCGCGCGGCCATGTATAAATGTCTCCGTTTTCGTCAGGCGAGGGGCTGCGGGTCGTTCCGACCTTGCGCAGCGTCAGACAGCGCGATGTAAATGGCGGGCGGGATTACGGCAAGGATGCCGGACAGGATGACCACGGCCAGCTCCCCTACCCAGAACGCCGTCGTCGCCGGGGTCATGGCGTCCAGGGTCGCCCGCGCTTCTTCGGGAGTCGGCGCATAGCCGTAGAGAACGAGGCTGATAAGCATCAGGGGCAGGGTGAGCAGCGCCACGATGATCGCGGCCAGACCGCATAATGAGCCCATGTGACGCCACGCCATCTGCTGCGACCGCTTCATGGCCGCGAAAGGTACTTTTTTCTCCGCGGCCGCGACCGGCATGGCGAGGCACCAGAGAATGACCAGACCCAGCAGCGGCGGCATCGCAAGCAACCGCGCCAGTGGTGTCAGGAACAACGCCAGCAGCTGCCCGACGATCAGCACGCAGATCAACCCGGCGGCGACCGTCAAACCTGTGACAAGCGGCGGCTGTGCCCCGCGCAGCCCTGTGAGGATATAGGCGCGCGGACTTAGCGGCAGGCGGCTGGCAAGCGTGGCCGCCGCGACGGCGCTGAAGAACAGCAGGAAGGCGAAGGCGCGCGCTGTGAGGACAAGCGTTCCGGTCGACTCGGCGGTACTTCCGTTCGCGCCGACGGCGTGGATGACGAGTTCGGTTCCTACAATAAGCGCGAGGCCGAGCAGCGTGATTGGCGCGAAATCCTGCCACCAGCGCTTCAAGGATGTCGTCAATATGGTGCGAATGTCGAGGTGCGGTTTCATGGCGCGCTGACGCCGCGCGTGCGCCCCCGCCCCACCGCGAAGAGCTTTCCATTGCGCCTGACGAGCGCGCTATCGGCAAGGCGGCTGACAGCCAGAAGTTCGATCCGGCCATCGCCCGGTACGTCGAGGCGGCGCTCGCGCCATTGCGGTTCACCAACGCGCAGGTCCATCAGCCTGTCACCGGCCGCGCCGCGCAGCAAGACAAACAGCCGGTCGCGCCCGCCTAGCGCCCTTTCGACGCCGTAACCCGCAGGTGGCTGATAGGCGAGTTCGGGCACCGTCTGCCGCGCCCCGCTCATCAGGGCCGACATCGGGTAGGCCGCCAGCGACCCGGCGGGAATACCGTTCCACGTCGCGCCGAGAAGGGCGACGGCGCGGCCTTGGAAAAAACCCTGGAAGGTGAATCGCGCGGGCAGGCGCGATTCGACGAAGTTCTGTTCCCAGCCGAAATGGTAGAGCTGGTCCGCGCCGCTGGCGTCGGTGAGGGTGGCGGCGTGAAAAAGTCCGCCCGTGGACACGTCGAAGATCGGGGTCAGGTCGCGCCCGCCGGGCGATACCGCGAGGATGGTTTGCGCGGCGGTGGGCGACGTGCCCCGCTGCCAAAGCGTCAGCAGCCGGGCTTCGCCTTCCGCCGTCACCGTCCCCGGTCCGCTATTGCCCGCCAGCATGATGCGTTCGTCGTCATACCAGGCCACGCGATTGGGTCCGCGCCCCAGGACGAAGCCGCCCTCGACGGGGACGCCCCGCTCCACGTCGACCTCCAATAGGCTCACACCGCTTTCGCCCGGTGTCGACAGGGAGAGCAGGCACAGCCGGTAGGTCGGCGGCAGGCAGCTGGCTTCCTCGATGGTCAGCGGCGCCGCATCGAACAGCGTTCGCCAGGCCGCATTGCCGCGCAGGACGGAGGAGAGCGGCGCGCGCCTGAGTTTCGTCCCCGCCGCGGCTGTCAGCTCTTCACCGTCGAAGGCGAATTGCGCGCCGGCGGGAGCGGTCGGCGTAAGCGCGGCGATAGCGGCGGCGCAGGCAAGCGGGAATCGAAACATTGCGCTCACATTTGGGGCAGGGAAAGGGGATGCGCAATCATTGGTGGTGGAGATTGTCGCGGGCAAAGCACATCGGTGCCTAGAGGCCATTGGAAACGCTCAGTCCGCGCCCGAACCCGCCAGCATTTCCATGATCGCGGAAAAATCCCGGCCGCCTTCGCCGCCGTTGACCTGCATCTGGTAAAGCGCCTGGGCCAGGGCGCCCATCGGAATGCTCGCGTCCGCGCCGCGTGCCGCGTCGCCCGCCAGTTTCAGATCCTTCAGCATCAGCGCCGAGGCGAAACCGCCCTCATAGTCACGGTCCGCCGGGCTGTCCGGTCCCACCCCCGGTAGCGGGCAATAGGCGGTCAGCGACCAGCTCTGTCCCGACGAAACGCTGGCAATGTCATAGAACGTCTGCGGGTCCAGCCCCAGCTTCTGCGCCAGCGCCAAGGTTTCACACGTCGCCGCCATGGTCGCGCCCAGCAGCATGTTGTTGCAGATTTTCGCCGCCTGGCCCGCGCCGGCGTCGCCGGCATGAATGACAGCCTTGCCCATGGCGGCCAGAAGAGGCTCGGCGCGGGCAAAGGCGTCGTCGCTGCCGCCCACCATGAACGTCAGCGTCCCGGCGGACGCCGCCGCGATACCGCCCGATACCGGCGCATCGACCATGGCGAAACCCGCATCGGTCGCCGCCCCGCTCACCTTGCGCGCCGTGGCGACGTCGATGGTGGAGCAGTCGAGAAGCAGACAACCGGGTGGTGCCGCGTCAAAAACATTGCCGCCATAGACGGCCTCCACATGCGTCCCGGCGGGGAGCATGGTGACCACCGCCCCGGCGTCCGCGACTGCCGCCGCGGCGCTGTCCGCCCGCGCGCACCCGGTTTCGGTGGCAGCCGCAAGTGCCTTCTCGGACAGATCGAAGGCGCGAACCTCATGTCTGGCCTTTACCAGATTGGCCGCCATGCCGCCGCCCATGTTGCCCAGCCCGATGAACGCGATTTTCATGCCCGTCTCCATTCTCTTACGGGTGATTTGCCAATCCGCACGGGGCGGCGCAACCACAGTGAATATCGCCGCCCGAAATGGTTGACCCTGCCGCGGCACATATCCAAGAGACTCTGCATGACCGATGCGCCGAAAGACGACCTTGATTTCGAAGCTGCCCTCAAACAGCTGGAGGAGATCGTGCAGACCTTGGAACGTGGCGACGTTCCCCTGGAAAAGTCGCTTGACCTCTACGAGCGCGGCACGGCGTTGAAAGCGGTGTGCGACCGCAAGCTGGAAACGGCGCGGACCCGGATCGAGAAGATCACGCTGGACGGAAGTGGCAAGGCCCTAGGTACCGAACCGCTGGACGCCGAATAGGATGGCCAGTGCCAACCTGACCAGCCTCAGCCTGAAACCGGCGCTTGACGCGATCGCGAAGGCCATCGATGCCCGGTTCGACCGATTGCTGCCCGTTCCCGGCGATCCGCGCGCACGGCTGATCGAGGCGATGCGCCACGCCGCGATGGATGGTGGCAAGCGCATGCGTCCGCTGCTGACCGTGGCGGCTTGCGATCTGTTCCACGTCGATAAGGAGCGTGCGCTGCGCGTCGCTGTCGCTGCCGAATGCGTACATGTCTATTCGCTGATCCACGACGATCTGCCGTGTATGGACGACGACGACATGCGGCGCGGCAAGCCGACCGTGCACAGGAAGTATGACGAAGCTATCGCCGTCCTTGCCGGCGACGCGCTGCAGGCGCTCGCCTATGAAGTCATGGCGGACGAGGCGACGCATGAGGACCCCGCCGTCCGCGCGAAACTCTGTCTCGCCCTCGCAAGGGCGAGCGGTCCGAACGGCATGGCGGGCGGTCAGGTGATGGATCTGGCAGCGGAGGAGAACACCTTCGATCTTGCCATGACCACAAGGCTGCAACAGCTTAAGACTGGCGCGCTCATCGCCTTCGCCGTCGAGGCCGGAGCGATCATGGGCAAGGCGGAGGAGAAAGCGCATACGCGGCTGCGTGGCTATGCGCACGATCTCGGCCTTGCCTTTCAGATTGCCGACGACCTTCTCGACATAGAGGGCGACGAGGCTGTCGCCGGGAAGGCGCTTGGCAAGGACGCCGGTGCGGGCAAGGCCACATTTGTGTCTCTCCTTGGTGTCGAACGGGCGCGCTCGCAGGCGGAAATGCTGATCGACCAAGCGATCGACCATTTGCACGGCTTTGGCGCCGAGGCGGACCTGTTGCGCGCCATCGCCCGTTTCGCAATCGAAAGGGACCGTTGATGCGTATCGGCGTTTATCCGGGAACCTTCGACCCGCTGACATACGGCCATGTCGACATTATCCGCCGCGGCGCGAAATTGGTCGACCAGCTCATCATCGGCCTCAGTACCAATCCATCGAAGACAGCCATGTTCTCTCTAGAGGAGCGCAAGGCCCAGGTGGAGGCGGAAGTCGCGAAGCTGGACGATGACATCCGCGTCGTCACCTTCGACGGTTTGCTCGTCCATTTCGCCGCCGAACAGAAGGCCAGCATGATCGTTCGCGGCCTGCGCGCCGTTTCCGATTTCGAATATGAATATCAGATGGCTGGCATGAACCAGCAACTGGACGACGATGTCGAGACCGTTTTCCTGATGGCCGACGTCGCCCTGCAGCCGATCGCAAGCCGCCTGGTCAAGGAAATCGCCCGCTTCGGCGGCGAGATCCACAAGTTCGTGACGCCCGAAATCGAGGCGGCGGTGAAGGCGCGGATCGCCGCTACCGCTTGACTATCGTTCTTCTGAGGGCGAAGGCCGCATTTCACGCCCCAAAACTGGACATTCGCGCTTGAGCTTTCTGCACCTCGGCCTTTCGGACGAGCTTCTTTCCGCTGTTTCCGACAGTGGCTACACCGAACCCACCGACATTCAGCGTGGGGCGATTCCTCTTGTGCTTATGGGCAAGGACGTTGTCGGCGTGGCGCAAACGGGCACGGGCAAGACGGCCAGCTTCGTCCTTCCCATGATCGACATCCTGGCGCAGGGCCGCAGCCGTGCGCGTATGCCACGCTCGCTGATCATCGCGCCGACGCGCGAATTGGCGATGCAGGTCGCCGAGAATTTCGAAAAATACGGCAAGAACCACAAACTCGATATGGCGCTGCTGATCGGCGGTGTCGGATTTGCCGAACAGAACAAGATTCTGGAAAAGGGCGGAGATGTCCTGATCGCGACCCCGGGCCGCCTGCTCGACCAGTTCGAGCGCGGTAAGATCCTGCTTTCGGGTGTCGACATCCTCGTCATCGATGAGGCCGACCGGATGCTCGACATGGGTTTCATCCCGGACGTCGAGAAGATTTGCAGCCTGCTTGGGAAGAACCGGCAGACGCTGCTGTTCTCCGCGACCATGGCGCCGCCGATCAAGAAGCTGGCCGACAAGTTCATGGACTCGCCCAAGCAGATCGAGGTCGCGCGGCAGGCGTCCACTAATGAGAATATCGAGCAGAACCTCGTCGAGGTCGCGCCGCGTTCCAAGCCTACGCAGCTGAAGAAACTTCTCGGCGCGAATGACGTCACCAGCGCCATCGTCTTCTGCAACCGCAAGAAGGACATAAAGGATCTGGTCGATACGCTGAAGAAGGACGGCTTCCGGGCCGGACAGATTCATGGCGACATGGAACAGCGCGACCGCATGGCCATGATGGAGGCATTCAAGGCAGACGAGGTCAGCATCCTTGTCGCCAGCGACGTCGCCGCCCGCGGGCTGGACATCAAGGGCGTCAGCCATGTCTTCAACTACGACGTTCCCTTCAATGCCGAGGACTATGTCCACCGCATTGGCCGGACGGGCCGCGCCGGGGCGACGGGCAAGGCTTTCACCTTCGCCGCGAAGTCGGACGCCGAACTGATTCAGGACATTGAAAACCTGACTGGCCAGCGTATTCCACGCCTCGGCGAAACGCCTGTCGAGCCAGCTGCAAAAACGGAATCGAAACCGGATCGCCGCCCGCGCGGGAAGTCCGCGCCTGAAGAACAGGATGGTCAGGAAAAGCCGAAACGGGGACGGCGTCGCACGACCGTCGACAGCGGCGGTGCGCCTGCAAAAGCCAAACCCGAACACGCACCCCGCCGCGACTCCAGCCCAGCGAAGAAACGCGCGCCGGAATCGAAATCCGCCGCTGACAGCAGCGACGGTTACAGTGACGATGACGCCCGCGCGCCCGATGCTTCGCCGGACTGGAATGGCCCCATTCCCGGATTCCTGGGCGATTGAAGCACCGGCACGTCAACAATATCGTCGGCATCACATACGCGCTGTTAACCGCCTTTTTGCTAGACGAGTCCCGCAATCGTGCATGGCTGCACCTATGGGGCGAATGGCGAAACAGGTTCATCTTCTAGACCGGATCAGGACTTATATGGACGCGGGTGGCATTCAGCCGACGCCCGCAAACTATGAGTTCTGGTATGGTTATGCCACGCGTAGCGACCCCGAACTGGTCGAAGCCGTCGATGCGGTCATGCGGACCATGGGCCGCGTGTCATCGCGCGCAATGGAGAATATCAAGCGCGAGATTTTTGGTGCTCAGGTCGAACTGGATCTCGCCGACCTGCTCGCGAAGACACAGGACCAGCTGGGACAGATGGGCCGTTATGTCGAACATGCCGATATCGACGCCCGGAATTACAGTCGTGCTCTGAACGCGGGGCGCGAGGGCATGGCCGAGGGAATGGCCGGCGACGGTGAGAATGGCGGGCAGGCTGCGTTGCTGGCCGAAATGGTCAACGCGACCTCCGCCATGATCGAAAAGACCGAAACGCTGGAAAAACGGCTGGCGGCCTCGACAGGCGAAATCGACACGCTGAGAAAGGATCTGGTGACGGCCCAGTCTGAAAGCCGCACCGATGCGCTGACCGGCCTCCACAACCGCAAGGCGTTCAACGCCTATCTAGAGGCACAGGCCGCGCGCGCCATGGCCGACCGCAAACCGCTCTGCCTCGCCTTTTGCGATATCGACCATTTCAAGAAATTCAACGACACGTGGGGCCACCGGCTGGGCGACGAAGTGCTGCGTCTGGTCGGGCAGAGCCTTGAAAAACTCTGTCACGGCATTGGTTATCCGGCGCGCTATGGCGGCGAGGAATTCGTCATCGTTCTGCCCGGCCGCGACCTTCAGGCCGCGCATGACATATGCGAGCAGGTCCGCGATTTCATCGCGTCCCGCACTGTCCGCGCCAAGGGTACGCAGAAGGAGGTCGGGCGCATCACCCTGTCACTCGGCATCGCGCAGCTCACCTTGCGTGACGACCCCAGCGATCTGATCGAACGCGCGGACCAGGCGCTTTACCTCGCGAAACAGACGGGCCGGAACAAGGTCTGTCTGGAAACGGAGCTGGAGGCCAAGGCGGCCTGACGCGCAATCATGCCGCGCCGCTGGTATCGACTGCCGGAACACGCCTGATGGCCGCTCCGATAGCATCCGCACGTTTTCGAAATCCCAGCTCGGTCCGTTCATCCGGTACGACCAAGTAGAATCCTCCAGCGGCAAGTCCATCGAGCGCGGTTCGGGCCACATGTTCGCTTGTCATGCCGCTTTCCCAGTTCGCCCCCATCTCTGGCGTTGCCCGGCGGATGCCGCCAAAGCGCTCTGGCCGGGCTTTCGCTCCATCCCATATCGGGGTGTTCACAAGTCCTGGGCAGATCACGGCGGCGCGAACCCCGGTCGGCTCAAGCTCGGCTCTCAGGGCCTCGGCGATGCCCATGCTCATATGCTTGGAGCCTCCGTAAGCGCTGAGCGGGCCGCTGGGCGAGACCAGGCTTGCCGAGGACGCCGTGACCACCATCGCCCTGTCACCGCCCGCCTTCTCGATGAACGGCCAGAATGCCCGCAGGCTATTCAGCGTACCGGTTACATTGACACCGATGATCCAGTCGAGTGCCCTTTGCCGTGCCGACAGGAACCCCGCGCCGATGCCGATGCCCGCATTGGCGAACATCAGGTGCAGTTCGTCGAAATCATTCGCGACCGTCGGTGCAAGCGACGCCACCGCATCCGGATCGCTGATGTCGCATGCATAAGCGCGCGCCGCCGAACCTATATGTTTCGCGACGGCGTCCGCCGCGTCTTTGCGTATATCGACAACCGCGACATTCGCGCCGCGCCTGGCGAGTTCGATCGAGAGCGCGGCACCGATGCCGTCGCCGCCGCCCGTTACGACTGCAGTCCGTTCACCAAATGAGAAACCCATAGGCGCAATCCTTCGACATGTTCATTTGACCCCTAGCGCAGAGGCGTGCCATTGCGCGCCCATGAAAAAAGATACCGGACACGACCGCAAGGTCACGCGCAAATGGAAACCCGCGACCCAGGCCATCCGTGGCGGCACACTGAGGAGCGATTTCGGCGAGACGTCGGAGGCGATGTTCCTGACTTCGGGCTACAGCTATGACGCCGCCGAGACCGCCGCCGCGCGTTTCCGGGGCGACGATCCCGGTATGACGTATTCCCGCCTGCAGAATCCGACGGTGGCCATGCTCGAGGAGCGGCTGTGCCTGATGGAAGGCGCGGAGGCGTGCCGGACGCAGGCGAGCGGAATGGCGGCCATGACGACGGCGCTCCTCTGCCAGCTGTCCGCGGGCGATCATATGGTGACGGCGCGCGCCATGTTCG
>JBARZR010000072.1:0-12661 GCA_049650205.1 Pacificimonas sp. | reverse complement strand
GTCCTGGGCCGTGCCGACGGGCGCAATGTTGCGGTGACGACGCGGCTGGGCGACACCTTCGCGCCGAGATCCGTCTCCCTGATCGCCATTCACGAGAAGGGCATTCCGCACGTTTTTCCGGAGGAGGTTCTGGCCGAGGCGGAAAAGGCGGCGAAACTCCCTCTAGGGGAAAACCGCGAGGATCTGCGCCACCTTCCCATCATCACCATCGACCCCGCCGACGCGCGCGACCATGACGACGCATTGTGGGCGGAGGAAAAGGATGGCGGCGGCTGGCACGCCATCGTCGCCATCGCCGATGTCTCTTATTTTGTCCGTCCCGGCACGGCGCTGGACCGGGAGGCGCGGAAGCGCGGCAACAGCGTCTATTTCCCCGACCGGGTCGTACCGATGTTGCCCGAAATCCTGTCGGCGGGCGCATGTTCCATTGTCGAGAACGAGGACCGGGCCGTCATGGCCTGCCACCTCGACATCGCGCCCGATGGCGAATTGCGGTCCTGGCGCTTCACCCGCGCCGTCATCCGCTGCGCCGCGAACATCGCTTATGAAGAGGCGGCGGATTATCCGGGTATCGGGGCGATGTGGGACGCCTGGCACGCGCTCCACAAGGCGCGGCAGCGGCGCGAACCGCTGGAACTGGACCTGCCCGAACGGCAGATCGAGCTGGACGACGAGGGCAGGGTGGTCCGTATCGGACTTCGCGAACGGCTCGACGCGCACAAGATGGTCGAGGATTACATGATCGCGGCCAATGTCGCGGCGGCGAAGGCGCTGGAAAAGAAGCGCGCGCCGGTCGTCTATCGCGCGCACGAGACGCCTAGCGCGGAAAAGATCGACGGCCTGCGCGAATATCTGAAAACGCTCGATATCCCGCTGGCGAAGGGGCAGGTTGTCAAGCCCGCCATGTTCGCCAAGGTGCTGGACGGCATCGACGATCCGCTGATCCGCGAACAGGTCAGTATCGAGGTGCTGAGGAGCCAGACCGCCGCCTATTACGGTATCGACCGGCTGGGCCATTTCGGCCTGTCACTGGCCAGCTACGCGCATTTCACCTCGCCCATCCGCCGCTATTCCGATACGCTGGTTCACCGCTCGCTGGTGACGGCATTCAAGCTGGGTGAGGGCGGGCTGGACGGCATGGACCTGGACGCGATCGCCGAAGTCTCCGAACATATCTCCAAGACCGAACGCCGCGCGATGGAGGCGGAGCGCGACACCACCGACCGCTATGTCGCCGCCTATCTGTCGGAGCGCGAGGGCGACGTCGTCACGGCGCGCGTCACGGGCGTCACGAAGCATGGCCTGTTCGCGACGGTGGACGGCGTCGGCGGTGACGGGCTGCTTCCCATGCGCTCGCTGGGGCGGGATTACTGGAATTACGACGAGACAAGCCGCACGATCGTCGGCGAGCGGACGGGCCAGACGTTCAGCCTGGGGCAGCGCATGGAGCTGCGGCTGGCGGAGACCAACCCGGTGACGGGCGGGTTACGCTATGAACTGCCGGATGCGGACGCCGAGGATGACCGCCCGCGCGGCGGAAACCGCAAGGGTAGCAAGGCCGGGAAACACGCCAAGGCGAAGCGCAAGGCAGGGAAGAAGCCGAAGCGGCGGACGTAGGACGCGGTCTTTCCTGAATATGTTGTCCCGGGCTTGATCCGGATTATCCCGCCAAGTTGAACCCGAACGTGGATGGAGATCCCGGCTTAGGAGCGGGATGGCTCATGGTGCTAGATTACGCCGCCGCGCTCAGTTCCAGCTCGCGTCCCAAGGCGGCAAGATGCTCTGCAAAAGTCTTGGGCGCGCCGCCCTCGGCAATGCGGTCCTCCAGCAGGTGCGCGGCGCTGGCGAAATGGCGGAAGCCGTAGGCGAGCGCGATGCCCTTCATGCTGTGCAGTTCGCGCAGGATGGCGGCCGTGTCGGCGAGGCCGGTCATGGCCTGCAGCCGCGCTTCCAGCTCTTCGCGGACAATTTCGAAATCATCGTCTTCCATAAATCCCGCTTACGCACGCGAGACTTGACGCCGCGTTAATCCGCGCCGCGATTTGCGCTATGGGAGCGAAGGTGAGCAGCGAGTCCGATTCCAAACCAACGCTAGGCGGCGCTGCCGCTCGCAGGATTATTCATGTGGATATGGATGCGTTTTTCGCGAGCGTGGAGCAGCGCGACAATCCGGAACTGCGCGGCAAGCCGGTGGCGGTGGGCGGATCGAAGGCGCGGGGCGTCGTGGCGGCGGCCAGTTACGAGGCGCGGGTGTTCGGGGTGCGCTCCGCCATGCCGTCCGTGACGGCGGCGCGGTTGTGCCCGGACCTGATTTTCGTGAAGTCCAACTTCGACACCTATCGCGAAGTGTCGGGGCAGGTGCGGGAGATTTTCCGGTTCTATACCGACCTCGTCGAACCGCTGTCGCTGGACGAGGCTTATCTGGACGTGACGGAGGCCGGGCGTCCGGCGACCGAGATTGCCGAGGAAATCCGCGCGCGCATCCGGGACGTGACACGTCTGACCGCCTCGGCGGGGGTCAGCTACAACAAGTTCCTCGCCAAACTCGCCAGCGACCAGAACAAGCCGGACGGCATCTGCGTGATCCGCCCGGCGCAGGGCGCGGCGTTCGTGCAGAGCCTGCCGGTCAAGCGCTTCCACGGCGTCGGGCCGGTCACGCAGAAGAGGATGGCGCGGCTGGGCATCGAAACCGGCGCGGACCTCGCCGCGCGGGACATGGACTTCCTGAAGGCGAATTTCGGCAAGTCGGCGGACTATTACTACCGCGCCGCGCGGGGCATCGACGACCGGCCCGTGCGCGCCAGCCGCATAAGAAAATCCATCGGCGGCGAGCGGACCTTTTCCGAGGATCTCTTGTCGGAGGAAGGCCTGTCGGCGGCGCTGGCGCGAATCATCGATATCGTCTGGGACCGCGTGGAAACCAACGAGGCGTCGGGGCGGACGATCACGCTGAAGATGAAATTCGCCGATTTCCAGCAGATCACCCGCACGCAGAGCTTTGCCGCGCCCGTCGCCGACCGCGCGACGTTCGCGCGGGTCGGCCATGACCTGCTGACGGCGCAGCTGCCGGTGGCGAAGGGCGTGCGCCTGCTGGGACTGACCCTTTCCGGGCTGGTACGGCGCGGTGAAGGGGACGCGGTGCCGCAATCCGAAAGGGCGCAATTCGAACTGGGCGTCTGACGTGCCTGATTGACTTTTCCGGGCATGTACGGCAATCGGCATGTCATCTGGAGCGGCGCGCCTCTTTCACGAGTCGCCGCTTTTTTCTATTTTATCTGAGGATGAGGGCGTCATGGCCAAACCGGCAACCGTCAAGATCAAGCTCGTTTCGACCGAGGGCACGGGATTTTTCTACACCACGAAGAAGAATCCGCGCAACATCACCGAAAAGATGACGTTCCGCAAATATGATCCCGTCGCGCGCAAGCATGTCGAGTTCAAGGAATCCAAGATCAAGTAAGCGGGCGTTCGCCGGATATGGCGAACATCTGATTTACCGCCGCAGGCCCGGCTGGCATTCGCCAGCGCGGGTCTTTTGTCGTTCTGGAAATAGGCGAATGACAATCCTGCCGGATCTCGATAATTCCCGGCGCCTGGCGGAACCTAGCTGGTGATGGCCATGTCCCTATCGCTGTCCTCATCCCGCCGGACACAGTTCCGCCCCGCGCGCTTGGCGGCATAGAGCGCATTGTCCGCACGCGCCAGGAGCGCGCTGGCATCGTCGTTCATGGCCAGCATGGCGACGCCGCCGCTCGTCGTGATGTCGATATTTTCCATACCTGAAGGCGGCGGTCCCCCGGCAGCCACGACGTGCCGGATACGTTCAGCCACCAGTTCCGCCCCGAAAAGATCGACGCCTGGCATGATGACGGCGAACTCCTCTCCGCCATAGCGCGCGGCGATGTCGACACCGCGGATATTCGTGGCGATCAGTTCCGCCACCTTGCGCAGGATGCGGTCACCCGCATGGTGGCCATGCTGATCGTTGACAGCCTTGAACCGGTCCAGGTCGAACAGAGCCACCGACAGCGGGCGATCATCGTCGCGCGCCGCTTCGATCATCAGATTCAGGTGCTGGGACAGATAGTGGCGGTTATATAGGCCAGTTACTTCGTCCGTAATGGCCAGCTGCATGTTGCGATGCACGTTCGACCGCAGCCGGTCGGTTTCCCGTTTTCGCCTCAACAACGCGCGGACGCGGGTCTGCACTTCGGCTTGGTGAGCAGGCAGGTGCAGGCAGTCGCTGGCCCCGATTTCGAAGGCGCGCACCAGCGGTTCGCTGTGATCGTCAAGGCTGGCCGCCAGAATGGGCAGGTCGCGGGTCTCGGCATGGCCGCGCAGACGGGACAGCAGGCGCAGCCCGTCCGAGTCCTGCGCCCCGATGGGAAGCGCGATCAGGTCGAAATTCGACTTGCGGAGCGTTTCCAGCGCGGTCGGCAGCGGCAATGTGCGGATTTCGCCGAAGGTTGCCAGTTGCGCGCGCAACTGGGTGAGGGGGGCGGCCAGATTGTCGATAAGCGCGATGGTAAGATCGCGGCTGAGACGGTCGCCGCCGGAGTCCGGTGCGGCGACCAGTTCCCCCTCGCGGCTGGGAATGGACAGTTCGTCGGCAATGCGCTTGTGCTGCAGCAGGGCGCGCACGCGGGCGATCAGTTCGGGGCCGCGGATCGGCTTGGTCACGAAATCCTCGGCGCCTGCGGACAGGCCATCGACACGGGCGTCGGGGTCTGCGCGGGCTGTGACCAGCATGACGGGGATGGCGTGCGTTTCCGGCGCCGCCTTCAACCGCTGTGTGACGGAAAAGCCGTCTTCATTCGGCATCATGACGTCCATCAGGATCAGGTCGGGGCGTTCGCGCGCGGCGATCTCCGTCGCCTCCGCACCACCGGACGCGACCAGCACCTCGAAATACTCATCCTCGAGAATCGCCTGCAACAACATGCGGTTTACCGGCAGGTCGTCGACAATGAGAATGCGTGCGCTCATGAAGCGTAACGTCCCACCATCTCAATGAACCGGCCGACCGATATGGGCTTGGCGATATATGCCTCGCAGCCGCCCGCCTTGATGCGTTCCTCATCGCCTTTCATGGCGAAGGCCGTGACGGCGATGACGGGAATGTCCCTCAGGTCAGGATCGGCTTTCAGCCAGCCGGTGACTTCCAGACCGCTGACTTCGGGTAGCTGAATGTCCATCAGGATCAGATCGGGGCGCCGGCCGCGCACCATCTCCAGTACAGAGCGGCCATCGCGCGTCTGCATCGTCTCATAGCCATGCGCGTCCAGCAGATCGCAGAACAGCTTCATGTTGAGATCATTATCCTCGACGACGAGGATCGTTTTGGCCATGTGTGCCGCCTTCTTTTCCATCGGTGGTCGAGGTGGTCCCTACCTATTTCCCGCCAAAGATAACAGGTCATTGCTGAATGAACCCCTTTCCAGACGTTAATCAAGCCGACAGCATTTCTAACCGGTCCGCTTCCGAAACGAAAGCCATTCTCGTGATCGCTCATATCGCATCGGACCAGGCGTTGAGGGACCGGTTTCTGGACCTGAGCGGCGTTACGCCCGCGGAGTTGCGGGCGGGTGTGGAAACCGAGGCGGTGCAGATGGCGGCGCTGGATTTCCTGGCCGGTCACGAACCCGACCTCATTGCCTGCGCGGGGGCCCTCGGTGTCCGGCCCGAAGACCTGATGGATGCGCGGAACATGCTGGGAGCTACGACATGAAGCCGCTGCTGGTTTCGGACTGCGACGAGGTACTGGTCGATTTTCTTGCGCCGTTCACCGCGCATCTGGACGAAGCGCATGACATGATCCTGAAGCTCGACAGTTTCGCGCTGTCCGGAAATATCAGGCGGCGTGCGGACGAAAGCGTGGTGGCGGATGGCGACGTGCCGGGACTGCTAGACGATTTCTTCGTGACCGGCATGCACCGGCAGGTGGCGGCACCGGGTGCTGCGGCGGCTCTCGCGGCGCTGTCCGAACGATATGACATCGTCATCCTGACCAATATCGAAGCGCGGTTTCAGGCGGATCGGCGCGCACAACTGAAAACGCTGGGCATGGACTACGAGGTCTTCACCAATCGCGGACCGAAGGGGCCCGCATTGAAAAAATTGCTGGCCGAGCATGGCGATCCGGCGGCGGTCTTCATCGACGATCTGCCGCCGCATCATAGCAGCGTGAAGGCGGAAGTCCCGCACGTCCACCGCATTCACATGGTCGGCGACGCGACACTGCGGGACATGCTGCCGCCGGCAGCCGACGCCCATGCCCGCATCGACGACTGGGCGGACGCCCGCGCCTATCTGGAGCGATTGCTGGACGACGAAGCGCTTGCCAAGGGCGCGGCATAAGGGGAAGAGGCGGCATGAGCATCGAATCGCGCAACGTCGAAGCGAAACTGGCCGAACGCGGTCTTGTCCTGCCGGACGCGCCCGCCGCCGCCGCGAATTACGTCCCGTTCGTCGAAGCTGCCGGCCTGTTGCACATCGCCGGTCAAATCCCGTTTGATGAGGATGGCAAGCTGATGTGCGGGACGGTCGGCGACGACGTCACGACGGACGAGGCCTATGCCATCGCGCAACGCTGTGCGCTCGCGATCATGGCGCAGGCGAAGGCGGCACTGGGATCGCTGGACCGGGTCGGGCGCATCGTCAAGCTGAACGTCTTCGTCGCCTCGGCCCCCGGATATAACGAGCAGCCGAAGGTTGCGAACGGCGCGAGCGACCTGTTCGCCGACCTGTTCGGCGATGCCGGTCGCCACGCCAGAAGCGCGGTCGGTGTGGCCGCCCTGCCACTGGGTGTCGCGGTCGAGATCGACGCCCTGATAGAACCGGTTCGGGCGACCGATGGCGCTTAGCCTTTTCCGCAAGGACAAACGGACGCTGGAAGCAAAGCTGGCGGCGCTGTCGGCACGGCCGTTCGCGCATCGCGGCCTGCACGGGCCGGGCGTGGCCGTGGAAAACAGCTTGGCAGCCTTCGAGGCCGCGATCGCGGCGGGCCTGGGAATCGAGCTCGACGTGCAGCTGACTGCCGAAAACGGCGCGGTGGTGTTCCACGATGCCACACTGGAACGCCTTTCGGACGGTGAGGGGCCGGTCCGTGATTTCAGCCTGGCGCGCCTGACCCAGATGAAATTGAGGAACAGCGAAGAGCGGATTTCAAGTCTTCAGGATGTGCTGAACCAGATCAACGGCCGTACGCCGCTTCTGATCGAGGCGAAGGCCGGCGATCGCAATCCACAGGCGGTCGGCATGGCCATCCGCCGGGCGCTCGAGGGCTATGGCGGACCGGTCGGGATCATGTCCTTCCACCCGGCGGTGTCGCGCTGGTATCATGATCATTTCCCGACGCTTCTAAATGGTTTGGTGATGAGCGAGGAGCCCGACACGGTGGGCGCGCCCTGGCGCGGCAGCGGCCCTGCGCGGCTGCTGGCGCTACAACAGGCGCGGCCCAAATTCATCGCCTATGACGTCCGCTCCCTGCCCAGCGGCGTCGCCAGCCGTTTTCGCAAGACGGGCCGCCGCGTTTTCACATGGACGGTCCGCGGCGACGCGGATGTGGCGACGGGCGAAGCCAATGCCGACCAGATGATCGTCGAGGGTGCGGCGGCTGCGCGTTTCGGAAAACCAGACGCGCCGAAAGCCGGATAAGAGTCCGATTTCTCAGCCAGCCTGTCCATGACGTCTCCGCTCCGCCTTGACATCGACCTGGCCGCGCTGGCGGCGAACTGGCGCTGGTTCGATGACTTGAGCGCGGAAGTGGCGACGGGCGCGGCGATCAAGGCGAATGGCTATGGTCTGGGCGTGGACGCGGTGATGACCACTTTGGCGGGCGCGGGGTGCCGGGATTTTTTCGTGACGACCATGGCGGAGGCGGAATTGCTTTTGCCGCTGGCTTCGGGTGTGCGGCTTTACGCGCTGCACGGTATTGCCGCTGGCGAAGCCGCGCTCCCCGGTGTCATTCCCGTGCTGAACTCCGAAGCGCAGATTGCGCGCTGGCGAGAGAATGGCGGCGGCGCGCCCTGCCACGTGATGGTCGATACCGGCATGAACCGGCTGGGGTTGGACTGGCGCACGTTCAGTACGGACCTGCTCGCCGGACTGAACGTCGGCACGCTGCACTCTCATCTCGCCTGCGCGGATGACGCGGACAATGCCATGAATGCCCGTCAACTGGCGCGCTTTCGCGAGATCGTCGAGGCGGTCGAACCCGCGCGCGCATCGCTTGCGGGATCGGGCGGCGTGTGCCTGGGGCCGGACTATCATTTCGGCCTTACCCGTCCCGGCCTCGGTCTCTACGGCGGCGTTCCGCATCCTGCCGCCGCGGGAAAGCTGCGGCAGGTGGCCCGTCCCCATGCGCGCATCGTGCAGCTACGCGAGCTCCAGGCGGGCGATCCTGTGGGTTATGGCGCGACATGGACGGCGGCAAGGAACACGCGCGTGGCGACCGTCAATCTAGGCTATGCGGACGGCTATCTGCGTGGTTTTTCGAGCCGTGGCGCCGTTATCCTGGATGGAGAAACCCGTCCCGTGATCGGGCGGGTGTCGATGGACCTGATAACAGTCGATATGGGCAACGTCGCCGCTGCTGACGGAGACTGGCTAGAGATCGCTTTCGACCTGCCCGCCGCGGCGGCTGCCAGCGGCCTGTCGCAATATGAGTTGCTGACTGGGCTCGGACACCGCTATCAGCGGCGATATATATGACCGATCTCATGATTTCCCTGTTTGCCCGTCCTGGCGCGGCATTGATTGCGCTGTTCGCCTCCATAGGCCGCGCGGCGATTTTCGCGGGCAGGGCGGTCTGGGCATCGGTGACGCCGCCCTATTATCCTCTGCGCTTTGTCGAACAGCTGTTCGCCATCGGTTATCTGTCGCTGCCGGTCGTCGGCCTGACCGCGCTGTTCACCGGCGCGGCGCTGGCGCAGCAGATTTTTGTCGGCGGTGGGCGTTTCAACGCGGAAGCGACCGTTCCCGCCGTCACCGTCATAGCCGTCGTGCGAGAGCTGGCGCCCGTGCTGGGCGGCCTGATGGTCGCGGGCCGCGTATCCTCGGCCATGGCTGCGGAGCTTGGGACCATGCGCGTCACCGAGCAGATCGACGCGCTCGTGACGCTCAGGACCGATCCGTTCCAGTTCCTGATCGCGCCGCGCGTCATCGCGGGCACGATCGTCATGCCGCTTCTTGTGCTTGTCGCCAACACCATCGGCGTCATGGGCGGCTATCTGCTGTCGGTGTACCGCCTCGGTTTCAACGCGGCCAATTATCTCGATACCACGCGCGCCTTTCTTCAGGTGGAGGATGTCGTGTCCTCTCTGGTAAAGGCGGCGGTGTTCGGTTTCCTGCTGGCGCTGATGGGCTGCTATCACGGCTATCAGACGCGCGGCGGGGCGGCGGGCGTCGGGCGCGCGACGACGAACGCGGTGGTGTCGTCCTTCCTGCTGATCCTCCTGGCGAACCTTGTCATCACCGTCGTGGTGTTCGGCTGATGGCGGAAGATCCCGATACCATGGTCGATCATGAAGCGGCCCGCGAAGGCATCTCGCTCGAGATCGCAGGTCTCAGGAAAAGCTTTGGCGACAAGATCGTACTGGACGGCGTGAACCTTGGTGCGACGCCAGGCGAATCGCTCGTCATCATCGGGGGATCGGGCGCGGGCAAATCCGTGCTCCTGAAATGCATATTGGGCCTGATGCCGCCAGACACCGGTACGATCCTGATCGACGGCACCGACATGTCTGAGGCGAGCGCGGACGCGCGCGACGCGGTGCGGGAGCGGATCGGCATGCTGTTTCAGGGCGGCGCGCTGTTCGATTCGCAAAATGTCTGGCGCAATATCACATTCGCACTGACGCGGGGGCGCGCCCATCGTGGACGGGAAATGCGCGCACTGGCGATCGAAATGCTGGAAAAGGTCGGGCTGGAGGCGCGGGTCGCCGACCTGCGCCCCTCGGAAATTTCCGGCGGTATGCAAAAGCGGGTGGCGCTGGCCCGCGCCATCGCGGCGGCGCCCGACCTTATCTTCTTCGACGAACCGACGACCGGCCTCGACCCCATCCGGGCCAATACGATCAACCATCTGATCCGCGGCCTGACCAAGGACATTGGCTCGACCGCCATCACCATCACGCATGACATGGAGAGCGCCAAGATCATCGCCGACCGCGTCGCCATGCTGCACGAGGGACGCATCGTCTGGGCCGGCCCCGTCGATCAGCTGGAGAATAGCGGCAACGCGCTGGTCGACCGCTTCGTCCACGGACGCGGGCATTAGGCGAGCATCAGGTGGGCGTCACCGGCCTCGACCATGTTCAGCTCGCCATTCCCGCGGGCGGCGAGGCGAAGGCGCGGAATTTCTATATGGGCCTCCTCAGCTTCGACGAGGAGCGGAAGCCCGACCGTTTAATGGCTGGCGGCGGCGCGTGGTTCGTGGCGGGCCGCGCGCATCTGCATATCGGCATCGATCCGGACTTCTCCCCTGCGAAGAAGGCGCATCCGGCGCTGCTGGTCGACGATCTGGCGGCGCTTTCGACACGGCTGCGGGCGGCGGGCCACGCCATCGAGCCCGACGACCGCCTGCCGGGTTATGACCGCATCTTCACCTATGACCCGTTCGGCAACCGTGTCGAACTGATGCAGCCACGCTGACCTTCCAACGCCGCCCGCGCGTTCATATATTGTCCCCGATGTCGGAACAGCTCTACAACACGCAAATCCTGCGCCTCGCCGCGTCCATTCCGCACGGGGAGCGGCTGGCGGACCCGCAGCGCAGCGTCCGCAAGGCCTCGCCCATTTGTGGCAGCCGGGTGACCGTGGACCTCGACCTGGACGCGGACGGCAGGGTGAGCCGGTTTGGGCAGGAGGTTCGCGCCTGCGCGCTGGGGCAGGCCTCCGCGTCGCTGCTGGGTGCGCGGGCCCTGGGCTTGAATGCGGATGATCTGCGAACCGCACATCAGGATCTGGCCGCTTTTCTGGCCGGGGATGCGAATGTGCCCAAGGATTGGCCCGAACTGGAAATCTTCGCCCCGGCCCGGCCGCACAAAGCGCGCCATGCCTCGATGCTGCTGGCATGGGAAGCGGCGGCAGAAGCGGCGGCGAAAGCATAGGCCGCACTCAGCGGGCGGGCAGATCTACTTCTACGCTGAACCCCGTTGCGGATGGCGAATCCGAATAGCGTGCATCGGTGACGAAGACGGTCGTAACATTCTCGCTTTCGTCGATCCGTGCGAAGGGTACGCGCGACCAGAACAGGAAGTCCCTGAGCGGTTTCGAGTGCGCCGCCGCCTCTGCGATACGTGGATCGGACATATTATCGGCGAAGACTTCGGGCAACAGGTTCATCTGCGGCCCCGGCGCAAAACGCACGGTACCGCGCCCGACCTGATTATCGGCACGCCAGATCATGTCGCGGTGGAACGGGTTGAAGGGCGGCGGGCTGGCGATGACTGTATCGGGCGCACCATAGCCTGCGGCTATAACCGCGTCTTCCGTGCGGCTTTCCGCCACCGCGCTGGCCGCGCCCATGGCACCGACATAGGCCACCATCGCGCCGATGGCGGCTTGTGCGGGGATGCGCGGACTGGGCGTCGTCTTCCGCCGCCGGAAACGGCTGAACCCGACACCCAGCGCCAATACGGTCCACATCCACACGTCGATGATGAACAGCGTGTCGCCATAGAACCACTGGTCGCTGAACGGCGTCAGGCAGCGGATGCCATAGACGTTCAGCCAGTCCATCAGCGGATGGCTGAGAATACCGATATAGGCGAGCGCCAGCAGCCAGCCGGGGCGGACGGGCAGGCGTGTGTCTGGTCGTTTGCCGCGCTTCCCCTGCCATCCGTCGATCCAGACCATGATTGCCACGAGTATGACCGGCAGAACCAGAAGCGCGATCGGCCCATGCGTGATGCCGCGCCGGAACGCCAGATTCTCCCCGAACGCCAGTGCGATGACGTCGATATCGGGCAGGTTCGCGGCAATCATCAGCGTCGCCATGCCCAGGCCGGTCTTCTCTTTCAGTCCCGCCTCGGCCAAGGCCGCGCCCGCCAGCGTATGTGCCAGATTGTCCATGCCGCCCGTTTCTCCTATTTGCGCGTTCGGCCCTTAACCCGTAACGGACGGGATAGAACAGCGGGAACAGACTCATGTGGCGGACGACGGAACTCAGATGGTGGTGGCGCGGCGCGCCGGATCAGGAGCTGTCCGCCTGGCTGCTGCGCGGCGTGTCGCCGATCCGCGATTTTCGCACCGACCTCTATCTCGATGATCCCGCGCAGACCGATATAGGCGTGAAGCGCCGGGCCTTGGAGACGGTCGAGATCAAGATGCTGTGCGGGTTGCCCGAGATCGCGCTGCCCGCGGCCATGGAGGGTCAGGCGGAAATCTGGGTGAAGGGAACCAGCGAACGCCTGCCACTGACCGACGAAAACAGCATCGCCGTGGGGAAACAGCGCCGTCGCCGCATCCTCGGCTATGAGGCGGGCGCGTGGAAGGAAGCCTCAAGCGAGGACGAAGTGGACGCGGGCATGAGCGCCGAAATCACCGAAGTCGATATCACCGGCGAGACCTGGACCACGGTCGCGCTGGAGGCGTTCGGCGCTGAGGAGGGCAATGACGCGGTGCTGCAGGCGGGCGTGACGCTCCTCGGCAGCTGGCC
>JBARZR010000071.1:0-5025 GCA_049650205.1 Pacificimonas sp. | reverse complement strand
GCGATATACTGCATGGCGCGGGCGCGGACGATAGTGTCGCCGGTGGCGGTCGTCGAGACGATGGCCGCCATACCGCCGAACAGGTCGGAGCCGGGCGAGGGCACGGCGGCGGCGCTGGTCACACCCTCTATGCGGGCGATGGCCATGTGCGTGGATGCGGGGTTCACCGCGGGCGCGATGTCGAGCGCGGCGCTGTAGGGGCTGTCGTCGGCGTCGGTCTCGTTGGTCTGGCGGACCGCGCCGACCTCGACGATGCCGAGCGTGCTGTAAGCCGCGACTAGACCGGGCGTGACATAGTTGCCGCCCGCGTCGATGACGTCTCCGCCCGCCGCCGCGCTGTTGTCGGAGACGGACGCGATCCGGCCGTCGCGCACCGTGATGGTGACGTTCGCGCGCTCCGCCGCGCCCGTACCGTCCATAAGACGGGCGTTGGTGATCGTCATGTTCTGGGCGGCGGCGGGCGCGGCGAGCGCGAGCGCGGTCATGAGGGCTATGGTTCTCACTTCACGTCTCCTTCACCCGGCTGGCCGAGCTCGAAATCGCTGACCGGGCGCAGGCCCGCATTGGCGTCGTAAAGCAGCGCGCCGTCGATCCAGACCTGTTCGGGCCGGGCATAGACGCTGAGCGGGTCGCCGTTCCACAGAACGACGTCGGCGCGCTTGCCGACGGTCAGACTGCCGACCTCCTCCTCGATACCGATCGCCTTCGCGGCATTGTTGCCGATCCAGGTCCAGGCGGTTTCCGGCTGGATGTTCAGACCGGCGCGATTGCCGTCGGCGAGCGATTTGGCGGTTTCCTGGTTCAGGCGCTGGATGCCGATGTCGTCGTCGGAGTGCGTAACGGCGCAGGCACCCGCCTGATGGACGAAGGGGATGTTCTCGCGGATACCGTCATAGGCCTCCATCTTGAAGCCCCACCAGTCCGCCCACATGGCCGCGCAGGTGCCGGATTCCGCCAGCATGTCGGCGATCTTGTACGCCTCAACCGCATGGTGGAAGGCACTGACCTTGTAGCCGAACTCCCTGCCCATATCGAGGATGAAGGCCATTTCGTCGGCGCGGTAGCAATGGTTCTGCACCAGGATTTCGCCGTCGAGGACGCCGCGCAGGGTTTCCATTGCGAGATCGCGGGATGGGATATCCTTGGCCTTCGCCGTGCCCTCCTCGACCATCTCTTCATAGGCGTCCCATTTGCGGTCATATTCGACCGCCTTGGCCCAGGTTTTGCGATAGACGGCGAAATTGCCCATGCGACTGCCGGGCTCACGGCCCTTGCCACCATAGACGCGCTTGGGGTTTTCGCCGCAGGCCATTTTCAGGCTGTAGGGTGCGTTCGGGAATTTCATCTCCTGCACGGTACGCGCGGGGACGTTGCGGAGCGTGACGCCACGCCCGCCGAACAGGTTGGCGGAACCGGGAAGGATGTGGAGGGTCGTGACCCCGGCAGCGAGCGCGCGGGAAAAGCCGGGATCCTGAGGCCAGACGCCATGTTCGGCGTGGACATCGGAGGTGACGGGGCCGGTGACTTCGTTGCCGTCCGAATGCGCCTGCACACTTGGGCTGGCGTAGTTGCCGAGATGGGAGTGCACGTCGATGATGCCGGGTGTCACCCATTTGCCGCCCGCGTCGATGCGCACGGCATCGTCCGGCGCGGCGACGGTCTGGCCGATGGCCGCAACCTTGCCGCCCTGCATCAGCACCTGACCGCCCATGAACTTCGCGCCCGCACCATCATAAATGTTGCCGTTTTCGATCAGCGTCGTGCGGCTGCCATAGGGGGAGTAGGTGGACGGAACCGGAGTCTTGTTCAGGGCCGGCAGGTCACTCGCCCTCGCGGTATCGCTTGGCGTATCGGCATTGGCGGTAGCGCAGGCGGCGAGCGCGAAAGCGCTCGCCAGCATCATGAACTTACGCATTGGGCTTCGTCTCCCCGCGCGTGTCGAAACCCGCAGCCTGCGGCTCGGCCAGCTCGGCCTGTCCGGCCATGGCGTTGTCGACATCGTCGTCGACCAGCGTATCGAGGTGCATCAGCTTCTTGATGAGCGGCGACACCACCATGACGGCAATGCCGATCCCGACCGCGTAAAGCCCGACCGTTTGATAGACGCCGAGGACGACCTCCTTGCCTGCCTCCTCACCGACGCCTTCCGCACCCGTGGCTGAGGCAATTAGGCCAGCGGCGAAGTTGCCGGTTGCCGATGCGAAGAACCACGTGCCCATGATGAGGCTGGCCATGTGCGCGGGCGCCAAGCGGTTCATGGCGCTAAGACCAACGGGTGACAGGCAAAGCACACCCGTGGTGTGCAGCAGATAGATCAGGAAGATGAAGATCACAGGTGTCGGCACGTCGATGCCAACGCTGCGCGCGCCCCAAACCAGAACAAGGAAACCGAGGCCGACCTGAACGACGCCTAGACCGAATTTCAGCGGCGCGGACGGTTCCCTGCCCCGATGGCCGAGCCAGGTCCATGCGATGGCGAACAGCGGCGCGAGGAGGATGATGTAAATCGCGTTGATTGACTGGAACACCGATGCTGGAACGCCGCCGCGATCGACATGGCGATCGGTGAACAAGTTCAGTGAGGATCCCGCCTGCTCGAACAGTGCCCAAAACACGATTGAGGTCAGGATGAGAAACATGGCCGCGAAGATGCGGTCCCGGTCTTCGGCGGGAAGCCGCACGACGGCGATGTAGAGGACGTAAAGTACGAGCGCGCCACCAAAGCCGCCAAGCACGAAGCCGACGAGCGACTGATACTGGATGGCGACCCAGCACAGGCCGACCATGGCGAGGCCGATGACATACATCCACCATTCGATATTGAGACCGGCGACCTTTTCCTTAAGGCGCGCGGGGTTCTTCGGCTCGCCGCGACCGAGCAGCAGCGGCTTGCCCCACATGAAGACGATCAGACCGGCGAGCATGCCGATGCCCGCGAGGCCGAAGCCATAGGCCCAGCCATAGGTTTCGCCGATGTAACCGCACAGCAGGGAGCCGAGCGCCGCGCCGAGGTTAATTCCCATATAGAAGATGGTGTAGGCGGGATCGCGGCGGATGTCGGTGCGGGTGTAGAGCTGGCCGACGATCACCGAGATGTTCGCCTTCAGGAAACCCGAACCGACGATGATGAGCGCAAGAGCGAGCCAGAAGATCGGCATTGCCGGATTGTCCTGGCCGAGCGTACCGTCGCCCTCGAACGCCATGAAGAAATGGCCCGCCGTCAGCAGGACCGCGCCGTAAAGCACGGCCTTTCGCTGCCCCAGGAACTTGTCGGCCAGATAACCACCGAGCACGGGCGTGATATAGACGAGCGCGGTGTACGCGCCGTAGATGACAGATCCTTCGCTGTCCGAGAACATCCAGTGCTTGACCAGATAGAAGATCAGCAGCGCGCGCATGCCGTAATAGGAAAACCGCTCCCACATTTCGGCGAAGAACAGGACGAACAGCCCTTTTGGATGGCCGAAATAGGTGCCCGCACTGTCGGTGGGCGGCAGGCCGGGTGCGGCGCTGGCGTTGGTGTTTGCCATGGGTGGATGAGCCCCTTTTTTCACTATGTTCTGTAACCATGGCCGCTCCCCGCAGCCATGTTCAAGGCGCGGACACTAGCTGCGACATATTGTTATGGGAAGAGGGTCTGTTGACTTGATCCGGTTGGCAGGTCTTCGCCTGTGCCGACGCAGGATAAGCTCCATGGAGACTTGTACATCGCAGGTACGCAGCGGCATAGGGACTGTCCTGCCGCTCAATGGCGTTATGGAGGACTGGCCGGCTTGGCGACAGCACCGCTCACGACAAGACTGGACGGTATCCAGGCGCTCAGGGGAATCGCCGCGACCATGGTGGTAATCTATCATGCCGGCGGTCTGGTCCAGTCAAGAACGGGAATGTTCGACTGGCAGCTTTCCAGTGGCGGATGGGCGGGCGTCGATCTGTTTTTCGTCATTTCCGGCTTCATCATCATGTATATCCACGGCGACAAACCGGGGGCGGCAACGCCCCGGGAGTTGCGGACTTATGTATGGAAGCGCTTTCGACGCGTTCTTCCGCCCTATTGGGTTGCGCTCGCGTTTACGGTCGCGGCCTATATCCTTGTCGATTCCGCCGGTGAGGACAGGTGGCAGAATACTGGTTTCATGGTCGAAAATATCCTCCTGATCCTGCCAAGGGTCGACGGATATCTTCTTGGGGTGGCGTGGACGCTGCCTTATGAAATCATGTTTTACGCTATTTTTGGCCTGTTCCTTTGGCGACCCCTTTTCGGAATGACCGCCGCGGCAGCCTGGTCCCTGGTCGCCATATATGCGACTCTGTCCCAACCCTTCACACCCGCCGGTTTTTTCGGGATGCCGTTTCCGCTGCATTTCGCGCTCGGCATGATTTGCGCAAGGACCGTCCTGCATGGAGCGAGCGAACGGCTGCGCATCCTGCTGCTTCCCGGCTGCGCCATCCTGGCGCTGGGTGCCTATCTGCCGGATCTGGTGCGTGATGAAGCCTTGTTCTTCGTCGAGACGCCGGCGTCGCGGCTTTTGCCGGCGATCGGAGCGTTTCTGATCGTTCTGGCGGTCGCTGGCCGCGACGTGGAAGGCGGAACGACCGCAGGTTCCGTGCTG
The DNA here is from genome assembly GCA_049650205.1 of Pacificimonas sp. Taxonomy (GTDB): domain Bacteria; phylum Pseudomonadota; class Alphaproteobacteria; order Sphingomonadales; family Sphingomonadaceae; genus Pacificimonas. The sequence continues at coordinate 412 of JBARZR010000071.1, read as the reverse complement.
CACTGGACAGGAGACATGTCCTATTCGCTATATCTCGTGCATTTCCCGGTGATGGCGGCGGCGGCCATGGCGCTGGATCGCATGGGCATCGGGAATGAATGGATATTCTGGCCGGTGCTTCTCTCGGCGGCCTTTTCGGCCGGATTCCTGTTTTTCCATATTTTCGAGCGGCCATTGCTCAAGCTGAAGCCTCCGCGTCTTATCCCGTCCACCTGATCCCGGCCCAGAATGTGCGCGGCTGGGCGAGGGTCGTGGCACCGCGAATGTCGATGCCGTCCTCTATGCGGCTGTCGGTGATATTTTCGCCAGACAAGGTGAGCGCGAATCCCGATGTAAGCGGGATATCGGCATGGGCATCGACGCTGATGAAGTCCTTCAGCGGGCGCGCCTCCAGGTCGTCTTCGAACTGTTC
>JBARZR010000070.1:0-7586 GCA_049650205.1 Pacificimonas sp. | reverse complement strand
CCAGTTGCCCTTGCCGTTACCGGCGTCGGGAAGCGAAACCGCTGCCAATGGCTCGGATTTCGGTTCCGGTTTTGCTTCGGCTTTTGCTTTCTCGGGCTCTGGCTCGACCTTCGTGTCCTTTTTTGGTGCGAAGTCAGGAGCACGGGGTGCAACTGAAAGTGCCGACGCCTTCACAAGGCGTGCCGGTTTGACATCGGCTGCGGCGGCGACTGGCGTCTCCGGTTCGGGGGCGGAAACCTCCGCCACAACGACAGGTGTAACGACCGCAACGGCCTCGCCTTCCGAAGCGACGTCACGATCGACAACGGCCACCACCGGGACGTCGACGACGGCAGCAGGCGCAGTCGCGGTCTGCACATTCTGATCCCCGGATGGAGCGACCCAGGCCAACTGCACGGGACGGCCGACATCGACATGTGCCGGGTTGATCTTCATCAGCGAGGCAGTTCGCCAGGCCGGGTCTTCGCTGACCGCCAATGCGGCCCATTCGGCGACACGCGCCTCGACAGCTGCAGGCGTCAGATCGACGGCGGCGGTAACACGCGCGGCATTCCAGTCGCCCGACATCGCCTGCGCCAGAGCAAGGTTCTGGCGGGTCTGCGCAGTCGACGTACCGGAACGGACAGCGGATTCCAGCATTGCTGTGCCGCGTTTCATGTCGCCCAGCAGGACATAGGCCAGACCGACATCGCCCGCCCGCGCCGGATCGTTCGCCAGCTCCGAGAGCAATGCGTGGGCCTGCAGGCGGTCATTATTGGCGAGCGCTGTGAGCGCTGCGCCGAATTTATGCGTGTCCGCTTTTGGATTCATCGCCAGAAGGTCGGAATAGGCCTGCGCGGCGGACTGAAAGCGTCCAGCGGCAAAATAGGCCTGCGCCAGTGTGCGACGCGCGGCGGCGTCATTCATGTCAAGAGCGACAGCCTGTTCACCAAGTTCGATGGCGACCGGCAAATTGCCTGCCAAACGCGCCGCCTCGGCCTCTATGGCGAACTGGTCCATCGCCTGCGCCTGTCGTGCGGCGGCCTTTTCCAGATAGGCGCGCGTAGCAACAGCGTCATTCAGCGACGCTACCGGACTTTTCGCGGACTGCTGACAGGCAGACAGCGCCAGAGTGGCGGCGATGATCGCGGTAGAAGTGGCGAGCGGCTTGGCCCCGATGCTCGGCATGATATGCTCCTTGACGTGTTCTGGTTTCAGCTGACGATTCAGACCGGCAGGTCCGGGAAGTGCTTTTCAATATACTCGTCCAGCGCTTCGGTGATCAGTTTCTGCGAACTCATATGCGCAAAGGCCGATGCCAGGCGCAGCTTCAAATGACGCGGCTTGTCCAGGCGCAGGGTGAAAGCGGACTTCGCCTTCGATCCCGCCGGTGCCCGCTGCACGGGCGGCTTCGCGCGCGGTGCCGGTTCCGGCGCCGACAGGGCATCGTCCGGTTCGCTTTCGCGGGCCAGTCTTGCCAGATAGGCGTCTTGTTCGGCGCTCATATCCTCGTCGACAACCTTTGCCGCCAGCTCGCGCTGCTGTTCCACAACCGTGGGCACATCGTCGGCGTAGTCGTTTTCATCGGCTTCATGAACGGCTTCGGAAACCGGGCCTGCGGAAAATACCGCATCTCCGTCGGCGCTGTCCGAGGGCAGAAGGCTTTCCTTCTGTTCGGGTGTCAGCATGTCCGAACCCATGTCGTTCCAGCCGCAATCATCGTCGGCGGCGGTCTCGTCGCCCTCGTCGAAGCGATAGGCCTGTCGGCGCATGGCCGGCTTTGCCCCGCCCTTGCGGGCCAGCAGGCTGCCGGACAATGATCCGAATGAGGATTCCTGTGTCATCATCGTCTCCAGGCCCCCGGTTAGATGGCAGCCTTGCGGCCAAAGCCGCCGGCGGCGCGTGGTCGAACGGCGGCAGGTTTCGCGACCTGGCCCGGCGCATTGAAGACCGTTCGGCGGAAATTCTTTTCGAGGCGGTCGGCCACATAGACCCACAATTCCTCGATTTCCTGAGCCGACTTGCAGCCCGGGTCGACTTCCATGACTGTGCGGCCATCGATCATGGATGCGGCATAATCCGTGCGGTGGTGCAGCGTAACGGGCGCAAGCGTCCCGTGCTGCGACAGCGCGACGGCGGCCTCATATGTAATCTTGGCGCGCGGCGTAGCGGCATTGATCACGAAGATCAGCGGTTTTCCGGCCCGTTCACACAGATCCACCGTCGCGCCGGCGGCGCGCAGGTCATGCGGACTTGGGCGCGTCGGAATGACGACCAGCTCGGCCACCGAAAGAACGCTTTGAATAGCGACCGTGATCGCAGGAGGCGTGTCGATGACCGCCAGTTTGAAACCCTGCTGACGTAGTGATTCCAGATCAGTGGCAAGACGCGCAACGGTCGTCTGCGCAAAGGCAGGCACGTCCGATTCGCGCTCGTTCCACCAGTCCGACAGTGATCCTTGCGGATCGATATCGATCAGTACCACAGGACCGGCGCCTGCGCGCTCCGCCTGAACGGCCATATGGCCTGATAATGTGGTCTTACCAGACCCGCCCTTTTGAGAGGCAATTGCCAACACCCGCATTTGGAAGACCCCTATCCAACTGGCCCGTTTCAATTCAGTCTGTGTCTTGCACATGATTGGCCTAATTTTCGGTAAAGGACGTGAATTCAGCTATGGTTAAAGCATCTGGGCCTAGGGGAAGACGCTTGATTGGCGGGCCATGAATGTTATCCGTCATGCGCTCGTTTCGCCCGCAGAGAGGCTCCAACAATGAAATTTGCCGCCGCTATCGCATTGTCGCTCATCATTGCCGCGCCCGTGGCGGCATCGGTCGCCGATGGCGTTCAGAAATGGAAGAATGGCGATTACAAGGAAGCAGTGATTCTCTGGCTGCCCGCCGCTGCGCGCGGGGATGCCCATGCTCTTTTCAATCTTGGCCTCGCTCACCGCCAGGGGCGCGGCGTTCCAAAGGATCTGGCCCGCGCCGAAGACTTTTTTCGTCGCGCCGCAGCCAAGGGGCACAATCCCGCGCGCACCTATCTGGGCATCTTTCTCGCACGGCGCGATGAAACGCAGGAGGCGGTAAGGCTATGGACACTGGCTGCGCGCGCCGGTGACGCCCATGCGCGCTACATGTTGGCGATCCGCATGTTTAACGGCGATGCCGTGAAGAAGGACTGGCCGCGCGCCTATGCTTATATGCTGCTCGCCCGGAATGCCGGTTTGCGGCAGGCATCGACGGCACTTGTCAAAATGGACGCCAACATGCCGCCCGCCACTCGCGCGGAGGGCAAGGCTATTGCCGAGCGAATGATGAACGGATCGCTGCCCGCGCCGCAGGTTACCGGGACACCCCGCGCGAGCAGCCCGGACGCCCCTGCCGCCGTTCGCGCAGCGGCGGTCGCGCGTGCGGAGGGCATCAGGCCAGATGAGGGCGCGCGTACCGATAGACCTGAGCCCGTACAGGCATCGAAACGTGTAGTGGCGACGCCTCCCCCCGTCGCACCGCAGGACATCGACGTCTTTCGCGTTCAGCTGGCCGCCTATGGCCGCGAATCGACGGCACGTGACGGCTGGGCGTCCATTCAGGCCGCCCATCCTGCGATATTGGGCGACCAGCAACCGATCTTTCAGACGTTCGAAGACGGGGTCCGGCTACAGGTGGGCAACTACGATACGCGCGGACCTGCGGCGGCACTTTGCGGTGAACTGGCCGCGCAGAACCGTGCCTGCTTTGTCACGGCGATTGCCGCAGGGACCAATTAACTCAATTTTCGGATCGGCCTGATACGCCCGCGGACGAAACTCGTTACGAAAAGAACCCGATCGACATGAATGCCGCGACCGCCGAACTGCATCGCCACCAGAGCTTGGACAGCGCGAAACTGTGCGTCCTCGCCGCCAGCAACGGGCGCTGGCCGGGCCGCGTGACCAACCTGTCCGCTGCTGGGGCATTCATTCAGACCATCGGACGCCCTCCGCTCGGCAGCCAGGCGGCGCTCGCCCATCCTGAAATTGGCGCTATCGTTGCGCAGGTCTCGGGCCATGGCCGCGACGGTGTGACCCTCAGTTTCGAACTGAGCGAAGAATCGAGCGCTTTCGTTTTTGCCGTGTCGGCCCATGACATGACCGTGGCCCCCTCTGCTTGAGCGCCATCGCCGCCTTGAAGTTACCGCTAAGGATGCGGCTGCGGGCGTGGTGGGACGGCTATGACGCCGCCGCCCTGTCCGCGCGCATGTCCGCTCGGCAGGCCGACGATACCGGGCCAGTCGACATTCCATTTTTGCCGGAATTGCCGTTAGCGGAAACCGATGACACCATAGTCGCCAAGGCCGTACCGGACTGGGATGCCGCGCGCCTCACCGCGGCACAGCTCGTGTGGGGAAAATCCAGCATAGCGCCCAAAGGGGAAGCACGGCTGCGCAGCCTCGCACTTGAATTCGGCCTCTCAAAGGCAAGTTCCATCGTTCACCTCGGTGCCGATCTGGGCGGAACAGCACTCATGTTGCAGCGCGGCATCGGCTGCCGCGTCCTGCCTGCCGATACGGTGGACACCTTCGTCGCGGCATCGGGACAGCGAGTCACGCTGCTCGGTCAGAATGACAGACCCCTCGCCGACGACGTCGATATCATGCTTGTCGACCACTTCGCGGAACGCGGCGAACCGCTTGTTAGAATACTCCGGACGCAGGGGCGCGGTCTGGGGAAAACGGGCCGCCTCGTCATCCGCGCGCTCGTCAAGCAAAGCGGCAGCCGGCGCGACGATGCGCTGTTGGCCTGGATGGAGTCCGAACCCATAAAGCCGCGTTTGCGCAGCGCCGACGAATTGCAACGCATCGTGCAGGAGGCGGGTTTGGTCCTGAACGCCTCCAGGAATGCCAGCGAAGCCTATGTCGATGAGATCGAAACGGCCTGGCGCGGCGCTGTCGATAATGTGCGGACCTTGCACGGGCGAGCGGGTGCGGCGGCGATTGGCGACATGCTGCTTTCCGAAGGGGAAAGATGGGCCGCGCGGGCGGCTCTGATCGCCGACGGCACCTTGTGCTATCGCGAAGTCATTGCTTCACGTCGAAACTGACACGACGGCCATCAACGGCGAACCCAGCGGTCCTCATCGATCCCCAACGCATGTAGCAGCGTTGACAGATCCCCGTTTCTGATCCGCACATCCGCCGCCCTGGCCAGCGCGGATTTGGCGTGAAACGCTACGCCAAGCCCCGCTTCCATCACCATGTCCAGATCGTTCGCCCCATCGCCAATAGCGACGGCTTGGCTGGTGGAGATGCCCAGTCCTGCCGCTTCCTTCCGCAGCAGGTCGCGCTTCGCGGCGGCATCGACCACGGGCCCCACCAGGTCTCCGGTCAGTTTTCCTTCGGATTCCGCCAGGACATTCGCCGCCATGAGGTCAAATCCCAGCGCGGCGCCCACGGGATTTGCAAAGGCGGTAAACCCGCCCGAGACGAGCACGGTCCGAATGCCCTCGGCCTTCAGGGTCGCAATCAGCGTTGCCGCGCCCGGCGTAGGGAGCACCCGGTCGCGCAGACAGGCAGCGATCGCACCCACATCCAGTCCGGCGAGAAGCGCCACCCGTTTCCTAAGCGCCGCTTCGAAATCCAGTTCACCGCGCATGGCCGCTTCTGTCACGGCGGCGATTTTGACCTTCAGACCGGCATAGTCGGCAAGCTCGTCGATGCATTCGACCTGTATCATCGTCGAATCCATGTCGGCGACGAACAGCCTCTTTTCGCGCGTCGCCTCCAGCTGAACGAAGACATCCACGTGTGGCAGCACCGCTTCCAGTGCCACCGCTTCCGCACTTTGCGCTGAAAACTCGGCGGCACGCATGTCCGACAGCCAGACCGGTTCGCTGCAGCGGGAACAGCTTTTGCTGGCCAGCGCGACGTCATCCGCCGATAGGGATGGTGTACCGACCAGAGTGACGACGAGCATGATGCAAACCTTCCAAAAATCGCTAGTGGTCATCGCAGGCCCCACGGCGGGCGGCAAGTCCGCTCATGCCCTGAAACTGGCCGACGCGCGAAATGGCGTGATCATCAACGCCGACGCGTCCCAGCTTTACGCCGATCTCCATATTCTCAGCGCCCGGCCCTCGACCGAAGAGGAGTCAGCGGCACCGCACCGGCTTTATGGCGTCCGGGATGGTGCCAAACCGGCTTCCGCTTCGGACTGGTTATCCCTGGCAAAACGCGAGATCGCGGCAGCGCATCGGGCGGGACAGCTACCGATATTGGTCGGCGGAACCGGCATGTACCTGAAGATATTACTGCATGGCATCGCTCCTGTGCCGGATATCGATGAAGACATTCGCGCAGGCGCGCGCGCGCTTTCGACTGCTGAGCTTGCCGAAGCTCTCGCGAGCGAAGACCCGCTCATGGCCGCACGGCTTCGGCCCAGCGACACGCAAAGACTGGCCCGCGCGCTGGAGGTCATACGCTCGACAGGGCGTTCCCTGGCGGAGTGGCAACAGGAGCTGTCCGGCGGCATCGGCAATGAAATGGCAGTCGAAACCATCTTGATCGATCTGCCCCGCGACCGGCTTCACGCGCGCTGCGACCTTCGTCTCGATCGGATGATCGAGGCTGGTGCGCTCGATGAAGTGGCAACGCTCGCGGCTCGCAATTTACCTGATAACCTGCCGGTAATGAAGGCGATCGGCGTACTGCCCCTCCTCGCCCATCTTCGTGGGGAGGTCGATCTGGACACGGCCCTGGAAACGGCGAAACGGGACACGCGGCGCTACGCGAAGCGGCAGCAAACCTGGTTCCGCACACAGCTCTAGCGGTCGATTGCCCGCCGCACCGCCAGCGCCAGCTGTTCCACGGTATAGGGTTTCCGCAACAGTTCGGCTTTGGGGTTCAGCGCCGCCGCATCGACACCCGCCGCCTGTGTGTAGCCACTTGTATAAAGCAGGTTCAGGCCCGGAATGGCCTGACGCGCCGCTCGCGCAAGGTCTTCGCCCGACTGGTCCGGCATGACGATATCGGTGAACAGCAGCGTCACTTCAGGCGTCTCGCCGAGCGCGATCAGGGCTTCTCCCGCCGACGACGCCTGTTTGACGTCATAGCCCAGGTCGCGCAGCACATCGTAGGTCAGAGCGCGCAGCTCTGACTGATCCTCGACGATCAGAACCGTTTCGCCTTCCCGCGCTTCTGGAAGTTCGCCGCCTGAGGAAACATCCGGCCGTTTTATACTTTCCGGCTCGTCGCCTTCGGGCAGCAGCAGGTCGATCCGCGTCCCCTTCCCGGGAACGCTCTCGATGTCGATCGATCCGCCGGACTGCAGCACAAACCCGTGGACCTGACTCAGGCCGAGACCGGTCCCCTTGCCAACGGGTTTGGTTGTGAAGAACGGTTCATATACCTTCTCCAGCACATCCTTCGACATGCCTTCCCCCGTGTCGGCGATGGACAGCAGCGCATATCTTCCGGGCGACAGCCATTGCCCGTGATGCGTTTCCGGTTCCTCCATCACATGTTCACCGGTCGTGATCGTCAGCGTGCCGCCCTTGGGCATGGCATCCCGGGCGTTCGCAGCCAGGTTTATGATGACATTCTCCAGCTCGGCGGCGTCGACCAATATGTGC
>JBARZR010000069.1:0-2638 GCA_049650205.1 Pacificimonas sp. | reverse complement strand
CTGCGCACCCATACTATCCTCATTGGGAACGACCGTCATCAGTTTCTTTTCCACGGCATCGACCGTCTTGCCGGGTGCGAGGCCGGTACGATTAGCGACGCGAAAGACGTGCGTATCGACGGCGAGCGTCGGCTGGCCAAAGGCTTCGTTCAGGACGACATTCGCCGTCTTGCGACCGACGCCGGGCAGCGCCTCCAGCTCCGCACGGGTCCGCGGCACCTGGCCGTCATGTTTCGCCAGCAGGATTTCCGACAGCGCGATGACGTTCTTCGCCTTCGCATTATAGAGGCCGATGGTCTTGATGTGCTGGCGCAACTTCTCCTCGCCCAGTGCCACCATAGCGGCGGGGTCGCGGACGGTTTCGAATAGCTTCGCCGTCGCCTTGTTGACGCCGACATCCGTCGCCTGCGCCGACAGGACGACCGCGACCAGCAGGGTATAGTCGTTGACGAAATCCAGCTCCGTCTGCGGATCCGGGCGCTCGGCGGCCAGACGTTCGAAGAAGGTGATGCGGTCCTGCGGCTTCATGCCCCTCGCCTACACGCTGCGTGTGGGTGTTATAAGGGGTTATGGCGACTCTGGACCTCACCCTGCGCCCACCGCCGCCCATGGGCGCGAAGGCCGCGCTGATCGTGCTGGGCGCGACGGCGGCGATCATGCTGTTCGCGGGGCTGCGCTTCTGGGTTGTCGGCGCGTGGATGGTGGTGCCGTTCCTTTTGATCGACCTCGCGCTCCTGATCTGGGCGTTCCGCGCCAGCGCGCGGGGATCGAAGGCCTATGAACGTTTGCAGGTGACCGCCTCCGAACTCCTCCTGGAACGCCGCCTGCCGTCGGGTCACAGGCAGCACGTCACCCTGCCGCGCAGCTGGACGCGCGTGGAACTGGAGCGTGTTTCTCCGCCGGTCAGTCGGCTATGGCTGACGCATAAGGGGCGCAAGCTGCTGATTGGAAAGCACTTGAACGGACGAGAAAAGGAAGAGGTGTACAAGGTGATCGCGCGGGAATTGGGTAGCGTTTGAACGTCCCGACTACCATTCCCGCGAAGGCGAATCCAGGGCCGCACGAACCTAGAGTCCAACACGCCGACGCTGGCCCCAAGACCCTTTATCGGCACATACAGCGGACAGTCCTGTTGCGTTCTGCATCCCCGCCTTCGCGGGAATGACGGGCGTTGGGATCGGGTTTAGAACCCAAGCACATCCCCCATCCCATACCGCCCCGCAGCTTTCCCACTCAGCCAGCATGCCGCGCGCACGGCACCGCGCGCGAAGATTTCGCGGCTTTCCGCGCGGTGGCCGAGTTCCAACCGTTCGCCATCGGCGGCGAAAATGACTTGGTGGTCACCGGCGACCGAGCCTCCGCGCAGGGATGCCATTCCGATCGCGCCGGGTTCGCGTTTCGCGTCCGAGCCGTCGCGCCCGCGCTCGGCGAGATCGGCAAGCCTTCCGCCACGCCCTTCCGCCGCCGCTTCGCCGAGGAGGAGCGCCGTTCCCGATGGGGCGTCGACCTTGTGCTTGTGGTGCATTTCGGTGATTTCTATATCCCAGTCCTCGCCAAGGGCGGTCGCGGCCTGTTTCACCAGCGCGGCCAGCATGTTGACGCCCAGGCTGGTGTTCGCGGTCTGCAAAACGGCGATATGTCTGGCGGCTTCGTCGATACGCTGGCTGTCCTCATGGGTGAGGCCGGTCGTGCCGATGACGAGCGCGCAGCCGCCGTCGATGGCCGCCTCCAGATTGCCGGGCAGAGCGCCCGGCGTCGTGAAATCGACCATGACATCGCATTGATGCGCCAGCGTAGAAGGGTTGGCGCAGATGCTGAGGCCAGTGTCGCCAATGGGCTGTCCCATGGCGGGATGGCCGGGATGCTCCGCCGCGCCCGCCAGCTCCGCATCCTCGACACGTAGTGTCTCGGCGATGATCGCGCCGCCCATGCGTCCGCCCGCGCCCAATATGCCGATCCGGCTTGTCATCTTCGGTCCCGTTTCTGTTAGAGGCGTGAGAATGCAGAAACCGCTATCCGATAACAAGCCGTCTTCAATCGTTGTCCTGACCGGTGCGGGCGTATCGGCGGAATCGGGCGTGCCGACCTTTCGCGGCCCGGACGGGCTATGGGAAGGGCACCGGGTCGAGGATGTGGCGACGCCCGAGGCCTATGCGCGCGACCCGGACCTGGTGCAGACATTCTACGATGCCCGCCGCGCGGCACTGGCACGGGTGGAACCGAACGCGGCGCATCTGGCGCTTGCGCGGCTGGATGCGGAGTGGGACGGCGAGCTGCTCCTCGTTACGCAGAATGTCGATGACCTGCACGATCGCGCCGGGTCGCGGCGGCTGATTCACATGCATGGCGAACTGGAGCGGGCCTTGTGCCTGCAATGCGGCATTCGGCTGGATGCGCCAGCGACGATGCGGGATGGTCCGGCGTGCACCTCATGCGGTGCGGCGGCGTTGCGGCCGGACATCGTATGGTTCGGGGAAATGCCGTACCGCATGGGCGAGATCGAAACGGCTCTTTCCGCCGCTGATCTGTTTGTCTCGATCGGTACGTCGGGCGCGGTCTATCCCGCGGCGGGTTTCGTGCAGATGGCGGCGGCCTGCGGCGCGGCGACGCTGGAACTGAATCTGGAGCCCAGCGAAGG
>JBARZR010000068.1:0-6987 GCA_049650205.1 Pacificimonas sp. | reverse complement strand
TCCTGGGTGATCTTCATCGAGCAGAATTTCGGGCCGCACATGCTGCAGAAATGGGCGGTCTTGGCCCCCTCCGCCGGCAGGGTCTGGTCGTGATATTTCATCGCGGTTTCGGGGTCGAGCGACAGGTTGAACTGGTCGCGCCAGCGGAACTCGAAGCGGGCACGGCTGACGGCGTCGTCACGGAGTTTCGCGGCGGGATGGCCCTTGGCGAGGTCGGCGGCATGGGCGGCCAGCTTGTAGGTGACGACGCCGACCTTCACATCGTCGCGGTCGGGGAGGCCGAGATGCTCCTTTGGCGTGACGTAGCAGAGCATCGCCGTGCCGTACCAGCCGATCTGGGCCGCGCCGATGGCGGACGTGATGTGGTCGTAGCCGGGCGCGATGTCGGTGGTGAGCGGGCCGAGGGTGTAGAAGGGGGCCTCGTCGCACGCCTCCAGCTGTTTCTCCATGTTTTCCTTGATCTTGTGCATGGGGACGTGGCCCGGCCCCTCGATCATGACCTGCACGTCCTCCTTCCAGGCGCGCTTGGTCAGCTCGCCGAGCGTGTAGAGTTCGGCGAACTGCGCCTCGTCATTGGCGTCGGCGATCGAGCCGGGACGGAGGCCGTCGCCGAGGGAGTAGGAGACGTCGTAAGCCTTCATGATCTCGGTGATCTCGTCGAAACGTTCGTAGAGGAAGGATTCCTTGTGATGGGAGAGGCACCATTTCGCCATGATTGAGCCGCCGCGGCTGACGATGCCGGTCACGCGCTTCGCAGTCATGGGGACATAGGCCAGGCGGACGCCGGCGTGGATGGTGAAATAATCGACGCCCTGCTCGGCCTGCTCGATAAGGGTGTCGCGGAAGATTTCCCAGGTGAGGTCCTCGGCGACGCCGCCGACCTTTTCCAGTGCCTGGTAGATGGGGACGGTGCCGATGGGGACGGGGGAGTTGCGGAGGATCCATTCGCGGGTGTCGTGGATATTCTCGCCGGTCGAGAGGTCCATGACGGTGTCGGCGCCCCAGCGGATGGACCAGACCATCTTGTCAACCTCGGATGCGACGTCGGACGCAACCGCGCTGTTGCCGATATTGGCGTTGATCTTGACGAGGAAGTTGCGGCCGATGGCCATGGGTTCGAGTTCGGTGTGGTTGATGTTCGCCGGGATGATGGCGCGGCCGCGGGCGATCTCGTCGCGGACGAATTCGGGGGTGATAAGGTCGGGGATGGAGGCGCCGAAGGATTCGCCGCCCTGTGAGGCTTCGAGTGCGCGCTCACGCCCCAGATTTTCGCGGATGGCGACATATTCCATCTCGGGCGTAACGATGCCCTGGCGCGCATAGTGCATCTGGGTGACGTTCTGGCCGGATTTGGCACGGAGAGGACGGGCGACGACATTGGGGAAGGACTGGACCTGCTGCTTGCGGACGCCGCCTGACCCGTTGTCCTCGGGCTTCACCTGCCGCGCGTCATAGCGTTCGACATCGCCCCGGCCCTCGACCCAGCCGGAGCGGACATCGGCGAGGCCTGCGCGGATGTCGATGGTGGCGGTTTCGTCGGTGTAGGGACCAGTGGGATCATAGACGCGGACGGGCGGCTCCAAGCTGGATTTCTCCAGCTCGATTTCGCGGACGGGGACGCGGATGTCGGGATGCTGTTTGCCCTTCAGGTAGAGCTTGCGGCTGGCGGGGAGCGGGCCGGTGGTGACGCCGATGGGCTGAGCGTCTGCGGTTTCGGTGCGGGCGTTGATGTCGGCCATGTTTGTGCGCTTTCCGGTTTGGGCCGGACGGCATGGGGACTTCGCGCGTGGATTCGCGGTTCTCTCCCTACGCCGGTGCGACCCGGATCAGGTTCGAAGGGTTCCGCCGGATGGCGATCTCAGCCCCGATGTGGAGCGCCCCTGGGAACGGTTGCTGCCCGGCAAAGTGCTGATGCATGCCCCATATGTCAATCGTCTCTCGTTATTGCCTTGGCAATGATAAGTCGCCTATGTCGGAGCGGATGACGATAAGCTGCCTGATCCCAGCCTATAATGCCGAAGCGTATCTGGGCGAAGCCATTGAAAGCGCGTTGAATCAGACGCGGCGTCCGGATGAGGTCGTTATCATCGATGATGGATCGACCGACAATACGGCGGCCGTGGCGGGTTGCTATCCGGTGCGCGTGGTCACACAGCCAAACGGCGGCATCGTCGCGGCGCGCAACCGGGCCATTGCGGAAGCCGAGGGCGAACTTGTCGCCTGGCTGGACGCGGATGACATCTGGATGCCGGATCATCTGGCGCGGCTGGAACCGATATTGGGCGATCATGTCGTCGCTTTCGGCGACGGCGTGCGCCTGTTCCCGGATGGACCGGAAACGGAAACCTATATCGACCGGTCGAAGCTACGGGACCATTATGATGTGTCGTCCACCGCGCCGACCGTGCTGGACGACCGGCTGTACAAGGCGCTGATACCCGGCCTTTTCGTGCAGAACGGCTTCATGCTGTTCCGCAAGAGGGACGGCATTCGAGCCGGACTCTACGACCCTACCCAATCGACAAGCGAGGACCGGCTGTTCATGATCAGCCTGTGCCTGCTGGGAACGGCCATTTTCGATCCTCACATTCATTGCCATGTCAGGCTTCATCCAGACAGCGCGACGGCGCCCGGAAAGCATCTGGACGTCGCCAGGGAACGGCTGAAAGCGCTGGACAAGATCGAAACCATGATCGCGCGGCGCTCCGATGATGAGGACCGGCGCGAGCTGGCACGGTTGCGCCAGGTCGAGCATCTGCGGCTCAGGCGCCTGGCGTCGGAGCAGGGTTTGAGGAACTATATCGGGGTTCCCGGTGCCCTAACACATCCACGCGACCTGGTGCGGGCGGTGGTCAAGTCATTCTGATCGCTTCCCAGAATTTTAGCCACGCCCGTCGGCGGCGTTGCGCAGCAGGATTTGGGAAAACACCGCGCTTAAGTCCTCAACAATACCGTCTGCCTGCAGTTCGCGGCTAAGAACGTGGCGACGGGCATTATCAGATAGTCTGCTATGATACCCGTGATCCGTCCAAAGAGCGCGCACCTCAGCCGCCCATGATTCTGTGGACGCGTCAATATCAACAAGCACACCGCCCTCGCCCACCGACTCCGGAAATCCGCCAGCGCGAGTGGCCACTACCGGAATGCCCGATACCTGAGCTTCGGTAACCACACGTCCCCAAGCCTCGCGAACAGGATTGGAGTGTCCGCGATAGGGCGTTCCGGTGGGTGCGAGCAGGAGTCGTGCCCGCTTGTAGACATTTCGCATGTCTCTTTGGCTCGACAACCGTTCCACATTGGGAAGTGCGGCAAGGCGAGCGCTAATCGCTGCCTCATTTTCAGGTGTGTTGCCCCACCCATTCACAATCAGAAAGGGAATTCTTGGCAACTGCTCCGCGATACGCAGCACCAAGTCCACACCTTTTTGCGGATGCGGGTTGATGAATAGTACCCGCTCCCCCGTCGGATCGACGCGATAATCGTCGAGGTTGATAAGGGGGCGAATGACACCGGGCCTGACGCCGGTCAGTGCATGAAAGGAATTTGCGATAAAATGCGAATTCGCGATATAGGACATCGAGTGCAGCAGGTCCGGATGCTGTTCCAGGAAACCGAACGCGTTGTCCCGCAAATAACACAGGACTGGCATGCCTATCGACTGCGCTGCATAGGCAAAACCATGTTTCTGGCCCGCCTGGATAAACAATATGTCATGCGGATACCGTTTCTGCAGCTTGGAGAGCGCGGTCCATGGTTGCCATGCGCGAAAGGTCGAATGGCCGTTCGTCCGATCATGCGAGTATCCTCCGAACTTTGCCTGAAGCCGCAACCACCGTTCCAAAAGGCCAGCCGATTCGGGAAGCGAACTCAATACCGAAGCGTCGATGCCATTTTTTCCCAGTGCCGCAACGAGTTCTACGGTGCTTTTCCCCGACCCCCCAAAATGGAACGGGGGAAACGATTGGGATGTGGCAAACAATATCCGGGTCATTGCACTTTCCTGCAGAGCTTTTGAAGCGGTAACCGGCGGAGAGACATTCACGAAATCGCGAAAGGCCGTTCGCTGCAGACCTCCGGGGAACCGCGATGGCGCTTATCGCTTGACCGAAATCATGTCACCAAGCCGCTTCCCGATTGCCGCGTAATCGGTTTTCTTCAGATAATGGGCGATCTGCGCCTCAATGCCATCCGGGCGTCGCGCGATACGCCATAGCGCGAGATGGATAAGGATATATGTGGCGGCTCCGGCAAGGATGGTAGGCAGCACGCCAAGAAGCACGCCGACGGGATCGGGATCGACCTGTGCCGCTGGCTTGAGGGCGACGACGACCGCGCTCATCGCCGCAACCGACAGGAAACTCCGCCAGCTCGCGAAAATACCGGCGAAGGCACCGGTCGCGGCGAAGCGGCTGGCGATTGTCAGGTTGAGGAGGATGAGTATGACCGTCACCGCGCCATGGGCGATGACGGCACCCCGAAAACCGAAGGCGTCGATGCCGAACCAGATGGCCGGCCACATCAGGACTGCGCCAAAGAGAGACCGCCAGAAAATGATCCTCGTCTTGCCTAGGGACATGAGGATGCTGTGCGACGCGATCAGGGAAAAGGAGAGCGCGGACAAGATGCCCGCAACTTGAACTACGAACACCGCGTCGGCCCATTTCGGACCGACCAGGATCAGGATGATCTCCTCGGCGACGAGCGTCATGCCGATTCCGATCGGCAGCGCGACGCCGAACATGACGGCCTGCGCAAGAACATAGCTACGCTTCAGTCGCTCCTTGTCATGCTTGATCGCGCTGAAGCCGGGGAACAGCGTCCTGCGAAGCGGCGCGATTAGCTCGGATGCGGCGAGGGCGGACGTTTCCCGCCCCACGGTCCAGATTCCGACAGGCGCGGTGCCCACAAGGCGGCCGAGAAGAATGCGCGGTGCCGCTTCGTTCAATTGGCCGAGCATAGCGGCCCCGGTCAGCCAGCCGCCGAAGCCCAGAAATTCCCGCCAGTGACGCAGGGAAATGCCGATCTGCGTGGGAACGCGGTAATAGGTCATCGCCGCGCCGCAGAAACGTCCGGCGAGCGTGCCGAGGACGAGCGCCCAATAGTTCCTGAGGTAGATCGCGCTGGCAATGACGACGATGCTGCCGATGATCTGCATGATCACGTCGCGCGTCACCTCTTTTGAGAAATCGATGTTGCGCTGGTAGAGATAGAAGGCCGGGTTCCTGAGACCATCGAATATCAGGGCGAGGCTGAGCGCCATCAGCACTGGCGCGATGGCGTCATCGCCCAGAAATCCGGCGATCGGAGAGGCGAACAGGACAAGGGCCGCCGCGATGAGCGCGCCGCGCAGGAACTGTATTGTAAAGGCGGTATTCAAATGCAGCGGCGTCAGGTCGTCGAGGGCGATCAGCGCATCGGTTATGCGCACGTCGCTGAAGACCTGAATTAAGCCGACGGCGATCAGCGCAAGAGCGACGATACCATAATCTTCGGGAGAAAGGAGACGCGCCAGAACAGCCAGGTTTACGAGGGAGAGAGACCGTACGATGAACCGCCCGAAAGCCAGCATGGCCGCCCCGCCCGCAATGCGCGACCCCAGATTTTCCTCGCTGCGCTTGAAATCCATCATGGGAAGAAACCGTTTTTCCGTTTCGCAAGCGCTCTGCCCGAGAATTTGCGGAGCGGTGTTGCCGCCTGTCCGCTCGCTCTTCCGGTTCGTGACGCGTGCCCGGGCTGTTTAGCGAGGCATGCTAAAGATAGTAGCGCAGTTTTATCGTCTGGCTGGTTTCCGCCGTGACGGGAAAGGCGACCTTGCCGAATTTTGGCGGGCCGAAGGGGGCGGAGGCGTTGTTGGAGAAGCCAACGCCCTCGGTCGGCAGCCCGATGAAGCTCTTGTCGAGGCGGCGGTTGTCGTTTTCATCGTGAATGACCGAGACGCCATAGCGGCCCGGCTTGAGGCCGGAGACGTCCAGCGTGACGGTTTCGCCGAGAGCCACGGCGGCGAGGCGCTTCACGCCCGCGTTGCTGGCGCAGTCGGGAAAACCGTCGCCGTCGGACCACAGGCAGATCCGCACGCTGCCCTTCGCAGAGCGCAGCCCCTCAAGCGTCAGATGCAGGTCGAGATTCGGAACTGGCGCGCTGCCCATGGTGAGCAACGCCATGACGGCGAGCGGCAAAACGTGCGGCAGCCTGACTTTCTTCACGTCCGAAGTCCCCTGATAATCCCTGATCGGTTCTGCAGATCCGGTCCCAGAAGCGGAAATACAGACCGTAATTGCTGTTATAGGCCTGATGATGCCTGTGATGATGTGACGCGGTTATCACCAATCGTCCGAACGTGCCGTTAACAAGACGAGCGGGAAAAATCTCCCACCCCAGATGATTTGTGACGCCGAACAGCGTGGCGATGGCAAGAACCAGACCGAGCGCGCCGATATGGATGGGAACGATATAAACCAGGAGCGGGAACAACAGCGCGCCCGATGCCGATTCGGTCCAGTGAAAACTCATCGCCGCCCAGGCCGTCGGCGGGCGGCTGTCGTGGTGGACCCGGTGCATGAGGGGAAACAGCCGCCGCCCGTGCATGGCGCGGTGGGTCCAGTAGAACCAGGTGTCATGCGCGGCGAGGTAGATCAGGACGCTGGCGGGCAGATACCAGAGCGGCCAGGCACCGGGATCGGTATAGAGCTGCGTCAGGCCGTGCTGCTTCCACGTCCAGAAGACGAAGCCCGCCGGAATGCCGTAAATGGCAGCGGCTATGAACGAATATCTGCGTTCCCGTGCCTGCTGCCGTAACGCACGCGCGGTCTTGTGAAGGCCGGGACGGTATCTGGACGTCAGCGACGCGAACAGTCCCGATCCGGCCAGATAGCGCAGCGCGACAATGAACGTGAACCCGATGGTGGCGGTCAGAAGCGTCAGCATGGGACGTTCCTACTTCACCCCTGCCCGCTTGAGTTCCGGCCTTAGCCGCCCCGATATCCAGAG
>JBARZR010000067.1:0-2298 GCA_049650205.1 Pacificimonas sp. | reverse complement strand
GGCGGTGTCGAGGTCGTTGCGCTCGGCGATCGCCTTCAGAACCGTCGCCGCCAGATGCTGCGGATGCATGTGGGCGAGCGCGCCCTTGCCGGTCTTGCCGATCCCGCGCGGGGTGCGGACGGCGTCGATGATATAGGCTTCGGTCATGATGAAGGTCTCCGATGGATAGATCTGCCACCGAGATGGAGCGCACGGCACGGAGTGCCAAGCTGGCGAATCGGTGGGGTGTCGGGGCGTCCATGGGGGACAGGATCGCGCGCGTCTAGTCCGTCATCGAAGGAGGCGGGAGCGACCGTGTCAACGCGGTGGACGTCGAACACCGGGTTTTGCGGGAGGAGCGATGTGGACATGAATGCATGGCCGGCAATATCGCAGATCTGCCCTGCCATGAGTAAGCGAAACGCCACGATTTCAGGGCGTGCCAAGATCCTGCCCTGCAATAGTGAGGGCTGTCGCGAAACGAAACCGTTTCCTACCGTCATTGCAGATAGGGAGTCAGCATATGTCCGATGAAGTTCTGGTCGAAGCCGATAGCGGCGTTCTGATCGTCACGATCAATCGCCCCGAAGCGAAGAACGCCGTCAACAAGGCCGTCGCCGAGCGAATCGCCGCCGCGATGGACCGGCTGGATTCCGATGACGGCCTGACTGTTGGCATCCTGACCGGCGCGGGCGGCACATTTTGCTCCGGCATGGACCTGAAAGCATTCCTGAAAGGCGAAACGCCCAGCATCAAGGGGCGCGGTTTTGGCGGGATCACGGAGAAACCGCCCGCCAAACCGCTCATCGCCGCAGTCAACGGCCATGGCCTGGCGGGCGGCATGGAACTGGCGCTGGCCTGCGACATGGTGGTGATGGCGAAGGATGCAAAATTCGGCATCCCCGAAGTAAAGCGCGGGCTGGTCGCGGGCGCGGGCGGGCTGATGGCGCTGCCCGACCAGCTTCCGCCCAAGGTCGCCATGGAACTGGCGCTGACCGGCAATTTCATCAGCGCCGGGCGCGCCTATGAACTGGGGCTGGCGAACGAAGTTTTCGACGGCGACGCGCTGGACGGCGCGAAGCGGCTGGCGGCGACGATTGCGGAAAACGGTCCCCTGGCCGTGCGCGTCTCGAAACAGATCATGGTGGAATCGCGCGGCTGGCATCCGGACGAGCGGTTTAGGAAGCAGACGCCCTTGATGGCGCCCGTGTTCACATCCGAGGATGCGCGCGAGGGGCCGACCGCCTTTGCCGAGAAGCGCAAGCCAAACTGGAAGGGCCGGTAGGGTTCGGGCCAACATCGCCATGCACACACGTCATCCTGAACTGGTTTCAGGATGACGGCATATTTCAGGTTTGAAGACGTAACTTACTGAGGACATGCATATGAAAACCAAAATCACCGAGATGTTCGGCATCCAGCATCCCATCATTCAGGGTGGGATGCACTGGGTGGGATTTGCCGAAATGGCGGCGGCGGTGTCGAACGCGGGCGGGCTGGGGATCATCACCGGGCTGACGCAGAAGACGCCCGCCGACCTCGCCAATGAAATCGCCAAATGTCACGACATGACCGACAAGCCGTTCGGCGTGAACGTCACTTTTCTGCCCGCGCTGACCTCGCCGGATTATCCCGGTTACATCAAGGCGATCATCGAGGGCGGCATCAAGGTCGTCGAGACGGCGGGCAATAACCCGGCGCAGGTGCTGCCGGCACTGCACGACGCGGGCATCAAGGTCATCCACAAATGCACCAGCGTCCGCCACGCGCTCAAGGCGCAGTCCATCGGGTGCGATGCGGTTTCCGTCGATGGCTTCGAATGCGGCGGGCATCCGGGCGAGGACGATGTGCCGAACATGATCCTCCTTCCGCGCGCGGCGGACGAACTCGACATTCCGTTCGTGTCGTCCGGCGGTCAGGCGGACGGGCGCAGTCTGGTCGCCTCGCTCGCCATGGGCGCGGAGGGAATGAACATGGGCACGCGCTTCATTGCGACGAAGGAAGCGCCAGTGCACCAGAATGTGAAGGATGCCATCGTCGCCGCGTCGGAACTCGATACCCGGCTGGTCATGCGACCCCTGCGCAATACGGAGCGCGTGCTGACCAACGACGCCGTCGAGCGGCTGCTGGTGAAGGAAAGGGAATTGGGCGCGGACCTGAAGTTCGAGGACATCATCGAGGAGGTCGCCGGGGTCTATCCGCGCATCATGTCGGAAGGCGACATGGACGCGGGCGCGTGGAGCTGCGGCATGGTCGCGGGTCTGATAAACGACATTCCGACATGTCAGGAATTGATCGACGGCATCATGGCCGAGGCGG
>JBARZR010000066.1:0-3329 GCA_049650205.1 Pacificimonas sp. | reverse complement strand
ACGATATCCTCGCCCTCACCATCGACTATAACCAGCGCCACCGTGTTGAGCTGGAGGCGGCGAAACGCGCCGCCGCCGCGCACGGCGCGATCCGCCATGTCATCCTGCCGCTCGACCTGTCGGCATTTGGCGGCTCTTCCCTGACCGCCGATATCGATGTGCCAAAGGGTGACGGCGCGGTGGATGACAGTATCATCCCGCCTACATATGTCCCCGCGCGCAACACGGTGTTCCTCAGCGTTGCCCTCGCCTGGGCGGAGGCGGCGGGCGCGCGCGACATCTTCATCGGCGTTAACGCGCTCGACTATTCCGGCTATCCCGATTGCCGCCCCGATTTCATCCGCGCGTTCGAGGCGCTGGCCGCCCAGGCGACCAAGGCGGGCGTGGAGGGCGACGCGTTCAAAATCCACACGCCCCTCCTCGACCTCGACAAGGCGGGCATCGCGAAACTCGCGGACCGGCTGGGCGTCAACGCGGGCGCGACCTGGACCTGCTACGACCCCGTCGAGCGGGGCGGCGAGATGTTGCACTGCGGCCGCTGCGACGCCTGCCGCCTCCGCGCCAAGGGGTTCATCGAAGCGCACCTCCCCGACCCCACCCGCTACGCATGACCTATGCGGTCAAGGAACTGTTCCTGACGCTGCAGGGTGAGGGCGCGCAGGCGGGCAGCCGCGCGGTCTTCCTGCGCTTCGCCGGGTGCAATCTCTGGAACGGCCTGGAGACGGGCCGTGCCAGCGCCGTCTGCCAGTTCTGCGACACGGATTTCGTCGGGACGGGCGGCGAAGGCGGCGGCAAGTTCAAGACGGCTCAAGCCCTCGCCGACGCCGCCGAAACATGCTGGGGCCAGACCGAAGACCACCGCCTGATCGTCTGCACCGGCGGCGAGCCGCTCCTGCAACTCGACGCACCCCTTGTCGATGCCCTCCACGCGGCAGACTTCCGCATCGCCGTCGAGACCAACGGCACCATCGCCGCCCCTGATGGCATCGACTGGATCTGCGTCAGCCCGAAGGCCGCCGAGCCCCTCGTGCAGACCAGCGGCAACGAGCTGAAACTGGTCTATCCGCAGCCCGAAAACAGCCCCGCCGACTTCGCGCACCTCGCCTTCGACCATTTCTTCCTGCAGCCGATGGACAGCGCCGCCCAGACCGAAAACATCGCCGCCGCCACGCGTTACTGCCTGGAACATCCCAAATGGCGGCTAAGCCTGCAAACCCACA
Source organism: Pacificimonas sp. (assembly GCA_049650205.1). Lineage (GTDB taxonomy): Bacteria > Pseudomonadota > Alphaproteobacteria > Sphingomonadales > Sphingomonadaceae > Pacificimonas. Next base: position 2,109 of record JBARZR010000066.1, on the reverse strand, counting down.
AGCTGATCGGGATTCCCTAGAATCTTTTCAAACGCGTCACCCCGCGGAAGAGCGGGGTCTAGTCCCACGCTTTCCACCGGCGCGGTTTCAGGCCATGAAATGCCATAACCGCGAACGTGGAAATATGGGACTGGATAGCGGCCTGCGCCGGTATGACGGCGTGGACATAATGAATACCCCACCCCAAAAACCGTCATTCCCGCGGAAGCGGGAATCCAGACCACAGAACAATCTACGGAAACCAAAACCGATCACACTGCATGCCTCTGGATTCCCGCTTCCGCGGGAATGACAAAAAGGAAGTATAGCGCCCACCTTGCACGGGCTCCCCACCACCGCTATCCCCCGCGCCAAATCTCATTTCTGACAAAAAGGACAATCCCCATGGCTCGCAACAAGATCGCCCTCATCGGTTCCGGCATGATCGGCGGCACGCTCGCGCACCTCGTCGGGCTGAAGGAACTGGGCGATGCCGTGCTGTTCGACATCGCCGAGGGGATGCCGAAGGGGAAGGCGCTCGACCTCTCGCAATCCGGCGCGGTCGAGGGCTTCGACGCGGTCCTGAAGGGCACGTCCGACTATGCCGACATCGCCGGCGCCGACGTCTGCATCGTCACCGCGGGCGTCCCGCGCAAACCCGGCATGAGCCGCGACGACCTTCTCGGCATCAACCTGAAGGTCATGAAGGCCGTAGGAGAGGGCATCAAGCAGCACGCGCCCGACGCCTTCGTCATCTGCATCACCAATCCGCTCGACGCCATGGTCTGGGCGCTGCAGAAATTCTCCGGCCTGCCCACGAACAAGGTCGTCGGCATGGCGGGCGTCCTGGACTCCGCCCGCTTCCGCCACTTCCTGGCCGATGAATTCGACGTCAGTGTCGAGGACGTGACCGCCTTCGTCCTTGGCGGCCACGGCGATACCATGGTCCCCGTCCCCGCCTACTCCACCGTCGCGGGCATCCCCATCCCCGACCTCATCAAGATGGGCTGGTCCACACAGGACAAGATCGACGCCATCGTCGACCGCACGCGAAAAGGCGGCGGCGAAATCGTCGGCCTCCTTGGTAATGGGTCAGCGTATTATGCCCCCGCCTCCAGCGCCATCGCTATGGCGGACAGCTACCTGAAGGACAAACGCCGCCTCCTCCCCTGCGCCGCCTGGCTGACGGGTGAATATGGCTGCGACGGCATGTATGTCGGCGTCCCCGTCATCATCGGCGAAGAGGGCGTGGAGAAGATCGTCGAAATCGACCTCGGCGACGAGGCGAAAAAGGGCTTCCAGGTCAGCGTTGACGCCGTGAAGGAGCTGATGGCGGCGTGCCAGGAACTGGATGGGTCGCTGGGGTAAAATGTCTGAGGAGGTATTCCTTATAATCTTGGTATTACCCAAACTTATGTGGGTAGGTGCCGTCCTGCTATCGCGTGGGGCTTGGCGACTAGCGGCATATTTTCTGGCGATACCCTATGCCTTGCTTGAGGATTACGCGATCACTCTATGGCATATGGAAGAATATCCGGGTCAAGACTTGCTGGGTACGCTTGTGTTCCCAATAAGCTGGATGTTCTTCTTCCTCTTTTTCAGCGGCATCTTGCTGGCATATCGGTCATTTTGTTATCTAAATGACAAGCCCCTGTCGCATCGATCTCACGGTTTTGAAGCTGCAGCGAGGGGTATGACCATCAAATAGATACCCATCATTCCCTTCCCCACCCCGTCATACCGCCGAAGGGCGGTATCCAGTCCCGCACCCTCTACCTGCACGGTGTCGGGCCATGAAACACAATCATCGCGCGCGGGCCAAGATGCGGACTGGATACCGCCCTGTGGCGGTATGACGTGATACGGGAGAAAGTGCACACACATGCACAAAGGCGGCTGGGTCTATGATCGTCAGCAACATGCGGAACGGCACGATCTACATCGGCGTCACCAGCGACCTCGCCCGCCGCGCTTATGAACACCGTGAAAAACTCGTCGACGGCTTCACCAAGCGCCGCAACTGCACCCGCCTCGTCTGGTACGGCGAGTACCCCACCATAGAAGAGGCCATCGCCGCCGAACACCGCATGAAGCAGTGGAACCGGAAATGGAAACTGCGCGTCATCGAGG
>JBARZR010000065.1:0-2881 GCA_049650205.1 Pacificimonas sp. | reverse complement strand
CGCGCCGAGATGGCGTGGGCGCGGCGGGATTGGTCCGAATATACAAGACTGTCCGGACTGACGAACATGACGGATGGCGACAGGGGACGTCTTCGTCTGGCCATTGCGGCGCGTCTTTCGGGTAACGAGCGGATTGCAGCCCGCCTCACACTGGTCAGATCAGATAGTTTCGACAGTCCCGCTTATGCGCAGGCATTTCAGATGATGGTCAGCACGGAAATTCCGCCGGACCCTGCCGTCATCCGGGCCGCCGCGAGGCTGGCCAGCGCTGGCCAGATCTCGAATCAGGCGTCTTCGGCTTCCAGCAAATCCTGAAGGTCGATCCCCAGCCGCCCGACATGGGCGCGAATGCGCGGCCAGTCATCGGTTAGAAAAATGCGTCTCTCTTCGTCCACTAGGCGTTCGCGCGCGCCGGCGATAATGAACAGGCCCAGTCCTCGCCGCGCCTCGACCAGGCCCGCGACCTGCAGTTCCTGATAGGCTTTTGAAACGGTCAGCGGGTTTACTTCTTCCCTGCCCGCAAGCACACGAACGGAGGGAAGTGGTTCCCCGACGCCAAAGTCGCCATCGATGATCGCAGCCGCAATGCGGTCGCGTATCTGCAGATATATCGGTCTAGCGTCCTGCCACATGAGTGTAGTAAAACCATATAACACCAACACCGTCAAGCGCAGTGCGTGTCCCGGCTTGTCTTGGCATCGCCGCTGCGGCACATTCCGGCACATGGTTTCAAGGGAAATTTCCATGCGCATCACCTTCATCACGCTTCTGGCCGCAACCGCAGGCGGACTTGTCGCCGCACCCGCGACCGCCCAGGTCGACAATGCCCGCATCGTCAAGTGCGCCGCCGTCGTCGACCAGACCGAGCGCCTGTCCTGCTATGATAACATCGCGCGCTCTGTCAGCGTCGAAGGCCAGCGGATAGTGAACAGCCGCGCCGCCGAAGAAGCGCGCCAGGCGCAGGAACGCGCGGCTGGCGACGCAGTGAAGGCAGCAGAAGCAGCGCGGGTCGCAGCTGCTACGGAGGCCGAGCGCAAAAGAGACGCTGAAATGGCACTTGGCGCGGAACAGGTTCTTGCCGGGGGTGGTAGGGCGGCAAGGGACGTTGAGGAAGCGAGTTACATCTTGGCCGAGGTTCAGACCTCCAGTGTCGGTCAGACCAGTTTCAGGTTCACGAACGGCATGATTTGGGCACAGACGGTTGGCAGGACGCTGCGGCTTCGCGAGGGAGATGCCGTCAGCATCAGCCGCGCACCCTTGAGCGGATACAAAATATCAAAGGCGGGCGGTGGTCGCTCCGTCCGGGTGAAACGTCTGCGTTGACATCTGCCTGTAGCAAATTTCTGACAGACCGCTGCGATGCATTCGAAAACAAGCGAAATTGCCCTGCGCCGCCGCGACTGGATCATGGGCGTAACCGAACGGCAGCGCGGCCTTTCGCAAATGGCGGGGGGGCTGCCCAGGATGCGCGGTCTTTCATCAAGTGATTTTCTGAACCACTTCTACGCGCCGGGGCGCCCTGTCGTGATCGAGGATGAACTGGAAAACTGGCCGGCGCGGAAATGGACACGGGCCTCGCTTGCGCGAAAAATCGGTGATGCGCCGGTCGAAATCCAGGCGGGGCGCACGGCCGATCCGGAATTCGAGCGGCGCAAGGACGACCACAAAAAGGTGACGTCGTTCCGCCAGTTCATGAAGGCTATCGGAAAGGCTGACGCTGGCAACGACGCCTATATGACGGCCTATAACAGCGCGGCAAATGTCAGTGCGCTGGCACCACTGCAGGGCGATCTGGGGCGTTTACCGAAGTTTCTGACGGACGCCCCGGGGATGATGTGGATTGGCCCGGCGGGCACGTTCACCCCGCTGCATTTCGATCTGACCAACAATCTTCTCGCGCAGATTACCGGTCGCAAGACGGTGCTGATCCTGCCGCCGTCCGAAAGCGGCAAACTGGCACACAACCATCATGTATTTTCCGATGTCGGCGACTTGACCGACCAGGCACGGGTCGCCGCTTTCCCCGGCGCGCGCAATGCCCGCTACTTCACGGTCGATCTTGAGCCCGGCGATCTTCTCTACATCCCCATCGGCTGGTGGCATCAGATCCGTTCGCTCAGTTTCAGCGTCACACTCACATACACGAACTTCCTCTGGCCGAATGAAGGCCATGAAAGCTACCCCGGTTAAAGGTCAGCCCGTCCAGACCGACACGACGTCGTCCAGTGCCGGACGGTCACGCTCCACCAGTGCCTGACCCGGACTGCCGATGAAGATGAACCCGATGATGACATCGCCGTCTTCGCCCAGGGCCCTGGTGACGCTATCCGAATAGGCCGCCCAGCCCGTCAGCCAGCCCGACACATATCCCGCCGCGTGGACCGCGTGTTCCAGCGTCATCGCCGCGGCCGCCGCCGACCACTCCTGTTCCTTCAGCGGGATTGTCGTCCGTGCCGGATCGGGCCGGTGCAGAATTGCGATCAGCAGCGGGGCCTGATGCGCGAAATCGTCGATCGCCTTCCCTTCCAGCCTGCCCGCATTGGGCCGCTCCTCGGCGTAGGCGGCGTGCAGCATCGCGGCGAAGGCGTCGCGCTTTTCATCGGGAATGATGACGAAGCGCCACGGTGCGACCTTGCCATGGTCGGGAACCCGCGTCGCCGCCGTCAGGATCTGTTTCAGTTCCTCGCCACCGGGTCCGGGCGCGACCATATCGCGCGGACGGCCCGACCGCCGCGTCAGCAGCAGCGATAGCGGTGTCGTCCTGTCGTTGAAAATCTCGGGCATCGGGTTTCGTTTCATCAGGCTGTCAGGTCAGGGGGCTTCACGCCGCCGCCCGCAGGCATTAGCGGGCAGGCTTCCTCTCATTCATCAATGTCTGTGC
>JBARZR010000064.1:0-4636 GCA_049650205.1 Pacificimonas sp. | reverse complement strand
GAGTAGAACCAGCCACTGCATCGATGCGGAAAGATAGGGGCGGCAACCCTGGGTTGCTGCCCCTAACCATGTCCAGTCAGCACATCTTGATGATTTTCCGCCATGCAAATTCCGAGACAAGGGCATCGGAGAACGTGTTTTGGGGATGAATTCGCGCGCCGACCGCCGGAAGCGCCCTCATCGTCACGATGGTGCGCGTCTGGTCGCAGCGGCCAAGCTGCGGGCTTTCGACCGCGGTGTGCGCGCCGCCGCCATTGGCAATCTGGTCAATCTGGCACTGATTGTTTTCATTTCAATCTCGTATGTGCCCGGCCCAGTCCTGGCAGTATCCATCGCGCTGATTGCGGCAGGCATCGTCGGTAGAGCCTGGAACAGCGCCCGCTATCGCCATGACCTCAGGACGGTAGGCGTGGCAAAAGTCCGGCTTGGCAGTCATGTTCAATCCGCAACCTGGACCGCAGGTATCATGGGCGGCGCATGGGGGCTCGGCATCATCCTGCTATCACAGCATGTCGCTGTCGAAACGGCCATTTTGCTATGCATGATCGGCTGCGGCATGATGGCCGCCAGCGCGCTCAACATGGGCAACATTCCTTCCGCGACATATGCCTATTCGACTGCCATCGGGATTGGTGGTATCATTGTGTTGGCCCGGACTGGCGGCATGATCGGCGCGACCGGTATCATTCTCGTCGTCTCGTTCATGGCCTTGCTGATCCAGAGCGTCAGACAGGGATCGCGCAACTTCGTTGCCATGACCCTGCGCGCCGGTGCGTTGCAACGGACGCGCGATACCGTGCGATTGCTATTGAAGGATTTTGAGGATCAGGGTTCTGACTGGCTGTGGGAGCTGGACAGCAACGGCCATGTGCGAAATCCGTCACGCCGCTTCGCGGAAGCCGCTTTGCGCCCGCTGGAAATGCTGCCGGAGCGGCGATTCGTTATGCTATTCGAGGCTGGCCCCGAACGTGACCGGCTGGCTGAACATATCGAAAGCGGTCGCAGTTTTTCAGACCTTACCCTGTCCCTGCTCGTTTCCGGCGAGCAGCGCTGGTGGTCTCTGTCCGGGCGCAATGTTCCTACTGACGGGCGTAGTGACAAACTATGCTTCCGCGGCGTCGCAACCGACATCACCGATGCGCGCAAAGCGGAATCGCGCGTCGCGTACATGGCCCATTATGATTCCCTGACCGATCTCGCCAACCGCTTCCTGTTTCGGGAAACGATCAACCGCCGGATCACCGATTGCGGTGACCGAGGCGACATCGCTGTGCTCTATCTGGATCTGGACCACTTTAAAGCCGTCAATGACACGCTCGGCCACAGCACAGGCGACCGCGTCCTGCAATGCGCGGCGCGACGTATCCAGCGCTGCTGCGATGGCAGCGATCTGGTCGCGCGGCTTGGCGGCGACGAGTTTGCCATCCTTGTTCAGGGCGGTGTCGAGGATGGAGAATTGATCCGGCGCGCAACCTGCATTACCGCGGCATTGGCGAGGCCAATGGACCTGGGCGATCATCAGGTGGTCAGCGGTACCAGCATCGGAATTGCCCGGTTCGGGCGCGATGGCGACGACGTGGAAACCCTGATGCGCGCTGCGGATCTCGCCCTCTATGCAGCGAAATCCCGCGGTCGCGGATGTCACATTTTCTATCAGGCGGGCATGGATGAAATGGCGCAGCAACGACGGCAGGTGGAAATGGACCTGCGCGCCGCGCTGGAACTGGGCCAGCTCCACCTCGCCTTCCAGCCACTTGTCGATATCAGGACGGGCAATACGGTCAGCTATGAAGCGCTCATGCGCTGGGATCATCCGGAACGAGGCATGATTCCTCCCGACACCTTCATCCCGATTGCCGAAGAAACCGGAATGATCGTTCAACTGGGCGAGTGGGTGCTGCGCGAGGCGATCAGCGAACTGAAAAGCTGGCCAGAGGATATTGGTGTTTCGGTAAATCTGAGTCCTGTGCAGATGAAATCATCCAGCCTGATTTCCACCATCATTTCCTCGCTCGCGGCCACGGGCGTCGATGCCTGCCGCCTGGAACTGGAGATCACCGAGGGCGTGCTGATGGAAGGCGGCGAAACCAATATCGCCATCTTGCGCAAAATCCACGACCTGGGTGTCAAGATCGCGCTCGACGATTTCGGCACCGGCTATTCCTCACTCAGCTATCTGCGCAGTTTCCCCTTTGACAAGATCAAGATCGACAAATGCTTCGTCGAGGAACTCGCCGAGCGCGAGGACTGCCGCGCCATCGTTCGTGCCGTCACCGAACTCGCGGGAAGCCTTGGCATGGTGACAACGGCGGAGGGCGTGGAAACGGCCTCTCAGTTGGAGCAGCTGAGCGCGGAGGGCTGCGATCAGGTGCAGGGCTTCCTTTTCTCCCAGGCACTTCCCGCGAACATGCTGACGGATCTGCGCCGCCGCGGCGCGCCTGTCATCGCGCCCGCACCTGAGAATGTGGCCCGTATTGCGGCACTGGACAAACGTGGCCAATCCCCGGCCCGCACGGATCGCCGCATCGCCAGAGGCAGGAATTAGAACTCAGGGTTTAGCTAAGGACGTCTTTCGCCCATGCCGCATAAGGCGAACCGCCCAACAGGGCGCTTTGCGTTTTCGCGCTGACGTGGTTAATCGCAAGCTGTGGCTTAGGCCCGGGATGCACCGCAAGCCTGAGCGGCCGCTGTCCTGCAGGCATGGCGACGATCCCTGCGATGGCGCGCGGCACATCCATCGGGTCGGTCTCTGCCGTGCCTTCCGGAAAGGCATTCTCCACCAGCTCGGCATAGGCCGTCTTTCGCTCATCATCGGCGCGGGCCAGCATCTCCTGCGTATGGCGATTGCCCTTTTCCCAGATTTCCGTCGGATAGCCGCCCGGCTGGATGATCGTGAGCTCGACACCGCGCGGGGCCAGCTCGTAGGCCATCTGTTCCGACATGGCCTCAAGCGCGAATTTGGTCGCGGAATAAAGCCCGAGATTCGGGAACATCACACGACCCAGCTGCGACGAGATGTTGACGATCACACCGCCGCCCTTCGCGCGCATCTTCGGTAGCGCCGCTCGACTGACCCGTTGCGCGCCCAGCACATTCGTACCGAACATCAGCTGTGCGGCTTCCATATCGGAGATTTCCACTGGCCCGCCCATGCCGATGCCTGCATTGTTGATAACCACATCCAGCGTGCCGCCAACAAGCCGCTCCGCCTCTGCGACACCTTCCATGACCGAAGCGTCATCCAGAACGTCGATTTCGACGATGTGTATGTCTAGATTCCCATCCGCGACAATCCTGAGGAGCGCATCGGCTTCCGGCCGTGGCAGATTGCGCATGGAGGCCACGACCGTGGCTCCCGCCCGCGCGTAATGCTGCGCCCCGAGATAGCCAAAGCCCGAAGATGCACCTGTGATCAGAACAGATTTCCCGCTCAGATCCGGCATGTTCCCGTCCTCATGATGCGCGGTCTTTGCCGAGGTTCCGGCAAGCGCTGCGGCGGAGGCGCTGGCGATCAGCACGTCACGGCGTGTTGGCATGGGTCATATCCGTTTCATATCTGAATTGAACGGCTATCATGACCGATATGCTGAATATGTGCCAGAGCAGGCGCACACCTCACCTTTTTAACTGGCGGACGCTTCATCCTGATCCTGTGCGTTTCTGTCCGCCGTGTCATCTCCCCCCAGCCGCTTCATCGACAGCGGCTCCTTGAACGTCAACGTGCGGTAAGGGAATGGGATCTCGATATCCCGTTCATCAAGGGCGCGTTTGATGGCGCGGACGACCTGATCGCGGCTTTGGTGCATATCGAGCGGTTTCGATCCCGACCACCAGCGCACGGTGTAGTTGATCGAAGAATCGGCGAATTCGCTGGCATAGACTTCAACACCCTTCTCGCTCAGATCAACCAGGTCGCAGCCTTCCACCGCTTCCTTGATGACCTTCTGCGCCATGTCGGCATCCGTGTCGTAGCTGACACCCGCGACGATTTCATCACGGCGCTTCGGATTATCTGTGTGAATTTCGACGGGGTTCTTGAAGAGCATGCTGTTCGGCACGATCGTGACTTCATTCGATAATTTGCGAACATAGGTTTCACGAAGGCTGATATGCATGACCTGCCCGGAAATCCCTTCGCATTCGATATGGTCGCCGATCTTCATCTTGTCACGAAGCATCAGGAGAATGCCCGCCAGGAAATTCTCGAACACGTCCTGAAACGCGAAACCGATGGCGACGGATCCAAGGCCGAGTGCCGCGACGAGACTTCCCAATGTCATCGACGGGAATACGATCGTCATGGTCAGCAGCAGACCGACGATCCAGACGATGACTTTCGTCATGGTCTGCGTCAGGTTTACGAGCGAAGGCCGTTCACCCGCCTTGTTTGCGGCCTTCCCGGCGAGTTTGCTTATGATTTTCGCCAGAAAGCCGAATATGCAGAGGACGATTACGGCAATGACGATCATCGGCAACGCCTCGATGAGCCCACGCGCCATTTCGGTTAGCTGATCCGTGAGCGTACCGACGATACTAAGATTTTCATTTACCGCGCCGATAACACCCTCGTCCGGTCCCGGTACGTCATCCGCATTTGGTGGCTGCTGTGCGCTGTCCTGCATGATATCCCCGAATG
>JBARZR010000063.1:0-7968 GCA_049650205.1 Pacificimonas sp. | reverse complement strand
TCGGCCTGCGGCGGCGGCAATCCGCTACAGGTCGCGCGCAGCGCCTGCCCCGCCGTCGGCATCCTGGAATATACCGGCGACACCACGCTGTTCAGTCCGGCGACCAGCCGCGACGCGAACGCCATCGACGTGACCGCGACGATCACCAACCTGCGCGCGAACTGCTATGCCGAAAATGGCCGCATCGTCAGCCAGGCGACCTATGACGTCCTTGCCACCCGCACCAACGCCACCGCCGCGCGCACGGTGAACCTTCCGGTCTTCAGCGCCGTCATGCGCTCCGGCGACAAGCTGATTTCCAAGGAAGTCGGCGGCATCGTTCTCAATTTCGAGGCCGGATCCCTCCGCGCGCAGACCAGCGCGTCGGCCCGCGCCGACATCGCCGAAGTCGCGGCAACGCTTCCCGAGGAAATCAACCGCGAAATCGACAAGCGCCGCAAACCTGGCGACCCCGACGCCGCCCTCGACCCCTTAAGCCGCCCTGCGGTACGTGACGCCGTCCGCGACGCGACGTTCGAGCTTCTGGTAGGGTTCAATCTGGATGAGCGCGCGCTGGCGTATAATGTGGCGAAATAAAGCGGCGGTTATTGATCGGGAAACCAAAGCGCGCTATATCAAAGGTCTTCGATAGACACAGGCATTCGCCTTTGTCGAAAACTGAGCCTTCATCGTTGCCGCGGTGGAGGCTCAACTTTTATCGGCGATAAGGGACGACGTCTTGCCGGACGCCGCCCCGTCATGCATCTACTTCTTGCGTGCAACCTCAACGACCTTGAGAACCAAGGTCGCGAAAGCCACGATCACCAGAAGCAGAATGCCGACTTCTTCGATAGTCACATCATTCTCCTTCGAAATTGACGGCGAAATTGCCGTCGCGCATCGCCTAAGCGCGCACCAGCAATGTCATCAAGCGACGAAACGCGTTACGGCGCTCTGACCGCAGCAGCTCCTTGGCGAATACAGGCTCCCTTGGTCGGCCTGTAGACTTCCCGGCCTCGCATTTCCTGCCAACACACTTATGGCAAGAAATTCACTTGGCGGTCTTCCAACCGTATAGACCGGGTCGCCCGATTGCCTGTGTTATCAGGTGATAAGTGCAAGTGCTGGCCATCCGGTAGGTCCCATCATCCTGCGGCGCCAATACCAGCGCATGTGGCTCTATATCGATACTGACCTCACATGCCGACGTGGCGGGCGTCGCACAGCCTTCCGGTCCGGCTCGACGGTCCTCCGTGATAATCAACGTTTCAGGCGCGGTCCCGCGGATGGCGTGGATATCGGACACTTCGAATCTGATTTCCGCCCTGCCGTCGAACACGCCGTATAGCCAGCCGACGACGCCACCCTTGCATTGAGCTGGAAGCGGCAGACGGCGAACCTCACCGCGAACGATAAGGGGGTATTCTTTTAAGATCTTCGTTACTTCGGGCGTTGGAACCTCACGCAATGACGAGGTGCATGTACAGGCAAATGCCGAAACCGGCATGCTCGCTGCCATTGCAAGCGCAACAAATGCTCTGCCGACATTCAATGTCAAATGACGCTACCTAGGCCTCTAGGCGACGCTCGCCGCCACGCCCTTGTCGCGCATCATGTCGGCCAGTTCGCCCGCCTCGTACATCTCCATCATGATGTCGCTGCCACCGACGAATTCGCCCTTCACATACAGCTGCGGGATGGTCGGCCAATTGGAATAGCTTTTCACGCCGGAGCGCACCTCCGCGTCCTGCAGCACATCGGCGCTTTCGAACGACACGCCCAGATGTTCCAGGATCGCGACCGCGCGGCTGGAAAAGCCGCATTGCGGGAACAGCGGCGTCCCTTTCATGAACAGAAACACGTCATTCGCCTCGACCAGCGCCTTGATCTTGTCGTTTGCAGCTTCGGTCATAAACTCTACTCCCAAAATTCTACTCAGGTGTTTTCGTCGTCAGTTGCAACGCGTGCAGTTCGCCGCCCATGCGGCCGCCCAGCGCGTCGTAAACCATGCGGGTGCGGTTGACACGGGAGACACCCTCGAACGCCGCCGCCGTCACGGTCGCGGCCCAGTGGTCGCCGTCGCCCGCCAGGTCCTTCATCTCGACGACCGCCCCGTCGATGCCGTCCTGAATCAATTTCGCGATCTCGTCTCCGGCCATCGGCATGAAACTACACCTGCTCCATGAACTGGCGGCGCGCTTCGACCATCTTGTCGTCCATGGCCTTGCGCACATCCGCCTCGGTCACGTCGATATCATCATGCGCGCTGAGGTCGCCATGCACCTTGCGGAACACGTCCTCTTCACCAACCTCCTCGAAATCCGCGGCCACGACTTCGCGGGCATAGACATCGCGCTCCTCGGCGGTCAGGCCCATCTTCTCCGCCGCCCATTCGCCCAGCAGGCGGTTGCGCCGCGCGGTCACCTTGAACTGCAGCTCCGCATCCTTGGCGAACTTGTTCTCGAACGCCTTTTCGCGGTCCTTCATATCAGCCATCGTCGATCCCTCTTCACGCCGGTTTGCGCCAAGATAGGGGCGGGTATCGGGCACTGCAATCCAAAGCCTTGATTCGATGTGTCCTGCCTGCCTATGACAGTCGGGGCAGAGGGCGGGGCAGCGAAGTCGGGGGCGGGGCATCATGGACCTACAGGAAATTGGCGGCGCGATCTTCGGCGGCGCACTCGCCAGCCGCTTCACCGGTGAAGGCGGCAAGTCGACGGCCCGCCACGCCGCCCATGCCGGGACGCATCACACCGACTGCCAGAATTGCGGCGCGCCGACGCCCGGCAACTACTGCCCCGAATGCGGCCAGCACGCCCATGTCACGCGCAGCGTCGGGCATGTCCTGCACGAGCTGGTGCACGGCGTCCTGCACCTCGACGGCAAGTTCTGGCGCACGCTTCCCATGCTCGTCTTCCGTCCGGGCCGCCTGACGCGCGATTACATTGAGGGAAAGCGCGCGCGTTACGTCGCGCCCTTCGGCATTTTCCTGTTCACCATCTTCACCGTGTATTTCACATTCGCGTTCATCAATCCCGGCGACGCGTTCACCGGTAATGAGGTCGAGATCGGCAGCACGACCGACGCCGATCCCGCGCGCGAAGGGCAGCAGCTCACCCTTGAGGACGCCCGCGCCCAACGGGACGAGCTTTCCCGCCAAATCGCGGAGCTGGAAGCGGAGATGGAGGCGATCGACAATCCGGCGGCGATCGGCGGCATGGTGTCCGGCCTGGTCGCCATGGAGAAGGTGAAGAGCGCATTTGACGATGAGATCGCCGCCGCCGAGGCGCGCGAAGCGGAGACCGGCGAGGCGCAGACCATCGATATCGAACTGGATGCCGACGGCATGGTGAGGTCCATCGGCGCGGAGGTGGGCGACACCATTTCAACCGGGGACTTCACCTTCATTGGCGTTGAAGGCTGGGAATGGATCAACGAGCCCGTGACGGCCATGTTCAAGAACCCCGACTACGCGCTCTACCGCATCAAGCAGTCGGCCTATAAATTCTCTTTCCTGCTCCTACCCCTGTCGCTGCCCTTCATCTGGCTGCTGTTCTTCTGGCGGCGCGATATTCACATCTACGACCACACGGTGTTCGTGCTTTACAGCCTCAGCTTCTTCCTGCTCGCGGGAACGGCGCTCTGGGCCGCCGTCGGGCTCGGCTGGATCGGCTGGTTGACCGCCGGTCTCGTCGGCGCGGCGGCGCATCAGGCGCACATGTTCTTCCAGCTGAAGGGGACCTACGGCCTCGGCATCTTCGGCGCGCTGGTCAGGACATCGCTGCTGACCATATCCGGCTTCATCGTCCTCATCCTCTATGGCCTCATCATCACCGGGCTGGGCGCGTTCATCTAGCGGAGCGCACGGGAACCGGATAAGGACCGGCCTTCGACCGGATTCCCCAACACGAAAAAGCAACGGAGTTGCCCATGTCCCGCCGCCGCCAGATCTACGAGGGCAAGGCCAAGATCCTGTACGAGGGGCCGGAACCCGGCACCATCATCCAGTATTTCAAGGACGACGCCACCGCCTTCAACAACCAGAAGAAGGGCACGATCAACGGCAAGGGCGTCCTCAACAACCGCATCTCGGAGCATATCTTCCAGCTCCTCGGCGGCATCGGCATCCCCAACCACTTCATCCGCCGCCTCAACATGCGCGAGCAGCTGGTGCGCCAGGTCGAGATCGTCCCCATCGAGGTCATCGTCAGGAACGTCGCCGCGGGCACGCTGTCGAAACGCCTCGGCATAGAGGAGGGCACCCCCCTTCCCCGCACCATCCTCGAATATTGCTACAAGGACGACGCGCTCGGCGATCCCATGATCACCGACGAGCATATCGCCTGTTTCGGCTGGGCCAGCCAGGAAGAGATGCACGAGATTTCCGACATGGCGATCCGCATCAACGACTTCATGTCCGGGCTGTTCGCGGCCATCGGCATCCGCCTCGTGGATTTCAAACTGGAATTCGGCCGCATCTGGGAAAACGACTTCGCGCGCATATTGCTGGCCGACGAAATCAGCCCCGACGGCTGCCGCCTGTGGGATCTGAAAACGAACGAAAAAATGGACAAGGACCGCTTCCGCCGCGACCTTGGCGGCGAAGTCGAAGCCTATCAGGAAGTCGCCCGCCGGCTGGGGCTGGTGCCTGAGGACGGCACCGGCGCGGAAAAGGTCACCGACCTCGACGCGGCCCGGAAGGCGCGGGCGAAGGAGTAGGTGTCCGCGCTCCCGGTTAGCGCCCCTCAGAAATCCGCCGAGACCGACGCCTTCACCGTGCGCGGCTGGCCCTGCAGCAGCGCTGCGGAGAAGGTGTCGAAGGATGACGCCCAATAGCGTTCGTTCGCGACATTATCCACCGTCAGGCGCAGCGTGACGGGCGTGTCTCCCGCCGTCAGCACATAGCGCGCGCCGACGTCGAAACGGGTCCAGGCATCCACCTCCAGCGTGTTCGCCGCATCGACCCATTGCGCACCCGTGTGGACGGCCCGCCCCGTCAGCGTCAGTCCGGACACGAAGGGCAGATCCCATTCGATATCGGCATTGGCGGTGAACTCGGGTACCCCCGCCACCTCGTTGCCGCCGATCAGCTCGGCATCGGTCAGCGCCGCCCCGCCGATCAGGCGAAGGCCGGGCGCAAGCTCGCCATTCATGGTGAGTTCCAGTCCCTGATGCCGCTGGTCGCCGACATAGCCGTAATTCCCGTCGGGGCGCACGCCTTCGCCGGGGCGTTCGATTCGATAGGCCGCCAGACCGGCGAAGAGCGCGCCCAGCCTGACCTTGCCGCCGACCTCATATTGCACCGAACGGCGCGGCGCGAGCACCTCGCCCGCATTGGGCAGCGCGGGGTCTAGCGGCGTCACCGGCCCCTGTTGCAGCGCCTCGATACGGTTCGCGTAAAGGGACAGGCCCTCGACGGGCTTGACCACCAGGCCAGCGACCGGCGTCACCGCATTCTCGTCATAGGTCGTCTGCAGCTCCCCGCCATCATAAGCCCCATAACCCCGCACATTCAGCGACTGCAGACGCAGACCGCCCGTCAAAAGGATGCGGTCGTCCCAGAAGCCGACCATGTCCGAGGCAAAGACACTCGACAGGCGCGTCCGCGAAATCGGATAGGGATCATCGAGGTCGCCGCCCACCAGCGTCGAGTCCAGCAGTTCCACCTGCGCCGCGTCGTAAAGGTTGGTCGCAAAGCCTGCGAAGCCGGGACCATAGCGGAAATCGAACGCGTTGCGGTTCACCTGCCAGCTGGCGTTGCCGCCGATATTGAACTCGTGCGTGACGGCGTCGCCAAGCGAAACGCGCAGCCCGGCCTCCAACGCCTCGTTATTATCGGTGCGCGGCACGATCAGCGCGTTTCCGTTCGCGGCCCCGCTGTCGGCGTCGAGAACCGTGATGCCGCCGTAAATTCCGTCCTCACGCCCGTCGCGCGCACCGACGCGGGCATATAGCCGCGCATTGTCCGCCACGTCATAGTCCAGCGAAAGCGTGCCGAAAACATCGCGCAGATCGGTAAAGGTGTAATCCTGCGCATAATTGGTGTCGGCGGCAGGCGCGCGCGGCACGGCGGCGCTGCCGATGGTCACCTTGGGCCGCAGATTGTCGACCCTCACCTCCTGATAGGCCAGGTCGAGCGCGACGCGAAAATCGCCGCCATCATAATCGAGGCCCGCGCCCAGAACCTGCGTGCGCCTGTCCTCTCCGTCGATCGCCACCTCTCCATCGCGATAGGCACCGTTGACGCGCAACCCCCATTCGCCGCCCGCGCCGACGCGGCGCGACACGTCGAAGCTGCCGCCGAACTGCGCATCCTGCGTATAACCAAGCGTGACGCGCGTCAGGGGATCGCCGTCCGCCCGCTTCAGAAGGAGGTTGACGTTGCCACCAAGGCCCGACCCGCCGGGAGCCGCCCCGTTTAGGAACGCGCTCGCGCCATTCAGCACCTGCACCCGCTCGAACAGCTCCGGCGCGACCAGCTGGCGCGGCGCGATGCCATAAAGCCCGTTCAGGCCGATATCGTCGCCGAACAGTGCGAACCCGCGGATGACGAACTGCTCGGCGGCGTTGCCGAAGCCAAAGGTGGTGCGGATCGTCGGATCGTTTTCCAGCACCTCGCCCAGCGTCTGCGGTTGCTGGTTCAGGATCAGCGATTCATCATAGGACCGCACGGCGAACGGCAGATCCTCCGCCGCCCGGTCGCCCAGCACGCCCGCGCTTCCCGAATTCATAATGGTCGAGGCGTTTTCGCGCTGCGCCGTCACGACGATGATATCCTCGTCCCCGCCGGTCTGCGCCTGAACCGGAATGGCGAGTGCGGCGGCGGCAATGATGGTGGTGGGGAAAAACACGGTACGCATGGTCATCTAAAGTCTTTCATAGGTCTGGAAACCGGTGGCCGCGCATCGCGGCGCAGCCACATTATGAGGACGGCAAGCGGCACCGCGCCAAGCAGCAGCCAGGCCGCCGCGTCGCGCCAGCCATCGCCGGTCAGGCCGAGGAGAAGACCGAGAAGGCTGGCGGCGGCGAATGCCAGCGGCCAGGCGAATATCGCCGCAAGCGACTGGCGCTTTCGGGGGCGCAGCATCATGTCGCCTTCCCCTGCCGGCCGCCCTCGATGATCTCCGCGACGCGCCGCTCGACATCGCCGAGCCGCCGCCGCCACCAGAGCATGAGGCCGGTCCACAACACCCAGATCGTCGCCAGCGTGAAGAGCGCCCAGATCACCTTCAGCGGCAGGCCGCCATAATCGCCGAAATGGAGCGGCTTCGACAGCATCAGCGCCTGATTGACCGCGGGCATGGTGCCCGCATCGGTCAGCATCCCCGTCTCCGCGTCGACCAGCGCGGGGGTGAGGAGGTTGCGGGTCAGCGCGCGGTCACCCTGAAAGAAGATCGCATAATGATGGCCCGAACTCCACGCGCCGCCCGGAAAGCCGATGAACTGCGGCGATCGCCCGGGAAGCGCGTCACGCGCGGATGCCATCGCACGGTCCAGCGAGCCATAGCTGGACACAGGCAGGGGCGCGGCGTCCGCATAGCCCGCCGTCATCGCCGCGACCTCCCCGTCCCGCCAGTTGTCCGTCAATGGATCGGCAAAGGCGTTGATCGCCCCCGTCAGGCCGATGACCAGCGCCCATGCCAGCGTCACCACGCCCAGAAAATTATGCTGGTCCAGCCATCCCACCCGCCGCCCCCGGCCCGTGCGGAGCGCACCGAAGCGCAGACGCCGCATGAACGGCGCGTAGAGGACCACGCCGGAGATGAGGGCGAGGACGAAGGCAAGCCCCATCACTCCCAGAGCGTACATGCCGGGCAGGCCCAGCAGCATGTCGGTATGCAGCCCCAGGATCAGCTCCATCACGCCGCCCTCGGGCGCGGGACCCAGCGCCGCGCCGCTCGCCCGGTCGAGGAACAGCAGCGTCATGTCGCCGACCTCGGCGTCTGGCGTCGGGCCGGTGGTGACGGTCAGGAGCGGGCTGTCCTGGCT
>JBARZR010000062.1:0-20485 GCA_049650205.1 Pacificimonas sp. | reverse complement strand
GGATGTCAGCCGCCGCCCGTCCCGTTTGCGGCGGTGGCTCAGTCGTCGCTGTCGCCAGGCACGATCGTCTGCGGGCGGGCTTCGCACGGCAGGCTGTTGCCAAGGCCGCATGCCCAGCCGTCGAACCACAGATCGTCCTCGTCGCGGACCGCGCCGATATAGCTGGTCGCCATCAGGAAGCTGTTGAGCGTCGAGGCGTCGAAGGCCGTCACCGCGCTTTCATTCGCGCCGTTGACCAGACCGGACGTGCCGCCCAGCGTGGATGTGAACATCAGGTCGTTGTTCGTGCCGCCACCGGTGAACAGGCCGGCATCGTCGATTCCATCGTCGTCACCCGACGCTCCGGTTTCGCAGTCGATGACAACCGACTGGAAAACGGGTGGTCCATTCTCGTCATTGGCGTCGTCGGCCGCCGCCGCCGTCTGCGCGCCGTCGATGTCGAGGCAGGTGGTTCCGGCCTCCGCACCTGCGATGACACCGTTCACCAGTGCGTAGTCGCCGCCACCGCGCAATGTGACCGCCGTGTCGCTGTTCACCAGGAAGGTGAAATTGGCAAGCACCGTGTCCTGCCGCGGCGTGCGGTTCTCGTTGCCGTCGGAGTCCGCCTCCCAGGCGCGGTCGCCATTACTTCCGGAGCGCTGCGTGACAATGACGAACTGGTTGACGCCGGTATAGCCCGAATCGGTGTCGATCGAGTCGTCGTCATTGCCGGTAAGGACCAGATAGCGACCATTCACATTGCCGCCGAACCATTCGATGCCGTCGTCCGAATTGTTGTGCACCTGGATATGATCGAACGTCGTGCCGCTGCCGACACCGGCCAGCGTGATGCCATTCAGCTCATTGCCCGTCGACACCTCGAAACCGGCATAGCGCACGGAAAGATAGCGGATCGAGCCGGAGTTGTCGGCGGGGACATCGCCACCGAAGAAGGCGTTCGATGTGCCCTCGACGGCGCCGGTGCAGTCCGCGGTGCCGCCCGTGCCGGCCGTGCAGTCCGAGAAAGGAGCGCGGCCCAGAATGACGACGCCACCCCATTGGCCGACGGAGTCCGCGTTCGCGGTGCCCTCTACATTCTGCCTGCTGGTCATGATGACCGGGGCGTCGGCGGTGCCGTCCACACGCAGCTGCGAGCCGCGGTTGACGAGCAGGAAGTCCGCGCCCTGCGAACCGAAAATAACGACGCCTGGGTCGATGCTGAGCGTGGCCTGCTGCGACCCGGGTTCCGGCGCGTCGGTCGGGCCGACATCGGTGCCGACCTGAACACGGCCGGACAGGGAATAGACGACGCCGGGCAGCGCCTCGAGGCGCAGGTCGGAGGAAATGACCCCGCGAAGCTGGCAGACGCGTGCGTCGTCGCTGTCGGCGTCCGTGCCGTAATCCAGGATTTCCGCCGTGCGCGTGGTACCGGCTGGGCAGTTCTCGGCAGGACCGCCCGTTGGGGTTGGCGTCGGTGTTGGCGTCGGTGTCGGCGTCGGTGCCGGCGTGGGCGCTGGCGTCGGTGCGGGGACGACGATGACGCCGTCGCCCGGTGAAGCGACGTCGTCGGCACCGCAGCTGGCAAGTGCGATGGCGGACCCCAGAAGCAGGAAAGCGCGTGTTGTGGACATGACAGGAAACCCCTTATGCGATTCGGATCAGGCTGGTTCAGCGTCGATCCAGCCGTGCGCCGGATCGACCGATGCCGACCGGCTAGGCAGTTTCTGTGATGGTAATGTGACAATCCGCGGAAAAATATCCACAAGACGCGGGCATGACATTTATGTTGCAAATTCGTGACTTATCTGGACGGGAGCGCGATGTCCCGGCTTTTTCCCGCGCGAACATAGCGTAACGTTCCGCCGCGCTGCAAAGTCACACGCGTTGCCAGATCCTGCAGCCGTTCGGGATCGTCGAAGGCGTCATCGTCGAAGCGGGTCAGCACGTCGCCGGGCCGCAGGCCAAGACCGTTCAGCGCCGCCGGTATGCTGGTCAGGCGATAGCCGCCATCCTCGCGCTCCATCGACAATGTCAGGCTGGTGAAGACCGTGTTCGCCGTCTCCGTCGAAGGCAGCGTCCGGGAGGTTTCCGGCGTGGGAACCCGTTCGCCCTCTCGCGCCCAGTCCATACGTGCCGTTCCGCCTCCGCCGCGGCCCAGGATCACATGGCGTGGATGAACTTCATCCAGTGTCCAGCCCGCCGATACGATATTGCCAGCCCGCACCCGCCGCTGGCGTCCGTCGTCACCCGAAAACATGGCCGCGCCGCCCCCAACGCCGCTGGCGGAAATACCAGTCAGCGTGATGCCAGGGGGCGGTGGGATATGGATGTCTTTTGGCCGCGTATTTGATGCCGGTGGAGTTTCCAGCGATATGCGCGCCGGAGGTGGCGATGGCGAGACCTGTGTCGGCATGTCTGATGCTGCGGTGGTCGATTGGTCTAGGTCATTAGGGGAGATGAGGAACACCAGAAGCGCAACGGCACCCGTGCCCAGCAGCAGCGCGATACGCCGCCTTATCCGCGGGGAAGTCAGGATCGCCTTCGACATCGCCACCTGTCTAGCGGGCGCGAAGGAAACGGCTAGTCCCTGAGCGGCACAGCGGCACCGGTCACGGTATCAGCTGTGCGATCTGGAGACGTTCAGCGTGACGCGCGCTCGACCGTCGCCAGCTTCGCTCCGGCGATCATGTGCGCGCTGACCTTGCGGTCGTCGGACAGAACCAGAGTCATGTCCTCGCCAGCCAGGACCTGCTGATAGATGGCGCGGGCATCGGCATCGCGGCCCGTGGCCGCATAGACCTGCGCCAGATTGAGGAGGCGCGCGGGATCGGCGGAGAGCTCGTCCGCACTCGCGGCCAGCTGACGTTCGGCCCGTTCCCAATTCCCATCCATCATCGCCGAATAGGCAAGCGCGTCTTCGGCATAGCCGATTTCCTGTGCCTGTGCGGCACTGAATGCCAGGGTGGACGCAGCGAGCGCGAGAATGATTTTCATGGCTTGATCTCCCATCAATAAGGACTCTGTTACAGTTATGTGACATGAAATGCAACATAATTGTAACAAAGCAATTAACGGGGCGGTTCAGGCGTCGATGGCGTCGATGCCCAGCTGGTCGGCGTTAGCCTGGATGAACTGGTAGCGCGGCGCGGGATCCTTGCCCATCAGGCGGTCGACCAGATCGCGCGTGTCGGCTCCGGCCTCATAACTGGCTGGCAACGTCACCCGGATCAGCGTGCGCTTCGCCGGGTCCATGGTGGTTTCCTTCAGCTGGTTCGGGCTCATCTCGCCAAGACCCTTGAAGCGGCTGACATCCAGCTTGCCCTTGCCCTTGAACTCGGTCTTCAAAAGCTCCTCCCGGTGCGCGTCGTCGCGGGCGTAAGCGGTCTTCCCGCCCTGCGCCAAGCGGTACAGGGGCGGCTGCGCCAGATACAAACGTCCCGACTTCACGAGGCCGGGCATCTCCTGAAAGAAGAAGGTCATCAACAGCGTGGCGATATGCGCGCCATCGACATCGGCGTCGGTCATGATGACGATGCGGTCGTAGCGGACGGCGTCGTCGTCATAATGATCGCCATGACCCGCGCCAATGGCCTGGATCAGGTCGGCGATCTCGCTGTTGGCGCCAATCTTCGCGGCGGTGGAGCTGGCGACGTTCAGGATCTTGCCGCGTATCGGCAGGATTGCCTGCGTCTTGCGCTCGCGCGCCTGCTTGGCGCTTCCGCCCGCCGAATCGCCCTCGACGATGAAGAGTTCCGTGTCGAGCTTCCCGCCGCCGGAACAGTCCGTCAGCTTGCCGGGCAGGCGCAGACCCTTCTTGTTGGTCGCGGTCTTGCGTTTCACCTCGCGCTCGGCCTTGCGCTTCAGCCGCTCGTCGAGCCGTTCCAGCGCGAAGCCCATCAGCGCCTTGCCGCGGTTCATGTCGCGCGACAGGAACTGGTCGAAGCGGTCGCGCATCGCGGTCTCGACCAGGCGCGCGGCTTCCGGTGAAGTGAGGCGGTCCTTCGTCTGCGACTGAAATTGCGGCTCGCGGATGAAGACCGACAGCATGATCTCCGCGCCGTTCACCATGTCGTCGGCGGTCAGCTGCGCGCCCTTTTTCGTGTTTGTGATTTCAGCGAAACCGCGCATCCCCTTCACCAATGCGGCGCGCAGGCCGGTTTCGTGCGTGCCGCCATCGGGTGTCGGAATGGTGTTGCAATAATAGCTCGTGGAGCCTTCGCCATAGAGCGGCCAGGCGATCGCCCATTCGACGCTCCCCTGATCGCCGGGAAAATCGGCCTTTCCGGCGAAGGGGTCGTCCGTCGCGCATTCCCTGTCGCCGATCAATTCCGTCAGATGGTCGGCGAGCCCGCCCGGAAACTGAAATACGGCCTCGGCGGGCGTGTTTTCGTCGGCGAGGTCGGGGTCGCAGGACCAGCGGATCTCGACTCCGCCGAACAGATACGCCTTGGAGCGCGCCAGCGTGAAGAGGCGCTGCGGTTTCAGCCTTGCGCGGCTGCCGAAGATATCGGGATCGGGGGAAAAGCTGATCCTGGTGCCGCGGCGATTGGGGACCGTGCCCGCCTCGTGCAATGGTTCGACGACGTCCCCGCGCGAGAAGGTGGCGCGGTAGACCTTCTTGTTGCGCGCGACTTCGACTTCCAGCGTCTTCGACAGCGCGTTCACCACCGAGACACCGACGCCGTGCAGCCCGCCCGAAGTGGCATAGGCCTTGCCGGAGAATTTGCCGCCGGAATGCAGCATCATGAAAATGATCTCGAGCGCGCTTTTACCCGGATAACGCGGATGCTCGTCGATGGGGATGCCCCGGCCATTGTCGCTGACCGACAGCGTGCCATCGGCGGCCAGGTGCATCTCGATGCGATTCGCATGGCCCGCCACGGCCTCGTCCATGGCGTTGTCGATGACTTCGTTCGCGAGATGGTGCAGGGCGCGCTCGTCGGTGCCGCCGATATACATGCCGGGACGGCGGCGAACGGGCTCCAGCCCCTCCAGCACCTCGATCTCGCTTGCGTTATAATCCCCGACCGGTTGCGGCCCGGCCCCCGTGAATAGATCGCTCATGGGCCAGCTATAGACGGCGGCGGGTCTGGCCGCCAGCGGACAGATGGCGCGATCGGCGCCGGGTGCGACAAGCTGCCTGACATCCTTGTCAAATTAGGGGTTGCAATCGTAAATGCTGCACTGCAATATGACTATGCCTTAACGGGCGATCCTCCCCAAGGATTTGACTGGGCCGGTGCGGGAACGCATCGGCCCTTTTTTTCTTGCGCGCCGCGGACTTGACACCTGTTGCCCTTCTGCATCAGAGGCGCGCCGCAATGTAAGCGAGACTGATTCGCCCCTTGTGCAGCGCAGCGATTTCGGTCACAAAGATGCAACAGGCGGCCAAAAGAGCTGCCATCTACCCCTTCCGGGCGAGCAGTGTTGAGCTGAACAAAGAAGGGCAAGACCATGACCAAAAGCGTTTTCACACGCGGTGCAGTTGCATGCGCGCTGCTTACATCCGCTGCCATGCTGGCAACGACCGCACAGGCCCAGACCGGTCTGGACGAGGCGACCGACACGGATATTCCCAGCGACTGGGAATTGTCCGGCAATGTCAATTTCGTCACGGATTACCGTTTCCGCGGTATCTCCTTTTCCGATGAGGATATTGCGCTGCAGGGCGGCCTCGATGTCGCGCACAGCTCGGGATTCTACGCCGGAACATGGGCGTCGAATCTCGGGGGCTTCGGCACGTTCGGCGATCCGAATCTCGAACTCGATCTCTACGCCGGGTTCGGTGGTGATTTCGGCGGTATCGGCACGTTCGATGTCGGCGCGCTTTATTATCTCTATCCGGGCGCGGCGGGGAATAACGATTATATCGAGCTTTATGGCAGCGTCGGCGCGGAGATCGCCGGTGCCGAGGCGACCGTAGGCATCGCCTACGCTCCCGACCAGGATTCGATCGGCGATGATAATTTCTACGCCTATGGCGATCTTGGATATGGCATTCCGAATACGCCAGTCAGCCTGACCGCGCACCTCGGCTGGACCGACGGGTCGCTCGGTTTCGGCGGGTCCTCCGCGAATGGGTTCGAGGTGTTCGACAATGACTATCTCGACTGGTCACTGGGTATAGCGACCGAAATGTACGGCCTTTCGCTCGGCCTGACTTATGTCGATACCAATATCGGCAAAACGCGTGAGAATGTTGTCGGCACACGGGTCATCGGGTCCAATTCGCCCTTCGTGGCGGACAGCCAAATCGTCGGTTCGATCGGCTACAGCTTCTAGCGGCGCGCCGCCGCAGGCGTCTGGGGGTGCGGACCATGAAGTTCGCGCCCCTTTTTCGTGGCTCGACAGTGGAGACGGCGCGCGGCAGTTAGGTTTCCATGTCCTATAACAGCTTTGGCCGCGTTTTTCGGTTCACCACCTGGGGGGAATCCCACGGGCCCGCACTTGGCGTCGTGGTCGACGGCTGTCCGCCGGGGGTTGCCCTGTCCGAAGATGACATCCAGCCCTTTCTGGACGCGCGTAAGCCGGGTCAGTCGCGCTTCACGACCCAGCGGAAGGAACCGGATCAGGTCCGCATCCTGTCGGGCGTGTTCGAGGGAAAGACGACCGGCACGCCGATCAGCCTGATGATCGAGAATGTCGATCAGCGGTCGAAGGACTATGGCGACATCGCCGGCAAATACCGGCCCGGCCATGCCGATTATGCCTATGACACCAAATATGGCTTTCGCGACTATCGCGGCGGCGGGCGGTCGAGCGCGCGGGAAACCGCGGCGCGCGTGGCGGCGGGCGCGATTGCGCGCAAAGTCATTCCGCAGGTCGGCATATTGGGGCATGTTGTCGAACTGGGCGGGGACCGGGTGGACGGCTTCGACGCCGCACAGATTCCGGCCAACGCCTTCTGGTGCGCGGATGGCGCTGCGGCCGCGCGGTGGGAAGCGACACTGGACAAGGCGCGCAAGGCCGGATCTTCGCTGGGCGCGGTGGTGGAGGTGCTGGCAGACGGCGTCCCCGCGGGCTGGGGCGCGCCGGTTTACGCGAAACTCGATTCGGAGCTTGGATCCGCGATGATGTCGATCAACGCGGTGAAGGGCATGGAAATCGGCGACGGCTTCGGCGCGGCGCGACTGTCCGGCGAAGAAAATGCCGATCCCATGCGCCCCGGCGCGAACGCGGGCGATCCACCGATTTTCGAGTCGAACCATGCGGGCGGGACGGCAGGCGGCATCTCGACCGGCCAGCAGATCGTCTGCCGCATCGCGCTGAAGCCGACCTCCTCGATCCTGACGGCGGTCGAGACGGTGACGCGCACCGGTGAGGCGACCGAAATCCAGACCAAGGGCCGGCACGACCCCTGCGTCGGCATTCGCGCCGTTCCCGTGGCGGAGGCCATGATGGCGCTGGTGCTGGCGGATGCGTTTCTGATGCATCGGGGGCAGTGCGGGCAGGCGACGCGATAGCTAAAGACCTGTCATTCCCTCCTGCGCGGGAATGACGGTATTGGCGAGGCCGGATACGCATCGCAGACGCCATGTTGCCGCCGCCTCTATCTCTTGGCAGAGAGCCGGGCATGACCGACAATAATTCAGGGGGCGAAATCCCCACCACCTTCGACCCCGCCGACATCGAATCCCGCTGGTATGCGCATTGGGAGGAAACGGGCGCGTTCCGGCCCGACCGGCCTGGCGCGGAACCCTGGACGCTGGTCAATCCGCCGCCCAATGTGACGGGCAAGCTGCATATCGGCCACGCGCTCGACAATAGCCTGCAGGATGTGCTGGTCCGCTATCACCGGATGCGCGGGCGGGACGCGAAATGGGTGGTCGGGACCGACCATGCGGGCATCGCGACGCAGATGGTGGTCGAGCGGCAGCTGAACGAAAAGGGCGAGAAGCGCACGGACTATAGCCGTGAGGATTTCCTGGCGAAGGTCTGGGAATGGAAGGAAGAGTCGGGCGGCGAGATCACCGGGCAGCTGCGGCGGCTCGGCTGTTCCATGGACTGGGGACAAGAGCAGTTCACCATGGACCCGCATTTCGCCGACGCGGTCACGAAAGTGTTCGTGCGCTTGCATGAAGAGGGACTGATCTACCGCGACAAGCGGTTGGTGAACTGGGATCCGGGCCTGAAGACGGCGATTTCCGATCTGGAAGTCGAGACGAAGGAAGTCGCCGGGCAATTCTGGCGCTTCCGCTATCCGCTGGCGGACGGCGCGACATTGCCGGATGGGCAGGATTTCATCGAAGTGGCGACGACGCGGCCGGAAACCATGTTGGCCGACATGGCGGTCGCGGTGCATCCCGATGACGAGCGCTACGCCTCGGTCGTCGGCAAGTTCATCGAGCAGCCGATCACCGGGCGGCGGCTTGAGATCGTCGCGGACGACCATGCCGATCCCGAACTTGGGTCGGGCGCAGTGAAGATCACGCCGGGACATGATTTCAACGACTTCGACGTGGGCAAGCGCGCCGGGATCGAAGCGCGCGACATGCTCAACATGTTCGATGCCGACGCGGAGGTGGTGCAGACGGCGGACGGGCTGATTCCGGACGATTTCGTGGGAATGGAACGGTTCGCGGCACGTGAGGCCGTTGTCGCGCGGATGAAGGCGGACGGATTTCTGGTGCCGCACATCGCGAAGACGAAAAAAGGCGAGGAACAGCAGCTCGATTCCGAACCGCGCAAGATCCAGACGCCTTTCGGCGACCGTTCGAACGTGGTCATCGAGCCGTGGCTGACCGACCAGTGGTATGTGAACGCCGAGGAACTGGCGAAGGCCCCGATGGCCGCCGTGCGGTCGGGCGACATCAACATCGTGCCGAAGACGTGGGAGAAGACCTTCTTCAACTGGATGGAGAATATCCAGCCCTGGTGCGTCTCGCGGCAACTGTGGTGGGGGCACAGGATCCCGGCGTGGTACGACAATGAGGGCAATGTGCATGTCGCCGAAGATGAAGCGGCGGCCTTAAAAAAAGCCCGTCATCCCCGCGGAAGCGGGAATCCAGCGTCGGAAACGGTACGTGGACTGGATCCCCGCATTCGCGAGGATGACGATCTGGGGGTTGGTGAGATCACGCTTACTCAAGACCCCGACGTCCTTGACACCTGGTTTTCCTCCGCGCTCTGGTCGTTTGCGACGCAGGGCTGGCCGGATACCGACGTGAAGGCCGAGGGGCGTTATCCGAACGATGTGCTCGTGTCGGGTTTCGACATCCTGTTCTTCTGGGATGCGCGGATGATGATGATGGGCATGCATTTGCTGGACGATGTGCCGTTCCGCGACCTTTACCTGCACGGGCTGGTCCGCGCGAAGGATGGGTCGAAGATGTCGAAGTCGAAGGGGAACACCGTCGATCCCATCGGCCTGATCGACAGATATGGCGCGGATGCGCTGCGCTTTTTCATGTGCGCCATGGAATCGCAGGGCCGCGACATTAAGATGGATGAGAAGCGGATCGAGGGTTACCGCAACTTCGCGACGAAGCTGTGGAACGCGGCGCGCTTCACGCAGGGTTATGGGATTGGCGCGTCAAAGACGCTCGCGCCGCCGCCCGCGACGTCCGCCGTCAACCGCTGGATCATCGGCCAGACGATGAAGGCGGCGGCGGCGCTGGACCGAGCGCTCGCCGACTACCGTTTCGACGCCTATGCGGCGACGGCTTACCAGTTCACCTGGGCCAGCTTTTGCGACTGGTATCTGGAGTTGTCGAAGCCCGCGCTACAGGGGGACGACGAGGCCGCGAAGGCGGAAACGCAGGCGGTCGCGGGCTGGGTGCTGGACCAGATCCTGGTCATGCTGCACCCCGTCATGCCGTTCATCACGGAAGAGCTGTGGCACCGGCTGGGCGACCGGCCCTATGACCTGATCCACGCCAAATGGGTGGCGGTCGATGCGGACGCGGGCGATGCGGACGCGAGCGCGGAAGTCGACTGGCTGATCAATCTTGTAACGGCGATTCGGTCGAGCCGCTCGGAACTGAATGTCCCGGCAGGCGCGAAATTGCCGATGTTCGTGCGGGAGGCGTCCGACCGGACAACGGGGCGTATCGATCGGAACCGCGCCATGTTGCAGCGGCTGGCGCGGATCGAAAGCATTTCTCTGGAAGCGACGCCCGAAGGCGGCGCGGCTCAGATTATTGCCGATGAGGCGACGTTCGTCATTCCGCTGGAAGGGATCATCGACCTGGGAGTGGAAAAGGCGCGGCTGACGAAGAATGCGGAGGCTGCGGAAAAGGAGGCCGCAGCGATTGAGAAGCGCCTCGGCAATCCTGGCTTCCGCGCCAATGCAAAGCCGGACGTGATCGTGGAGACGGAAGAAAAGCTGACCGAACGGAAGGCCGAAGGGGAACGGTTGCGGGCGGCGCTGGTGCGGTTGGGGTAGGCCGGGTCAAACCAACCGTCACCCGGCGAAGGCTGGGGTCTATCTTGAAGATGTACGCCTTCGGGCAGACTCAAGAGATGGATTTCGGTCTACGCCAGAATGACGGATTTAGTGTGGCTTCAATAGTCCGCCGTCCTACGCTGCTTCCTTCTTAACGTCCCAGACCGGCTGTTTGGGTGCGGGCAGGCCGGTTTCGGCTTCGCAATTCGCGCGGAGGGTTTCGATATCGCCGCCGCGGTCGAAAAGCTCGGTGTCACCGCGTTTTGCCCGCAAGTCTTCGCGAAGGGCTTGGGTGGCGGACATATCGACCGCGCCGTCCGCGATCACCACGCCGTAGCGGCGCGCGCCCTCAACGGTCACCAGACCCTTGGCGATATCCGCCAGAACCAGTGCGGGATCGCGCTCATAAGGGTCGCCCCAGCCGCCGCCGCCCCAGGTGATGAAATCGAGCGCGTCGCCCGCTTTCACGTCGAGCGTGTCGAGCTTGTTGCCGACAATCTGTTCGGTGCCGTCGGTGCGGATCAGGATCTTGCGGGCCCGGGTTCCCGGCTCGCCCCCATTGACGCCCCAGGGTTTGGTGAACCAGCGGTCGTCATGGATGCTGATCGCGCCGTCCGCCAGGAAGCGGTAGCGCATATGAATGCCGTTGCCGCCGCGGTTCAACCCTGCGCCGCCGGTATCGGCGAGCGCCTCGTATCGTTCGATGCGAAGCGGGAAGTAGCGTTCCAGAAACTCGTTGGGGACGTTGGTGAAACCGGGCCATAGGGAATGGCCGTCGGGGCCGTCGCCCATCGGCCGTCCGGGGATGCCGCCAAAGCCGATCTGGAATAGCTGGAACCACTTCCCATCGCGGCCTTCCCTTGTGTCGCGGCCGGAATACATCAGGTGCGGACTGGACGAAAAGCCGGCGGCATTGAGGAATTCCGGCGTCTTCTGGCCAAGGAGACCGCCCAATATGTCGAAGATGCGCCCGAGGGCGTGCGTGCGTCCCGAAAGTGCTGCGGGATATTGCGGTTTCAGCAGCGACCCGTCCGGAATCCGGACGTCGATAAGGTCGTAAAAGCCGTCGTTGAACAGCACCTGCGGGTCGAACACCATGATCATGTAGATGCCGAAGAACATCTTGAACATGTTCTCGTTCAGGAGGAAATTGATCGAGGCGGCGGATTGCGGGTCGGTGCCGTCGAAATCGAGGATGACCCTGTCACCCTCCCGCCACATGGTGCATTTCATCTTGTAGGGGCCGTAGCCGACGCCGTCATCGCAGATATAATCCTCGAAGCTGACAGGGGCTTCGCCGATGGCTTCGGAAATCAGCGCCTTCATGGCGCGGTGGTTGCGGGCGAGAAGGTCTTTCGTAGCCGAGATATAGATATCGTCGCCGAAGCGCGCCACCATTTCCTCCACCCGGCGCGCGGCGACGCGGCAGCTGGCGATCAGCGCGTTCAGATCGGCGGCGCACCAGTCGGGCTTTCGCGTCTGGTGCATGACCAGCTTCATCAGGTCTTCGTTATAAACGCCCTTCGCATAGATTTTGACGGGCGGAATGCGGACGCCCTCCTCGAAGATGCTGCGCGCGTCGATCGGCATGGAGCCCGCGACCTTGCCGCCGATGTCGGACTGGTGGCCGAACATCGCGGTCCAGGCGACGAGGCGGCCGTCCTTGTAGACGGGAAGGAGGACCAGCCAGTCGTTCGAATGGCTGACCGCGCCCGCGCAGCTATAGGGGTCGGAAAGGAAGATCATGTCGCCCTCCTCGATCGTGCCATCGAAATTCCGCAAAAAGCCATCGATGAAGCTGCCGAACTGGCCGACAATCATCTTGCCGTCGGGATCGGCGATCAGCGGAAAGGCGTCGCCCTGTTCGCGGATGCCGGGCGACATGGCGGTGCGAACGAGCGTGGCGTCCATTTCGATGCGCGCGTTTCTGAGCGCGTTTTCGATGATGTCGAGCGTAACAGGGTCGATATCGACGGACTGGAAGGGGGTATCGTTCGTCTGGATGATGGTTGCGGGCATCATTTGGCTCCCTCTGTAGTGGGGCGGATCAGGATATTGCCATGCGCATCGATCTTGCCGTCATGGGCGGGCAGGATCAGCGTGGTCGAGTCCATTTCGGTGATGACGGCGGGGCCGGTGATACGGTTTCCCGCCTTCAGCTTCGCCCGGTCGTAGATCGCCGCGTCATGCCAGCCGCCCTCGACGTAGATCCTGTGGTCCCTGACGCGCGCGGCGCCGGCGTCCGCATCGCCGCTCTCGATCTGCTCGGCGGCGACATTCGCTGGCCTGCCGAGCGCGACGACGCGGATGTTGACGATCTCATGCGGGGTCTGGTCGAGGTTGAAGGTGAAGAGCCGCTCATGCTCCTTGTCGAACGCCTCGACAGCGGAGGCGATGCTGTCACCATCCGCGAAGGGCAGTGGCACCTCGAACGCCTGCCCCGCATAACGCATGTCGAGTTCGAAGCTGACATTCTGGTCGGCGGCGGGGACGCCCTCGGCCTCGAGTTCCGCGCGCACCTCGGCGGCGATCTCCTTCATGACGGCGGAGACATCGGCGTCGCTGGTTTCCGGGACCAGCCGGTTGAAGCTGCGCTGCGCGTCGACGCGGAGCCGGGTCGTGGCGTCGCCATAGGCGCAGAGCACGCCGGGCGAGGGCGGCACGATGACGGGCCACGAGCCCATCAGCTGCCCCATGGCGTTTCCGTGTAAGGGACCAGCCCCGCCGAAGGGCATCAACGCGAAATCGCGCGGATCGTAGCCCTGCTGCACGCTGACGAGGCGAAGCGCGCCGAACATATTCTCATTAACGATGGCGATGATCCCGGCGGCGGCGTCCTCGACGCTGAGTCCGAGCGGTCTGGCGACGGTCTCGACGGCGGCGCGGGCGGCGTCGCGGTCGAGCTTGAATGTGCCACCGAGCAGGTCCTCCGGCAGATAGCCAAGAACGACGTTGGCGTCGGTCACGGTCGGCAGATCGCCGCCCTTGCCATAGGCGGCGGGACCGGGCACGGCGCCCGCGGACTCCGGTCCGACACGCAGCGCGCCGGTCAGTTCGGGAACGGCGGCGATGGAGCCGCCGCCCGCACCGACGGTCTTCACATCGAGCGAGGAGGCGCGCACGGTCAGATGGCCGACGCTGGTTTCCCGGCGGAGGCGGGGTGCGCCATTCTCGATGAGCGCCACGTCGGTCGAGGTGCCGCCCATGTCGAGCGTCAGGACATTGTCGAAGCCGGCATTCCTAGCCACCCAGACCGCGCCCGCGACGCCGCCCGCGGGACCGGACATGAGGAGGTTGACGGGCGCCTCCCGCGCCTTGGCCGCGCTGGTCAGGCCGCCATCGGAGCGCAGCAGGGACAGTTTCGCCTCACAGCCCCAGGAGGTCAGTTCGCCTTCCAGATTGGCGACGTAGCGCGATACGGTGGGCCGCACGGCGCTGTTGGCGACGGTCGTCAGCGTGCGCTCATATTCCTGCATCTCGGGCAGGATGTCGGCGCTGATGCTGATGGGAAGATCGGGGAAAACCTCCCGCGCGATTTCCGCGACACGGCGTTCATGCGCGTCGTTCACATAGCTGTTCATCAGGCAGATTGTGATCGCCTCGGGATTTTCGGCTTTGAGCTTCTCGAGCGCCGCACGCGCGCCGGTCTCGTCCAGCTCGCGGCTGACGCTGCCGTCGGCGTCGATGCGCTCGGGAATTTCGACGGTCGCCTCCAGCGCCGCCATGGGCACGGGCTTCGGCCAGACGATCCAGGCGGCGAGGCCACCGGGAACCAGGCTGCGGGCAATCTGCAGGATGTGCCGATAGCCTTCGGTGACGACCAGGCCGACATGCGCGATCTTGTGTTCAAGGACCGCGTTCGTCGCAACCGTCGTACCGTGGAGGAACAACGCGATGTCTTCCGGCCTCACGCCTGCCATTGAGGTAACCTGCCGCGCGCCGGAGACGACCGCTTCGGACGGATCGCCGGGCGTGGAGGGAACCTTGTCGCGCCAGGTGCGGCCGGTCACCTCGTCGATGACCAGCAGGTCGGTAAAGGTGCCGCCAACATCGACGCCCAGGCGGTAGGTCATGCTATTCTCCCCATCCGGTCGGTAAACCGGCCTTTGCCACGACGCTGGGCAGATCCTTGCCGATGACGCCGGTGAACCAGTGATTTGTGGCGATGGCCCTCCTGAGGTCGAGGCCGGTTTCGACCCCGCTGGTCTGCATCAGGTAAACCAGATCCTCGGTGGCGATATTTCCGGTCGCATTGGGCGCGAACGGGCAGCCGCCGAGTCCGCCTAGCGAGGAATCGAGCGTGGTCACGCCCGCCTGACAGGCCGCCCAGGCGTTCGCCATGCCCATGCCGCGCGTGTCGTGAAAGTGGGCACGCAGGGGCAAATCCGGGCCTACGGCTTCACGCACCTTGCCGAACAGGTCCGTAACCTGCGCCGGGACGGCGACGCCGACCGTGTCGGCAAGGGCGATTTCTTCCGCGCCTGCGTCCGTCATTTCCCTGGCGAGATGGACGACCGTTTCCAGCGGTACATGCCCCTCGAAGGGGCAGCCGAAGGCGGCGGAGATCGTCACCTGCGCTTTCAGGCCGTTTTCCCTGGCCAGCCGGACCATGTCACGGTTTTCGGCGATGCCCTGGGCCATGGTCTGGCCCTGGTTCTTCTGTCCGAAGGTGTCGGACGCGACGAGGACGCAGCCCGCCTCATCGACTCCGCGCTTGTTGCCTTCGCCCGCCGCGATGGCGCGCATCACGCCGCGCTTGTTGAGGCAAAGGCCGATATAGGACACATCCGTGCGGTCGGGCAGCGCCGCGATGACCGCTTCGGCGTCGGCCATTTGGGGCACGCGTTCCGGATGCACGAAGCTCGCGACCTCGATACGGCGGATTCCCGCATCCATCATGCGGGTAATCAGCCGGACCTTGTCGGCGGTCTCGATAATTTCCGGTTCGTTCTGCAGGCCGTCGCGTGCGCCGACCTCGACAATCTGGATGGCGGGATGCGTCATGTTCATGATTCGACCTTTCGGACCCATCCCACTAACGCCATGCGGACGCCCGTCCTATCCGTCTGGCGATAAGAATTACGCATATGGCGCTTTCTAACGAGCAGAATTGTATACAAATACGAACCGTCATCCTACAGGTGGTAAAAATAGGCAAGAGCAGTATTCGGGGAATTACATGACGGAAGGCGCGCTCGCCGGACTTCGGCTGATTGAGATGGGACAGCTGATCGCGGGACCGTTCTGCGGTCAGCTGATGGGCGACCATGGGGCCGAGGTGATCAAGATCGAGCCCCCGAACGTGGGCGATCCGATGCGCACATGGGGACGGGGAAAGCCGCTCTGGTGGCCCGTCGTGTCACGCAACAAAAAGTGCGTCACGCTCAACTTGCGCGAGCCCGAAGGGCAGGACATCGTCCGCAGGCTGGCCGCGAAGTCCGATTTTCTGCTGGAGAACTTCCGCCCAGGCACCATGGAGAGATGGTCTCTGGGCTGGGACGACCTGCACGCGCTCAACGAGCAGCTGATCATGATTCGCGTCTCCGGGTTCGGCCAGACCGGTCCCTATGCGAAGCGCGCGGGCTATGGGTCCATTGGCGAAGCCATGGGCGGCATGCGCTATCTGGCGGGCGATCCGTCGACGCCGCCCAGCCGGGTCGGCCTGTCGATCGGCGATTCCCTGGCGGCGACCTATGCCTGCCTCGGCGCGATGATGGCGCTGCATCACCGGGAAAAGACCGGGCAGGGGCAGATGGTCGATTCGGCGATTTATGAAGCGGTGCTCGCCATGATGGAGTCGACCGTCGCGGAATATACCGAGGGCGGCTTCATCCGTGAGCGCACCGGGTCGATCCTGCCCGGCATCGCGCCCTCGAACGTCTATCCGACGAAGGATGGCGAGATCCTGATCGGCGCGAACCAGGACAGCGTCTGGGCGCGCATGGCGGAAGCGATGGAACAGCCGGAGCTGGCGACCGATCCGCGCTTCGTCGACCATCTGTCGCGCGGCGCGCACCAGACGGAACTGGACGAGATCATCTCCGCCTGGACCGCGAGGTTCGATGCCAAGACGCTGCTGACATTGCTTGAGGAATCCGGTGTTCCCGCCGGCAAGATCTTCACCGCACCCGACATGTTGGAAGACCCGCAGTTCAAGGCGCGCAAGGCACTGGAAAAGGTGGCGCATCCGGAGTTCGAAAATTTCTTCATGCAGACGCCCGCGCCGCGCCTTTCGGAAACCCCGGGCAGCATAAAATGGCCGGGACCGCCAGAACTCGGTCAGCATAATGAGGAAATCTACGGTGAGCTGCTGGGGTTGGATTCGGCTGCGCGCGCCGACCTCGCCAACAGGGGCGTTATCTGATGGCGGACCGGAATGAGGATTATACAGCGGCGGGCTTTGGCCAGTCCTTGCCCTTCGGCGAGCGGCCCGCGCTGATCGTCATCGATTTCGCCATGGCGTATCTGGTGAAGGAGTCGCCACTTTATGCGGGCGTGGAATCGGAACTGGCTGTCACGCGCGATCTGGTTGCCGCGGTCCGCAACGCCGATGTGCCCGTCATCTGGACGCGGGTCGAATATGACCCGGCGCTCGAGGGCCGTGACGGCGGCATGTTCCGGCGCAAGATCGCGGCGCTCAGCTGTTTCGACCGGGGCAATCCCCTTGCCGATTTCGATCCCAGCCTGTCACCGGAACCGGGCGATATGGTGGTGACGAAACGCTATCCGAGCGCCTTCTTCGCCACGCATCTCGCCGCGACGCTGACGGCGATGCGCATGGACACGCTCATCATAACCGGCCTCTCCACTTCGGGTTGCGTGCGCGCCACGGCTGTCGATGCCCTTTGCCACGGGTTCGCGCCATTCATCGTCGAAGATGCCTGCGGCGATCGCGACCGGGCGGTCCACGATGCGAGTATCTTCGACCTGAAGGCGAAAACGGCCGAGGTGGTCGATTGCGACTGGATGAAGGCGCGGATCGGTTAGGGTTTGAACCCGGGCTCGTCGCGAATGCTCGCCAGCGCGTGGTAGGCGCGGCGGATATGTCCGGTCATCACCGCGCGTGCCCAGGTGCCATCGCCCAGCTCCAGCGCGGCGATCAGTTCCTCATGTTCCTCGTGACTGCGCATGAACAGGGCGCGGTCGTAACGATGCGCCGTGGCGCGAACGAGCGGCTGTTCCACAAGCTGCCCCAGCATGACCGCCGTGCGGTCGGACGCGGCGGCGGCGATAATGATATCGTGAAAGCGGTGATTGGCGGTGAGGAAGGCGGGCACGTCGGGGGTTCCGGCGACGGCGGCGGCGAGGTCGGCGTTTGCCGCCTTCAGGGCCGCAAGTCCGTCGGCGTCGATACGGCGCGCGGCGCGCTCGGCGGCGTGGCCCTCCAGCATGGCGCGCAGAGTGAACAGATCGTCCAGATCCGTTCGTTGCCAGTCGGCCACCGACAGCCGGCCCGTTTCGGAGCGCGTGACAAGCCCCTCGGCCTCCAGCCGCAGCAGCGCCTGCCTGACCGGCGTGCGGCTGACGCCGGAAAGGTCCGCCAGAGCTGCCTCCGTCAGCGCATCGCCGGGCGCGAACGTGCCGTCCAGCAGGG
Source organism: Pacificimonas sp. (assembly GCA_049650205.1). Taxonomy (GTDB): domain Bacteria; phylum Pseudomonadota; class Alphaproteobacteria; order Sphingomonadales; family Sphingomonadaceae; genus Pacificimonas. The sequence continues at coordinate 2,528 of JBARZR010000062.1, read as the reverse complement.
AGCTGCGGATGATGCGATGGGCACGGGCGGATGCGGTATTCATGATATGGCCCTTTTCCAGCACCGCTTGGTCATTTGCACAGGATTGTATACAATTTACTTGCGCGCAAGCCCGGCCTCCGCCTAGCATATGTAATCGCAGGCTAGGGAGGGACCAGGCTGTTGACGAAAAAAATCAAAGTCATCGTACCCATCCCGATGGATGACGCCGGTGTCGCGGCGCGCGCCGCGCAATTGCCGCCAGAAGTGATTGGCGCAGGATTCCAGCCGGAATTTCATGCGGTCCCCTGGGGCGCGGCGCTGGGCGATAGCTATCATGATATGCTGCTGATGGACTGGACGGTGTTCCAGACCGGGATCAGCGCCGAAGAAGAGGGCTATGCAGGTGTCCTGATCGATACCGTTTCTGACAGCGGAATGCGCGCGCTGAGGTCACGTCTGACCATTCCCGTCATCGGTCCGGGCGAGGCCGCCTTCCACATGGCGATGACGCTCGGCAAGACCTTCACGATCCTCACCATGTGGGACGAGTGGTTCCCGCTCTACGAAAAAACGCTGACCGAATATGGCTTCTGGGAGCGGACGGCGAGTTTGCGGTCCATCGATACCCGTCCCGACGTGACGGAGCTGCTGGCGGGCAAGGAAGAGGTGATCTTCGACAAGCTGAAGTCGGAAGCCGAAGCGGCGATGGCCGAGGACGGTGCGGATGTCATCGTGCTGGGGTCGACGACGATGCACCAGTCGGCGGCGTATCTGTCCGAAAACCTTCCCATACCCGTCATCAACCCCGGCCTGGTCGCCTACAAGCAGCTGGAAATGATGATCGAACTTGGTTTGTCGCAGTCGAAGGCGGCCTATCCCGCGCCCGAAGTGGGCAAGGATGACGATATCAGAAAGGGCTGGATGTAATGGCGCTTATCGAACCGAAACCGGGTGAGGACTGGTATGTCGACATCGTCACAAAACGCTATTTCGACGGCGTCGACAACAAGCGTCTGGACCAGGTGCTGGACTGTTTCCATCAGGACGCGGTCCTGACCGAAGCGACGTCGAACACCGTCCACACGGGCCGTCTGCAGATCCGCGCGATGTTCGAGAAGCTGTTCGCCGATTTCGAGCAGATCTGGCATGGAAATTTCGTCCATGTCGCCGACCCGGAAACGGATGCGATCTGTTCCCAGTTCACTGTCCTCATCACCCCCAATGGGGGCGAGCAGTTGCGTTATGAAAACTGCAACCGCTTCTATTGCCGGGACCGCCGTTTCGACCGCGTGTTCGTCTACATGAGCGGCGATAACCTGCTGAAGGAGGGAGATAGCTGATGCAATATCCCTGCACGATGACGCGCGATCAGATGATCGAACTGGCGACGAAGACCTATTTCGGCAATGTCGACAAGAAGGATATGGCGAAGACGCTGGCCTGCTTTCACGACAATGCCAGTTTCTGTGTCCAGACGAGCTTTACCCGCCATGAGGGCAAGACGGAGATCGAGCGCATGTTCGCCGATTTCTTCGATGCCTATGACCATATCGTCCACAAGGATTTCACCTGCACCGTGGACAAGACGAACGGCAGGATCGCGGCGAGCTTCGAAGCCGTGCTGACCGCCGCCGATGGCAGCGTCACGCGTCTGCACAACACGAATTTCTGGCGCATCCGGGACGACAAGTTTCAGGATGTGCACGTCTATATGAGTGGCGAGAATGTTCTCGTTTAAGGGGGAATTGCCATGATCATGAAGACCGTCCTGTCCGCAGGCGTCGCCGCCAGTGCCTTCGCCTTCCCCGTCGCCGGGCAGGAGTCTGCGGAAACCGAAACGACCGCCCAGAACAACGTCATCGTCGTCACGGCCCGGCGGCAGTCGGAAACGCTGGCGGAGGTTCCCGCATCCGTGACGGTCTTCACCACGGACACAATTGAGCAGGCGCAGATCGATACGGCGGAGGACTTCCTGTCGCTGACGCCCGGCGTCACCATCGTCACCGGCACGGCGGAGGCGGGCGACACGCAGATCAACATTCGCGGCATCAACGGCGCGCGCGACGCGGAAAGCTCCGTCGCGCTGGTCGTCGATGGCATCCTGAAAACCAATACCGCGCAGCTGAACCAGCGGCAGGGCACGCTACGCCAGATCGAAGTCCTTAAGGGGCCGCAGGGCGCGCTTTACGGGCGCAATGCCGCGGCGGGTGCGATTGTGGTGCAGACGGCCAAGCCCGGCGAGTTCTTTGAGGGCGCGGTCACTGCCAGCTATGCCAATGAACAGACCATTGAGGGTGACGCCTATGTTTCGGGGCCGCTCGGGGAAAATTTGGGGTTCGTGCTGGCGGGCAGCTACCGGACGACGGACGGTTTCTACCGCAATGATTTCCTGAATTCGAAGACGGTTGACGATCAGGAGGTCTGGTCGGTCGATGGCAGGGTGTTCGGCGAATTTGGCGCAACCGAAGTCGATGCAAAGGTTCGCTATGCCGAATTGTCCGGCGCGTCGATCAACTTCAACGCGGCCTTCCACCTGCCGAATTTCG
>JBARZR010000061.1:0-5141 GCA_049650205.1 Pacificimonas sp. | reverse complement strand
CGACAGTCAGGCTTTATGGCCTGCAGCCCGCGACGGCGGACCGGCTGGTGACCAATGGCATCCTGGACGACGCCTTTGCCGGGGCGTGGACCTATTATGCGGAGACGGACTGCCCCAACGCCTCGGTGCTGCGCTTCCTTTATGTGCTGGAGAAGGATGGCGACCATATCATGCTGGTCGTCAATCGCGGCAATACGATTACGACGCCCAGCATGATGCGCGAAACGAGCGCCGAAGTGGGCGCGGATGTCTATGCGGTCGCCAAGGCGCGGCAGCCCGGGTGCGAGGTCGAGGCGGTGCGCATGAACGGAGCGCGTGTCGCCGCGACGGACGGCGCGCTGGGACCGATGGTGGCGGGCACGCGCTTCTCTGGCGGCTGGTCGGAAATCTGGAGCTTTCGCGCCTGTCAGCAGGATGTCGAGGCGACGGTGCGCTTCGATGCGGACGGCAAGGGCGGAACGGCGGCGCGGGTGACGAACATTGACGTGGTCGGCTAGGCCGTAGGGAATAGGGGCGGCATGATGCGCATTTGGACTCTCATGGCACTGGCGTGGCTGCTGCCGGCGGGCGGAGCGGTGAGGGCGCAGGACTTTCTGTCGCCGGTCGCCGACGATGCGACCGGCGCGCTGACGATTGTCCTGCCCGCGCCCGACGTGGACGGCACGGCGCTTCGCATCCTGCATGCGGCGCGGCTGGCGAACGGGCTGGGGTCCAACCCGCTGGGTCTCGACCGGGGCTGGGGCAATAGCGGCGAGATATTGCGCTTTCGGCTGCGCGGCGACCGGGTGACGGTGGAGGTCGAGAACCAGCTGTACCGAGCGACCGCCGAGAACCCGCCGGAGCAGCGCGCGGTCGCCGAGAGCTTTGGGCGCTCGGTGATCTGGTCGGGCAAGATTTCGAAGCGGTTGGCGGGCGGCGGCGCGACGGTCGATATCACGGGATTGCTGACCGCCGACACGCTGGGCCTGGCGCAGCGGCTGACCGAAGAAGAAGCGAAAGAGTTCAAGCCGGGCAAGGACATGTCGCTGCTCCTGACCGGCGACATGCTGGCCTTTCCGGACAACCTTGAAATCGACGCCGAACTGACGTTCCAAAGCGACCGGCCGGGTGCGGAAGTTCGGGCAACGGCTCCGGACCCGCGGTCCGTGACGCTGACCGTGCATCACAGCCTGTCGCGCCTGCCGGACGACGGTTACCGGACGCGCGCGCACGATCCGCGCATGGGCGTCAATGGCCTGACCTATTACGACTATAGCGCGCCGCTGACGGGCGAGGTCGTGAAGGCCTATGCCATCCGCCACCGGCTGCAGCACAATGTGCCCGGCGACCCGTCGAGCGGCACGAAGGATCCGATTGTCTTCCATGTCGATCCGGGCGCGCCGCGAGAGATCCGCGACGCGCTGATCGAGGGCGCATCCTGGTGGCGGGACGCCTTTGCCGCGGCGGGGTTTCCGGACGGCTACCGCGTCGAACTGCTGCCCGACGGCGCGCATCCGCTCGATATCCGCTACAACGTCATCCAGTGGGTCCACCGGCAAACGCGCGGCTGGTCCTATGGCGGCGGCATTGTCGATCCGCGCACGGGCGAGATGGTGAAGGGCCATGTTATCCTCGGCTCGCAGCGGGTGCGGCAGGACCGCATGATCTTCGAGGGGCTGGCGGGGACGGCGAAAAGCGGAACGGGAAGCGATGACGATCCCGTCGAGCTGTCGCTGGATCGGATTCGCCAGCTGGCGGCGCATGAAGTCGCGCATGCGCTGGGCTTCGCGCATAATTTCGCCGCATCGACCTATGGGCGCGGCTCGGTCAGCGACTATCCCGCGCCCTGGGTGATCGCGCGGGACGATGGCACGCTCGATTTCTCGCGGACCTACGCCGCCGGGATCGGCCCCTGGGACGTGGCGGCGGCGACGTGGCTTTATAGCGATTTCGGTGACGCCAATTCAGCGGGCGAAGCGGCGGCGCTGGAGCGGGTGGTGGACGAGACGCAGGCAGCGGGGCTGATATTCGTCCAGGATTCGGACGCACGAGGTGTCGGCACGGGCCACGCGCGGGGTGCGGTCTGGGACAATGGCGACGACCCGGTCGCGGAACTGGCGAACACGCTGCGGGTGCGCGAAATCGCGCTGGCCGACTTTGGCGAGCGGAGTTTGAGCGCGGGGCAGAACCGGGCGCGGCTGCGTGAGGTGATCGTGCCGATCTATCTCTATCACCGCTATCAAACGGCGTCAGCGGCGAAGTCGATTGGCGGCATGAGCTTTCAATATACCAGGGCAGGTGATCCCGGCGGCGGTACGGACATCGTATCGGCTGAACGGCAGCGGGCGGCGCTGACGGCGGTCTTGCGCACCCTGCGTCCCGCCTTTCTGGACCTGAGCGATGCGGTTCTCGCCAGCCTGCCGCCGCCGCCCGCTACGGGCTATGGCGCGGCGACGCCCGAGCGGTTCGAGGCGCGGACGGACCCGGCCTTCGACCTTTTCACGGCGGCGGAGGCGTCGCTTGATCTGACGCTGGACGCCCTGCTCGCTCCCGCCCGTCTGGAGCGGCTGGCGCTGTTTCATGCGCGGGACGATGCCTATCCGGGACCGGCGGAACTGCTGGACCAGGTCACGGATGCGATCGGCGCGCGTCCGGATCGCGCGCGGCAGCGGACGTTGGCCGATATTGCCATGGGGCGGTTTGTGTCGCGTCTGATCGCGGCGGACGATGGCAGTCATAGCGATCTCGTATCGGCGGCGCTGAGGGCGGCGCTGGGCGACCTTCGCGCTGATAGCCGCGAGCGCGATGACGCATTGGGGCGGCTATGGGTCTCGCGGATCGATGCGCATCTGTCACGCCCCGCCCCCGAACGCGCGCCGCAGCGTGGCGTGACCGAAATACCGCCCGGCAGTCCGATTGGGGGTTGATCGCTACCTAACGCCGTCATTCCGGCCGGCGCCGGAATGACGGGCTTTGGGATCCTGGCAACTCAATCCGCAATCCGGCGCTTATCATTGGACATCGACGAAGCAGGCGCTAATCCCGTCGCCAGTTTGTCACACAGCGTATCTTGCGGGGGAGCCAGCGCGCCATGAACCTGATCGACCGGGTCACCAATGTCAGCGATTTCATCTGGGGCGGCACCTGGAACGGCGCGGAGGTCATTCCCTTTCCGCCCATGGTGATCATCCTTCTGGGCATCGGCCTCTACATGATGGCGGGCCTGAAATTTCTGCCGATCCTGCAGCTGGGCAGCGCCTTTAAGGGGCTGTTCGCGGGGCGCAAGGGCTCGGGTTCGGGCGAGATATCGCCCTTTGCGGCGCTATCGACCGCGCTGTCTGGACAGGTCGGTACCGGCAACCTCGCAGGCGTCGCCACGGCGATTACGCTCGGCGGTCCCGGCGCGATTTTCTGGATGTGGGTGACGGCGCTGATCGGCATGGCGCTGGCTTTTGCGGAGGGTTCGCTGGCCATTCGCTATCGGGAGAAGACCGCCGAGGGCGTCTATCGCGGCGGACCGATGACCTATATCCTGCTGGGACTGGGCAAGAAATGGACCTGGCTCGCGGTGATCTTCTGCCTCGGCACGCTGTTTTCGGCGCTGGTCACGGGCAACAGCATTCAGGCGAACAGCGTCGCCGATTCCATCAACGAACTGACCGGATTGCAGGAGTGGATTGGCGGCCTGATCGTGGCCATCGCCGTTTTCATCGTCATCATCGGTGGCATCAAGTCGATAGGCAGCGTGGCGGAGAAGGTCGTCCCCTTCATGGCGGCGACCTATCTGGTCATGGCGCTGATCGCGATCCTCCTCGATATTCAGGATATTCCGGAAACCTTCGCGCGCATTTTCCAGGGCGCGTTCGGTTATGACGCGGCGGCGGGCGGCTTCCTCGGCGGCATGATCATGATCGCCATCCGCGCCGGTGTCGCGCGCGGGCTGTTCTCGAACGAGAGCGGGCAGGGTTCGACGCCCATCGCCCACGCCGTCGCGCAGACGGACGATCCCGCCTTGCAGGGCCGCATGGCGATGCTGGGCTGCTTCATCGACACGGTGGTCATCTGCACGATGACCGCGCTTGTCATCCTGACGGTCGAGGGCAATTTCACCGATGCGGGCGGCCAGGCCGTGCTGCACGCCTATCAGGCGGACCTCAACGGCTTCGCCATGACGTCGGGCGCGTTCGCGGCGGCGTTTCCGCTGGCTGTAGGGAGCATTCCCATCGGCACCCTGATCGCCTCCGTCGCGCTGATCCTGTTCGTGTTCACCACGCTCCTGACCTGGAGCTATTATGGCGAGCGCGCGATCACGTTCATTTACGACCGTATTCCGGGATCGACACCGGGCGGCGAGCGCATCCTGCACATGCTGTGGCGCGTGATCTGGTGCGTCGCCATCTATGTCGGCGCGTCGGCGGATCTGGAGCTGGTCTGGCGGCTGGGTGATATTTCCAACGCGGCCATGGCCTTGCCGAACCTCGTGGCGCTGGCGGCCCTGTCGAGTGTGGTGTTCGCGCTGGCGCGGGGGGACCGCAAGGCTGGGAAGACGCATAACGTGGAGGGGACGATAAGTTAGGGGGCGGTTCGGGGACGGCTCCCAAAGCCCGTCATTCCCGTAGAAGCGGGAATCCAGGACCGCGCAGATGGTTGGTATTTCGCGCGACACTGGATCCCCGCATTCGCGAGGATGACGATCCTTTTTTGACGCTACTCCGCCTTTTCCACTTCCACCGTCTGCCTCTGTAATTCGGCACGGCCGTAGATCGTCATGAAGCTGATGTCGGCGGCATCGCGACCGACGCCGATGCGGGCAATGCCGTCGACGGGGGCCATGCCGGTGGGGTCGACCAGCTGCCATTCCCCGTCCAGATAAACTTCCGCGACAGCGTGGAAGTCCTGCGGTTCGACATCGATGGCATAGACGCTGGCCATGCGCGCGGGGATGGTGGCGGCGCGGGCCATGGCGATCAGGACATGGGCATAGTCGCGGCAGATGCCCTCGCGCTGCACGAAGCTGTCGAGCGCGGTCGTGTCGGCGTTGCTGGCCCCTGGCACATAGCTGAACTTGGTTTCGATCCAATCGCGCATCGCCATGATCTTCGCGCCGCCCTCCAGATCGCCGAATTCGGCCTGCACGAAACCCTGGAAGCGGTTGGCCTGGC
>JBARZR010000060.1:0-2128 GCA_049650205.1 Pacificimonas sp. | reverse complement strand
GGTGTCGGGCGCGTCGCGAAGGGCGCGGACCTGGTCGGCGGTGGGGTCGATTGAGGGGGCCATGTCGGGCGTATCTGTCATGCTTCATCCTTTCGCAGGCGGGAGAGAGTCGGAAATTTCGGGTTATCCACGGCGAGCCGGGCAGTGACGAATTCAATCATCTTTTCCATGACGTGCGGGTCGTCCGGGGCGATGTGGCCGCTTCTCAGCTGTTCGCAAAAGGCGGCGCGCGCCTGCTCGTTTTCCGCTCCGGTCTGCTGGGCATACCAGGCCAGTTCCGCCTTCAGCGGCCGGGCCGCGTCCTCTCGCGCGATGATGGCGAGGGCGTTTTGCGCGACCTTTGCGTGGAAGGCGCGGCGGCCCTCCAGATCGCCTGCGATTTCGTCCAGGAAGCCGGAAACGGCCTCGGCGAGATCGGCAATGCTGCTGGCCATGTCAGACGCTCCCATGCTGCATGATGTGGAGAAGGTCGGCCTCGGTTTCGGAGACACGGCGGCCGATGGCGGCACGTTCTACACTGATCATGTCGCCGCTATCGGCCTTTGCCGACATCTGCAGGCACATGACGCCCCAGCGCAGGCTGCCCAGCATCTCGAAGGCCAGCACGGCGTCGCGGTCCACGCTGCGCCCGCCAGCCGCTTCGTAAGCCTGGTAGAAATCCTCTCGCTGGCCGAAGCCGCCGACGGGTTGCCGCCAGTTGCCAAAGCGCCATGTGTTCGTCGACAGCCAGCCGATATCGAGCCACGGGTCGCCGATATGCGCCAGCTCCCAGTCGAGCACGGAGGCCAGCCCGCGCTCGCCGACGATGAAATTGCCGGAACGGTAGTCGCCATGGACCAGGACGGGGTCTGCGCAGGGTTTCAGGCGCTGCTTCAGCAAAGCAAACGCCATTTCAAAAACGGGAACGTCGCCGCCGAGACTGTCGTACAGCTCGATCAGGCTGGCAAGCTGGGCGGGGCCGTCAAGCGTGGGCAAGGCCAGATCTGCAAATTCGGAGGCGGGGATGGCGTGGAGATGGGCAAGCGCGCTGGCGGTATCCGACATCAGGGCGTCGCGGGCCGCGGCGAATTCCAGCTTCCGCAGGTAACGCGGGGCCAGCGTCTCGCCACGCACGAACGCCATGACGAAGCCCTTCCCCAGGCCATCGTCCGGCTCCAGAACGGCAACGATGTCCGGAACCGCCACCCCGTGCGCGCCGACGCGCTGTTGCAGCGCGGCCTGGACGGCGCGTGTCATGGTACGGGACGATTCCGCATCGCCAGACCCCTCGGAAGAACATTGCAGGACCAGCGGCCAGTCCCTGCCCTCCCGGCTTGCCTCCACCGCATAGCTCATCGATGCGGCACCGCCTGACAGCGCGCGCACCTGCAAGATGTCGATATCGCTTCCGGTGACGGCGGACAGCTTTGCCTGCAGGCGCTGCCCGATCTGCGCTGATGAAAGTTCAGTCATAGTTAGCCTTGCATTAACTCGCGCCGGGTATCGGGATAACCGTCAACATTAGGAACGGGGCCGATCATGTCGTCATTACTGGAATCCATCAGCGTGGACGAGCGACTGAAAGCCTATGGCATAACGGACGCGACATCCGCTGCCTGTCAGGAAATCGGTCAGCTTCTGAACGATGATTTCCACGGCTTCGCCACTTTGTTCTGGGAGGCGTTTCGCGCGTCCGGATCGACCACAATCTCAGGACCTACGCTGGAGCGCGCCATTCAGCGCAGTGCCGATTATAATGTGAAAAAATTCGGCATGGCCATCAACGCCGAATGGATGGAGCTGTGCGCCTCCGAAGGAGATCTCGTCCATGCCAGCAAGGTTCCGCCATATTCCGCAGCAGGCGCGATCTGCATCGCCAACCAGGCCGCCATCAAACGCATATTGGACCTTACCGATCACAGTTCGCACGGACAGGCCCTGGTTGGATATTTCCAACAGATCAGCATGGTCGAACTGGAACTGATGCTGACACGGACGCAGATACTGAAGGACAAGGAAGCTCGCGCCAGGGTCGCCGAGCAAAGCGAGCTGTTCCGCAGGCAGATCAGCAGCGTTGTCGAGCACGCTTCCGGACAAAGCCGCACGGCGCGCGAGCAATCCGGGCAGGCCGCCGCGGAAACACGGGGAA
>JBARZR010000059.1:0-13421 GCA_049650205.1 Pacificimonas sp. | reverse complement strand
GCCTACGGTGACGCTGACTGGTTTCGCCTCGATCTGGTGGGCGCCTCTTGGGGCTTTGCCTAGGGCGGCGGCGCGGTGCCAGCCGGGGCCTCTTGTGTTGCCGCGGTCGACCTTGGCGAAGGGGTCTTCGTCGTCGAGGGCGGCGCGCCACAGGGACGCGCCGCCGGACATGGTAGTTTCCTGTTCGATGTGATCCTCGGGCAGTTCGGCGACGAAGCGGCTGGGGATGCTGGACGTCCACTGGCCATAGATGCGGCGGTTGGCGGCGTGGCTGATCTGCGCCTGTTTTTTCGCGCGGGTGATGCCGACATAGGCGAGGCGGCGTTCCTCCTCCAGGGACTCGGTGCCGCCCTCGTCCAGGCTGCGCTGAGAGGGGAAGACGCCCTCCTCCCACCCCACCAGGAAGACATGGTCGTACTCCAGTCCCTTGGCGGCGTGGAGGGTCATGATGGTGACCTTCGCCTCGTCGCGCGCGGCGTCATTGTCCATGACGAGCGAGACATGCTCGAGGAAAGATTGCAGCCCATCGAACTCCTCCATGGCGCGGGTCAGCTCATTGAGGTTTTCGACGCGGCCCTGCGCCTCCGCGCTTTTGTCGGCCTGCCACATGCCGATATAGCCGGATTCCTCCAGCACTATGCGGGCGAGTTCGGCGTGGTTCAGGCTGCCCAGCTGTTCGCGCCAGCGGCGGAAATTTTCGTGCAGCTCGGCGAGCGCCTTGCGGCCGCCCGCGGGGAGGTCGGTGGTCTGCACGATCTGACCGGCGGCGACCGAGAGGGAGACGCCCTGTGCGCGGGCCGTTTGGTAAATCTTCTGCACACTCTTGTCGCCAAGGCCGCGCTTCGGCGTGTTGACGATGCGTTCGAAGGCGAGGTCGTCGGCGGGCTGGGCGATGACGCGGAAATAGGCGAGGGCGTCGCGGATTTCCGCGCGCTCGTAAAAGCGGAAGCCGCCGACGATGCGGTAGGGAAGCCCGATATAGATGAAGCGGTCCTCGAACTCGCGCGTCTGGAACTGGGCGCGGACGAGGATGGCGACGTCTTCCAGGCTGGCGCCGTGATGTTGCAGGGTTTCGATATCGTCGCCGATGCGGCGGGCCTCCTCGGGGCCGTCCCAGACGCCGACAACCTTCAGCTTCTCGCCCGCGTCGTCCTCGGTCCAGAGGGTCTTGTCGAGGCGGGACGAATTGCGCGCGATGAGCGCGCCCGCCGCGCCGAGGATGTTGCCGGTGGAGCGGTAGTTCTGCTCCAGCTTTATGACAGAAGCGCCGTCGAAGTCCTTGTCGAAGCGAAGGATATTCGCGACCTCCGCGCCGCGCCAGCTATAGATGCTCTGGTCATCGTCGCCGACCACGCAGATGTTCCTGTGACCCTGGGCGAGGAGGCGGAGCCAGAGATACTGGACGGTGTTGGTGTCCTGATATTCGTCAACCAGGATATAGCGGAAACGGTTCTGATATTCCTGCAATATGTCTTTATGTTGGCGGAGGATGTTGAGGGGCTGTAGCAGGAGATCGCCGAAGTCGGTGGCGTTGAGGGCTTTCAGCCGGTCCTGATAGGCGGTGTAGAGCTGTTTGCCCTTACCGTCGCCATAGGCATAGCTTTCGTCTTCCGAGAGATCGGCGGGATTCCAGCCGCGGTTTTTCCAGCGGTCGATCAGGCCGCCGAGCGCCTTGGCGGGCCAGCGTTTCTCGTCGATATCGGCGGCGGCGATGAGCTGTTTCATCAGGCGCAGCTGGTCGTCCGTGTCGAGGATCGTGAAATTCGAGTCGAGGCCCGCAAGCTCGGCGTGACGGCGCAGCATGCGCGCGCCGATGGCGTGGAAGGTGCCGAGCCAGCGCAGCCCCTCCACCATGTCGCCGATCATCGCGCGCATCCGCTCCCGCATCTCCCGCGCCGCCTTGTTGGTGAAGGTAACGGCGAGGATTTCCGACGGCCAGGCGCGCTGGGTGTAGATGATGTGTGCAAGGCGCGAGGTGAGGGCGCGGGTCTTGCCCGTACCCGCGCCCGCGAGCATGAGGACGGGGCCTTCGGTGGTCAGGACCGCCTCCCGCTGGGGCGGGTTGAGGCCGTCCATATAGGCGGGCTCGTCTTTTTGTGCGGGCGGCGGCATGGGGCTAAGGTGGGTTCCGTCAGGGGGCGTTCAATGGCTGTCACGCTATAGAACACAGCGCGAACGGAGCGACAATGCGGAAATCCCTTATTATCGGCGGGTCCATCGTTGCGATTGGTGCGGCGGTGGCGAGCGTACCCTATTTTCTGGACTGGAATTGGGTGAAGCCGGTCTTGGTCGCCGCCGCGGAAGATGCCACCGGGCATGAGGTGGAGGTGACGGGGGAGGTCGGCTTCGACCTGTTCCCGCGCCCGGCGCTGAGCGCGGAGGGGGTGCGGATAAAGGGAGCTGGCCCAGACGCGGGGCTGCTGCTGACGGCGGAGTCGCTGGGGACGGCGGTGGCGTTCTGGCCGCTTTTCTCGAAGCGGATCGAGGTCGAATATGTGAAGCTGGACGCGCCGGTGGTGCGGCTGGTCAGCTATGCCGACGGCACGACGAACTGGGAACCGGCGGAGGCGTCACAGGATGATGCGGACAGCGGCGACGGCGGACTGACGATCGACGATTTCCGGGTGTCGAACGGGACGTTGATCCAGATTGCGGGCGGAACCGAAACCCGCCGGATCGACGATATAGACATGCGATTTGATGTGGCGGGGAAAGACGGACCGTATCGCTGGGATGGGTCGCTGTTGCTGGACGGGCTGCCGCTCGATCTGGTGGGGGAATGGGGCGGTGATGGGCGGCTGATCCTCGACGTCGCGGCCGACGGGGCGGCAGAACTGCACTTTGCCGGACGGGCGGGTAAGGATGACGCCGGGGCGATGACCTTGACGGGTCAGGTGGAGGCCGAGGGTGCGGCGCTGCGCGGCGTCATGGCGCTGATATCTCCCGATGGGGAACCGGCGGACGCGGCGGCCTGGCTGCGACCTTTCCGGGTGAAGTCGTCTGTCAGCTATCTTGGGGATATGATTGTTCTGGATGATGTTTCCGGAACTGTCGGTGGGTCGAAGCTGTCCGGGCGTGCGCGGGTGTCGCTGCGTGAACGGGTGGCGGTGAAGGGAGATCTGTCCCTGGATCGGCTAGATGTGGCCGACTGGCAGCGCGCGGACGATGGAGAATTTGAGGATCAGCCGTTCGAACTGCCGGACATGACGGCGGACATGATCCTGTCGGTGGACGATCTGCGCTATGGGGAGCTGATGCTGGGCGGCGTGAATGCGCCTGTGCGGCTGGCGGATGGGAAACTGACTCTGGGGCGGACGCGGCTGTCGCTTCCCGCGGGCGGTGCGGCGCTGTTTTCGGCTGTGGTGACCGATGCGGACGGGGTGCTGGCGGCGACGGGTGAGTTTACCGCAGCGCTGCCGAAGCCCGCGGCCACGCTTTCGGCGCTGGGGGTCGATCGGGTTGCGGCGATGCCCGCACTGAAGGCCAAGGGCGGTTTTGCCTATGGTGCCGAGGGGCTGACGCTGTCGGGGGTGAGCGGCGTTTATGACGGGCGACCGTTTCGGGCAGCGATGACGCTGCCTGCGGACGAGGCGAAGCCGGTGCAGGTGGCGCTGCGCACGGCGGCGCTGGATTATGACAGGATTCAGCTGCGCGAGAGTGAGGAGGGCGGAGACGATGAGGCGCGACCGGTGCGGTTCGAACTCAACCTCGGGACGCTGGGTTACGGCGGAGAACGCTATTCCGGAATTGCGGCGCAAGGGCTTTATCAGGGGTCTTTACTGACACTGGACCGGGCGGTGCTGCGCGATCTGGCCGGGTTCGATGTGCGGGCAGCGGGGACGGTCGCGGATGTCGGCGGGGAAAACCTGTTGGATGTGTCAGTGCGGCTGGCGGGGGAGCAGGGCGAGGGCGGTCTGAAGCTGGCCGGGCCGCTGGCGCGCTTCGCGGTGTCGGGGACCATGGGTTATGCCGGGGCGGATGTGTCGGTATCGGGTGACGTCGCGACGTCGCCCGAGACCGAAATCGCACTGAACATCGGCGCGAAAGCAGCGGACGCGGGCGCGGTGCTGGCCGCGCTGAACGAGGAGCCGCAGACGCGCAGACTGGGGCCTCTGGACATGACCATGACCCTCTCAGGTGCGGAGGGGCGCTACCGTCTGTCGAATATCGGCGGTAAGCTGGGGCCGATGGCTCTGTCCGGCGTGGCGGATGTGGATGTATCCGGTGATGTGCCGGGCGTGAATGCCCGTCTGGAAGCGGGCGTCGTGCCGCTGGACGTGCTGATGGGTGCGGACGCGGATGGTGCGGAGACGGCCGAAGCGGGCGGAGCGCGCTGGTCGTCCGAGCATCTTGATCTTGGCTGGATTAGTACCTTTGATGGCAAGGTAAGTCTGTCGGCCAAGCGGCTGGATTATGGCAATTACAAACTGATGAATCCGCAACTGTCGATGGTGAGTACGGGTGACGTCCTGACTGTCGAGACGCTGAAAGGCGGCGTGTTCACAGGCAGTTTTTCCGTCAGTGGCCGTATACGTGCGCTGGCGGAGACCGGCACGTCCGTCGCGCTGAAACTGAACATGGCGGACGTGCCGTTGACCAGTTTCATGGAGGCATCTACGGCAAGCGCGCCTGCTACGGGCACGCTGACCATGACGGCGGACATTGTCGGACAAGGTGCATCGCAGCGCGCGGTGATGGGCAGTCTATCAGGACCGGTGCGGGTATCGGCGACGAATGGCGTGGTCAGGAAGATCGACCTGGCGAAACTGGACCGGGAACTGGGCGATCTGCGTTCTGTCGGCAGTTTCCTGCGTTTTGCCAGTGCGGCGCTGGAGGGCGGGGACACCCGCTATCGTCGGATTGATGCCCGCCTGCGTGGGACAGGCGGGCGATTCCGGATTGAGGGTCTGACGACGGATATGGATGGCGGCAGCGCAACTGGCTCCGGCTATGTCGACATGGGACGCTGGGCAGTCGATATGAACGCGGACCTGCGGCTGGGCAGTCATGCGGACGCGCCGCGCATCCCGGTGCGTATCGCGGGTGCCTTACCATCGCCAGAGGTGGATTACAGGCTGGGGCCGCTACAGGGCTGGTTCGCCAAGCGAGCGGGGCTGGTGGCCCTGGAGGCGGTGCTGGGCGGCGGCGAATCTTCTGCGACACCGGGAATTGCTGGCGACGGGCCGGATGCCGGGGATGTCGCCGAAACAAAGCCGAAATCAATGGAGGAGGAATTGGGCGATGCGCTGGTGAAGGGGCTGGGATCTCTGCTGGGCGGGAAGAAAGACTGACGCGGCAGCACGCTTTGAAACGGGTCAGACCTGGTTATACGATCAACTGCGCGACCCGAACGAACTCTTCGACATCCAGCGTTTCGGCGCGCCGGGTTTCGTCTATTCCTGCTTTCGATAGCGCATGGCCGGCCGCGGGAAACGATTTGAGGCTGCTGCGAAGCATTTTGCGGCGCTGGCCGAAGGCGGCGGCGGTGAGGCGGGACAGGACGGCCGCCGTTACGCCGTCCGGAGCGGACGTTGGTTCGATATGGACGACGGCGCTGTCCACCTTTGGCGCGGGCACAAAAGCGCGGGGCGGCAGCGTCATGGCGATGCGCGGCGTGCTGCGCCACTGGGCGAGGACGGACAGACGGCCATAGGCACCGGAGCCGGGACTGGCGACGATGCGGTTTGCGACCTCGCGCTGGAACATGAGGGTGAGACTGGACCACCAGGGCGGCCATGGGTCCGCTTCCAGCCAACGGGTCAGGAGCGCCGTACCGACATTATAGGGAAGGTTGGCGACGACATGCGTGGGCGGGCCGGGAAGCGCGGGTTCGTCGATCGTCATGGCGTCGGCTTCCACGACGGTCAGCCGGTCCGGGGCGGCAGCGGCGATTTCGGCCAGGGCGGGAAGGCAGCGGCGGTCGCGCTCGACGGCGGTGACGTGCGCGCCCGCCTCAATGAGGGCGCGGGTCAGACCGCCAGGGCCGGGGCCGACTTCATAGACACGGGCACCGTCCAGCGGGCCGGGAACACGGGCGATCTTGGCAAGCAGATTGGGATCGAGCAGAAAATTCTGTCCAAGTGCTTTTTTCGCGGTCAGGCCATGTGCGGCGACGGTCTTACTTAGTGTGGGAAGGTCGAGCTTCACGCCTCGTAAAGCGCGCGGCGTTCGGCACAGGACGCGGCCATGTTGAGTGCGGCAACCATGGCGTCGGGACGGGCGAGGTTTTTTCCCGCGATGTCAAACGCGGTGCCGTGGTCCGGGCTGGTGCGGACGATGGGAAGGCCGAGTGTCAGATTGACGCCCTCGTCGAAATGAAGCGTCTTGACGGGGATCAGCGCCTGGTCGTGATACATGCAGACCGCGGCGTCGAAATATTGACGGGCATGGGCGTGAAACATGGTGTCGGCGGGAAGCGGGCCAAGGAGGTCGAACTCCTCACCCGCAAGCGCCTCTATCGCAGGCAGAATGAGGGTTCGTTCCTCCGTGCCCATCAGGCCGCTTTCGCCGGCATGGGGATTGAGGCCCGCAACGGCGATGCGGGGGCGCGCGATGCCGAAATTGCGAATGAGGCCGCGCGCGGTTGCCATTATCCGGGAAACGATAAGTTCGGTCGTGAGTGCCGCGGGAACGTCGGCCAGCCCGATGTGCATGGTCACGGGCACACATTTCAGACTGGGGCCGACCAGCATCATGGCGACATTCTGCTGGGCCACGCCGCAACGTTCGGCGACGAATTCGGTCTGTCCGGGATGCGTGAAGCCAACTGCCGCCAACTGCGCCTTTGAAACCGGAGCGGTGACGAGGGCGCTGGCCGCGCCCGATTTCACCAGCCCGGTCGCAAGCTCCAGAGAATCAAGGGCGCAGCGCGCGCCCTCCAGCGACGGCTCGCCGAAACGGATTTCCTCATCATGTTCGACCTCGATCAGCGGCAGGGCGTTACCACATACTTCGATGGCTTGGTCAGGAGTCTGGATGATCTCGACTGGTCCCAGCCAGGCGGATTTGAGCGCGCGCAGACTGCCCACCGCAAAGAAACAGGGCAGGGCGCGCGCGTTTGTTTCGGCATAAGCCTTAGCCGTGATTTCGCTACCGATCCCGGCGGGATCACCCAGTGCAACGGCGACGGGTGCAATCATAAACGACCCGGCCTAGCGATAGTCGATGATCGCGTCGCGGCGCAGGTCGCGCAGATAGCGGCGGGCCATCATGTTGACGCGCTGCTGCTCCAGCTGTGCGAACATATTGTCGAAATTGGGCGCGCTGACATTCTGGCCCTGTTCGCGACCGCACATAGTGAGAACCTTGATGCCGTCATCGAGGGAACCGAATGGCGGTGTGGACTGGCCGGTCTGCAACTGGCCCATAAGCGATTGCAGCTGCGGCGGCAGGTCGCCAAGGCGGACCTGGTCGTTGACGGTGACGTCGCCGCCATATTCAGCGGCGACCGTTTCCACGCCACCGCAACCGCCCATGGCGCTGACGCTGTTCTGGAGGTTTGTCACCAGTTCCTGCGCCTGAGTCTCATTCATATCGGACGCGACATCGATGCTGAGCTGCTTCAGGCTGAGGATATCGTCATTTTCATCGGCGGTCAGGATCTGGCGCTTGTCGATCAGTGCCAGAATGACGACCTTGCCAGGCAGCTGCATGGGGGCGGTGATCTGTCCCTCTGGTAGCTGGCTGATAACAGGCTGCAATTCGGGGCTGAGCTGTTCCAGCTGCACCCAGCCGAGATCGCCACCAAGAGTGGCCGTCGAGCTTTGCGAATATTGCCGCGCATAGGCGACGAAAGACGCGCCCTTTTGCAGCTGTTCGACGATCTGTCGGGCATTCTGCATGACCTCCGCCGCCGTGGTCGGTGTGGTGTAGAAAACAAGCTCGCCAATACGATATTCATCCGTGCCCTTGGATGCTTCCATGCGGGCGATCATCGTCTCGACTTCATCGTCGCCGACATTCACGAAGGGTTCGACCTGTCGGCGGAGTAGCCGTTGCCAGGCCAGTTCGGCGTGAATCTGCTGCTGGATCGCCATTTCCGACGTGCCCTGACCGCGTAGATAGGTTTTGAACTGATCCGGCTCCATCTTGAAGTTGCCAGCTACGCGCTCGTAAGCGCCCATCAGTTCGGCATCGGAAATGACGATGTCGTTTTCACGGCTGGCCTGGATCTGCAGTTTCTCATCGATCAGGTTGCGCACGACCTGCATCTTGAGACGCATCTTCTCCTGATCCTCGACCTGGGTGCTGTTGGCGGCGAGAACGAGGTTGAGGCGCTGGTCGATGTCGGTGTCGGTCACAACCTCGCCATTCACGACCGCGTTGGCCTTGCGCACATTGGGGTCGCCGGCGCTGCCGAGGATCGTGATGTCGGGCGTCGAATTCAATTCATCCAGGATCGGCGTCGTTGCCGTTTCCGTCTCCGTCTCCGTCTGTGCGACAGCGGCAGCGCTGCCTGCTAGAAGGGCGGCGCCGGCAAGGGTGCGAAACGTCTTGGCGATCATGTTGTTACTCCATCGGTGTTGCCAAATGCCATGGCGGAGGACCGATATAAGTGATGTTGTTCCGGTCCCGCTTTAACATCGCGGGGATGAGATGTCAGCCTCTTGCCTCCTCCAGGCTGAACATGGGATTAGCCCGTACGGATCAGCCGCCCAGGGTCTTCAACGATACGCTGATGAGAAAGCTGTTCCCCCGTTCGAAATCACGGTCGGACACATAGTCGCGCTTCCAGGTGAAGCCGAAGCGGAAACACTCGTCCTCATAGGTCAGGCCGATGCGGTGACGTATGGGTTCGAAGCCGTCCGCGCCGCTGGTGGGGTCTTCCTCCGCATCGGTCAGATCGACGATGACCGAGCCGAAGGCGGACCAGTAGCGCGCAAGCTGTAACCGCCCGCCCGCGCGGACCTCTTCGCGGTCGGCCAGATCTTCGATACCGATATCGCGGTCGAGTTTTAGATAGCCGACGGTCAGATAATCGCGTCGCCCGCCGATGGTCAGGTCGATTTCGTTGCGCCGCAGGCGGAAACTTTCCTTGTCGAGCCGGTAGCGGTGCGTGAGGTCGAACCGGCGGCCTATACGCAGCGTGTTGCGGCCAACGAAATCGGAGAAATTGTCGTCAAGGCCGGTGCCTTTCGGAAGGATGGAAGGCTGGTCGTCGAGGCGATAACTCTGGCCGATTTCGGATTCCAGCAGAAAGCGTGGGCGGTTGAGTTTCCAGTTCGCGCCATAAGTGACCCGCGCGCCACCCTCCCACCGGTCATGGCCAGGGAACCGGCTGATATCAAAGAGGTTCGTGGTGTCGAGGTCGACCGAACGGCTATCCTCATTGGGGATATCGTCATTGAGTCCGGTCGGTGAGGCGCTGAGCTGCACGCGGGGGGTGATGATCTGCGTACCACCGAACGCGGGTCCGGCGAAGGGCCACTGGACGTCCAGTGCCGCGGCGGGAATCAGTCGCCCCTCCCAGCCGTCGGACCCGGCATAGATTGGAAACTCGACAAGATCGCTGTCCTCGACCCGGTAGGCATCGGCGCGGGCGAGGGCGGTGGCAGTGATCTGCTGGCCCATGGGCGTGATGAAACCGCGGCTCCATTCCGCGCCCGCGGAAAGGCGGTAGCTGTCCATGCCGTCGGTGCGGTTGATGGCGGCGCTGGAGGCGTCGAGAGTAAGGCGACCGCCAACGAGCCGCTCCTCTGGCGTATATGTGAAGTCGACAATGGGGAGCGCGATGGGGATGAGGCCCTGATCGTCGGTTTCGCGCAGGCCCTGAAATACCCAGCCCTCGACGTTCAGGAAACTTTCCATACCGGAGCGTTCGAGGCGGTAGAAGTTGCGGAGGGTCGTATCGCGGCTGATATCATAGCGGCGCAGGAACGTGTCGTCGCTGGCGGCGCGGATGCCGAAGGTGGAGCGCCAGTGCTCGTCATGCTGAAACTGGCCATTGCCGTAGATATAGAAGCGCGCCTCGTCGCTGCGGACCAGTTCCGTGCGCTCGCCGGTGCGGCTGCGTTCGACGTCGGAGACGGTGGCGATGCCGCCAACCTTGAGTGGGCCGGAGGAGAACAACTTTCGATATTCCGCGCCGAGCGATGGATTCACTTCGGTGTAGATGGTCGGTGAAAGGGTGAGGTCGCTGCTTTCGCCAAGATTCAGGAAATAGGGCTGGGTGACCGATACGCCCGTCGAGCGGTCGATGGCGAGATCCGGAATCAGAAGGCCGCTGGCGCGCGCGTCGGTGCTGTCGCTGTGCGACAACTGCGGGAGCCATAGTAGCGGCACACCGAAAAATTCGAAACGGGCATCCTTGTAGCGGACCTTCCCCGCCTCCGGATCATGCTGCACGCTCTCCGCCTTGATCTGCCAGAGCGGCTGTTTGGGACAGCCAGTGCCGTCGACGACGTCGCAGGGAGAATAAACGGCGCGGTTAAGCTGAGACACGCCATCGACGCGTGTGCCGTCGGAGGCGGCGAGGCGACCGCCATCCTGCAAGACGAGAAGGAAGCCGTCGATGGCCCCGTCCCTCAATTCGTCGGTCAGTTGGACTTCGGTTGCATAGATTTCATTACCGCCGGGATCGATGACGGTGATGTCGCCGGTTGCCGTCACAAGGCCGCTGTTCCGGTCGTAGACGACCTGGTTGGCGCTGAGGCGGTAGCCGCCGCGCGTAACGACGACATTGCCCTCTGCCGTCACCAGCTTTGCCTGATCGTCGTAAGTCATGGTATCGGCGGCGAATTCGACGGGCTCGTCCGAGGCGACCGTGTCGGCCGGCGCAGTCAACTCATCGATCGCGCCCTGCGCCTTCGCACCGCTCGCAAGCGCGGTTCCGGCGAGAAGCAGACCGAAAAGATAGGGACGGCGTAAAATTGCGGGAACTCCAACGGGCAGGCGCGCCTTGATAGGCAGGACCGGACGGCGCGGCAAGCGCACTGCTTGCCAGACGCGGCAGCCGACCTAGAAGCCGGGACATATTATTCGGAAGGACCAGTTTTCATGCAGATCATGTTTAGCCAGAAAGCCGAAGCCGGTGGTGCGGCGCTTGTCGTCACGAGCGCGAAGGACGCCGTTTTCTCAAAAGCCGCGCAGGCGGTCGACGAGGCGGCGGGCGGCGCGATGCGGCGGGCGGTGAAAGCAGCGGATTTTTCCGGCGAGCAGGGAAAGACGCTGGACCTGCCGGGTCTGGGCGGCACGGACGCAAACCGGGTGCTGCTGGTCGGCACGGGCGCGCAGGGGCGCGGAAACGCACTGGAGTTCGAGAGAATCGGCGCGGCGATCGCGGCGAACCTGTTCCGTTCCGGCGAGACGCGTGCGGTCGTGGACCTTACCGGCGCGAGCGACCTTGGCCTGCCACTGGAGGAAGCCGCCATACATATCGCCATGGGCGTCGAGCAGCGCAGTTATGCCTATGACCAATATCACACCAAGGGCCGCAACGGCGCGAAGGTCAGCCTTGAGACGGTCGAGATCCTCGGCGCGGGCGATGTCGGCGAAACCTGGGCGGAGTATGAAGGCGTCGCGAAGGGCGTCGCCTTTACCAAAGATCTGGTGAGCGCACCGCCCAATGTGCTGTATCCCGCCAGCTTCGTCGAGAAAGTCAAGGCGCTGAATGTCCCCGGCCTGAAGGTTGATGTGCTGGACGAAGATCAGATGCGCGAGGCCGGTATGGAGGCTCTGCTTGGCGTGTCCATCGGCTCTGAACAGCCAGCGCGACTGCTGATCATGGAATGGGACGGCACGGACGGTGCGCAGAAGACCAGCCATGTCTTCGTCGGCAAGGGAGTGACGTTCGATTCGGGCGGTATCAGCCTGAAACCGGGAGCGGGCATGGAAGACATGAAATGGGATATGGGCGGCGCGGGCGCGGTCGCCGGCGCCATGGTCGCGCTGGCGAGTCGCAAGGCGAAGGCGCGCATCGTCGGCATCTGCGGCCTTGTCGAGAACATGCCCGACGGCCGGGCGCAGCGTCCCGGTGACGTCGTGACGTCGATGTCCGGGCAAACCATTGAAGTCGTGAACACCGATGCCGAGGGGCGGCTCGTGCTGTGCGATGCTTTGTGGTGGGCGCAGGAGACCTATAATCCCGAGGTCGTCGTCGATCTGGCGACTTTGACGGGCGCAATTATCGTCGGGCTGGGGCATGAATATGCGGGTGCCTATGCCAATGATGAGGGACTGGCGGGCGACCTGCTGCAGGCGAGCCGGACTTCGGGCGACCTGCTATGGCGGATGCCTCTTGCCGAGCGGTACAACAAGCAAATCGACAGCCAGATCGCCGACATGAAGAATGTTGGCGGCAAGGATGCGGGTTCCATCACGGCGGCACAGTTCCTGCAGCGCTATATCCAGGATGGCGTGAAGTGGGCACATCTGGACGTCGCGGGCATGGTCTGGGCGGCGAAGGCGATGAACCTGCATGACAAGGGCGCGACCGGCTTCGGTGTGCGCCTTCTGGATCAGTATGTACGCGATGTTCTTGAGAAATAGGGGTTCTGATGAACGTCGGTTTTTATCACTGCACCCGCGCCGCGCCCGAAGCCGTTCTGCCGAAACTGGCCATCAAGGCGGTCGAGGCGGGGCACCGGGTGCTGGTGCATAGTACCGACCAAGCGCAGGCCGAGGCTGTGGACGAGCTATTGTGGACGTACGACCAGAACAGTTTTCTGCCCCACGGATGTGCGGGTGGCGAAAGCGATGCAGAACAACCATTGCTGATTTCCGCCGAGTTCGACCCCGTCAACCACGCCGATCTGGCCATCGCGATGTCTGGACGATTGCCGAATGGCGATTCGGCCTTCGCGCGGGTGCTGTATCTGTTTGACGGCAATGACCAGGACGCGGTGCGATCGGCGCGGCAGCATTGGAAGGCGCTGGCTGAACGCGACGGTGTCGACGCCACATATTGGGCTCAGGGAGAGCGCGGTTGGGAAAAGCGGCAATAGCATTGCATGATCCGCTGCGAGCGCCTACTTGCGCGGCAATTCCGTTTCATCATTTTCAGGAGACCTCGCCATGGCGCAGGAACGCACCTTTTCGATCATCAAGCCTGACGCGACCCGCCGCAATCTGACGGGTGCCGTCACGAAAAAGCTGGAGGATGCGGGTTTGCGCGTCGTCGCCAGCCGCCGTGTGCAGTTGACGCAGCAGCAGGCCGAGAAATTCTATGAAGTTCACAAGGAGCGCCCATTCTACGGCGATCTGGTCAGCTTCATGACGTCCGGTCCCGTCGTGGTTCAGGTTCTCGAGGGCGACAATGCCATCGCGAAGAACCGCGAAGTCATGGGCGCGACCAACCCTGCCGACGCCGACGCCGGTACGATCCGCGCTGAATTCGCCGAGAGCATCGACGCGAACAGCGTGCACGGTTCCGACAGCGCCGAGAACGCGAAGATGGAAATTGCGCAGTTCTTCGAAGAGAGCGA
>JBARZR010000058.1:0-2590 GCA_049650205.1 Pacificimonas sp. | reverse complement strand
CCCAATTGCATCATCTGGTCGGCACAAAGGTAACCGGTGGCATCCGGAAGGCGCGATCATCCGCGGCGATACGACTGCTCAAACCTTCGCTCCGCGTAACCTGAGGGCGTTCGCGATGACGCTCACGGAAGACAGGCTCATGGCAAGCGCCGCGATCATCGGTGTTGCAACCATCCAGAAATGTCACTCGGTCTGCAAAGCAGGAGCGTCACCGGTAGGTTTTGATCGAACGGTCGAGGGCGGTGCCGGGCAGGCCGGAGACGTCAAGGATCGGAGGTTTGCCCGGCCCCGCCTTGCGCGGTACGAGCCGCCGCATCGGTCTTCTTCTTGCGCGCGCTCAGACTGTTCCATCCGTCGTTGCGCCGGCCACTGGGCGTGTAGCGCGTCCGCTGAACTGGCCCGCGCTTGGCCTTGGGCGCGGCCTTCTGCTGCTCCGCCTTGATGTGCTCCAACACGGCGGAGAGGTTTTTGTTCGCCACGACCGACGCCTGGGTCACGCGTTGCTGATCCTTCGAGAACACCGTGTAGGGCAACACCATTCCATTCCAACGGACCTCGAAGGCCC
This sequence comes from Pacificimonas sp., assembly GCA_049650205.1. Lineage (GTDB taxonomy): Bacteria > Pseudomonadota > Alphaproteobacteria > Sphingomonadales > Sphingomonadaceae > Pacificimonas. Next base: position 2,025 of record JBARZR010000058.1, on the reverse strand, counting down.
CATCGGCGAAGACCAGCGTCTCGACATACTTGCCGGCCAGCCCGCGCGTGATGTCCGTCTCGTCCAGGATTACATGGTTGCGCTCGAACCGGAACGACAGCTGCGCACCGACGTAGCGGTGCTCGCGTAGGCACAGGATCGTCCGAAGTCGGTCAGGCCCCATGTTGAGCGGGCGGTGCAGATCGTCCGGGCGAAAGGGTACCTTGGCGAAGCGCGCGTTGAAGCTCTCCACAAAGTGCGGGAGGAACGCCTTTGCCGCGTCCATGTCGGAGAGCCCCTCTAGACGCAGCGTCTTCACCAGCCGATCCTGCAACGTCCGGTTGGCGCGTTCCACGCGGCCCTTCGCCTGGCTGCTATCCGCGCAGATGATTTCGATGCCCAGTTCCTCCAGCGCGCGGCCGAACTGCGTGATGCCGTGGCCGGTCTTCGGCGACTTGCGCCCGACGCGGAACACGGTGTGCTTGTCCGAATAGAACGCCACCGGGCGGCCATGCTTGGCAAGGTAGGCCTCGAGCGCCGCGAAGTATGCGAATGTCGACTCCGTCCGCACAAAGCTCAGATGCAGTAGCTTGCTCGTCGCGTCGTCCACGAAGACCAGCAGCGTGCAGGCCGGGCCCCGATCCTCGAACCAGCGATGATCGGACCCGTCGATCTGGATCAACTCGCCGAAGCTCTCGCGACGCAGGCGGGACCGATGAAAACGCCGTCGATCCTTGCGCGTCAGCCACAATCCGTCTTCGACCATCCAGCGTCGCAGCGTCTCCCGCGATACCGACACGCCATGCCGATCGAGCAGCGTCTCTGCTGCCAGCGTCGGGCCGAAGTCGCGGTACTTCCCTCGGATCAGGTCCAGCGCCATCTCCCGAACTGTATCGTCGATCCGATTGTTAGGCGTCCGGCCGCGTGCCCGGTGCGCGAGGGACGACGGACCTTCCTCCCGAAACCGCCGCAACAGCCGGAAAACCTGCCGACGGCTCACCGCCAGCACATGCGCCGCCGACGTCGCATCGATCCGACCGTCGTCCAGCTGCGCCAGAACCTCGACACGCCGAAGCTCGTGTTCGCTCATCACCACCCATCCCATGCCGCGCTCCCGTCCGAAGAAAAGGACAGAGTGACATTCCTGGTTTGCTCACTGGTGACAGTCTAGCTTTGCGCCAACACAAGCAAGGCCGGTAACTTGTATTATGTAATTTAAGAACGGGGAAGAAGTTCGACGGCCGCTCTTGACCTTCCTCCTGCGGGAGGCCCTATCTCCCGGCCTGTCCGTTCACAGGAGGTCGCGATGAACGTCCAGACAAGCGCCACCCTCGTCCGCGATCCGGTCTGCGGCATGGAGGTCGACCCGTCGAGCGGCCGCCTTGCGCACGAGCATGACGGTCACCGCTATCATTTCTGCTCCGAGCGCTGCCGCGACCGCTTCGCCGCCGCGCCTGATGCATAAGTCGAGGCGACGGACCCGGTCTGCGGCATGTCCGTGAACCGCGCGGCGGCCGAGCATCTGGCTTCGCATGGCGGCGACCGGTTCTATTTCTGCTCCGCCCGCTGCAAGGAGAAGTTCGAGGCCGCGCCCGAGACCTACCTCAAGGGCAGGCCCACGCCGGAGCCGATGCCGGCGGGCACCACCGATACCTGCCCCATGCATCCCGAGATCGAGCAGGTCGGCCCCGGCGAGTGCCCGATCTGCGGCATGGCGCTAGAGCCCAAGGGCGTGCCGCCGGTCGACGATGGGCCAAATCCGGAACTCGTGGATTTCACCCGCCGCTTCTGGGTGGGCGCGGTGCTGTCGGTCCCGCTGGTGGTCATCGCCATGGGTCCGATGGTCGGGCTGCACGTGGAAAGCTTCATCGCCGCGCGCGCCGTGCGCTGGTTCGAGCTGGTCATCGCAACGCCCGCGATCCTCTATGCCGGCTGGCCGTTCATCGTCCGGGGCTGGCGGTCGTTCCGGACTTGGAACCTCAACATGTTCAGCCTGATCGCGATGGGCGTCGTCGCCGCCTACCTCTTCAGCGCGGTGGCGGTGAT
>JBARZR010000057.1:0-2614 GCA_049650205.1 Pacificimonas sp. | reverse complement strand
CCCGTGTGCCATAGGCGGCATTTGCGCTGACCAGCCGGTCCTCCCGGTCGGTGATCGCCAGCGCGACCTGCTGCGACTCCATACCCGCGCGCACCAGTGCCCAGTCAATCCGCCCGCCGCCGCGCTTCGCCTTCCCCAATGCGGTGAAATAGCCGACCGCGCTGCTGGCCAGGATCAGCGCCGCGAACAGTGCCGCGAACTGCCAGACCCCCAGCGCCCAGCCGACCATCGCCGCCGATACCAGCGCCAGGATGATCGCGGTGACGATGACGAACCACATACCGCGCTGCACACCCGGCAGGCGCGGCCACTCGGTGGGGTCGGGCAGATCGTCCGCGCGAAAGGGGGAATGGGCTGGCATGACGGCAATCCATAGCGGACCGGATGGTGGCGCGCGACCTTTACTGCGGCGAAAGCGGTGATTTCTTTGCCAGGTTCAGCACATAGCTGATGACGGTCGCCACGGCCTGATAATGGCGTTCGGGAATCGGCTCGCCGATGTCGATGCCGGCGTGCAAGGCGCGGGCGAGCGGCGGGTTTTCGACAACAGGCACGCCATGCTCTTCGGCGCTTGCCCGGATGCGGAGCGCGAGTTCGTCCGTGCCCTTTGCCGAGCAGACCGGGATTGAAACGTCGCCATGCTCATAGGCGAGCGCGACGGCGAAATGGGTGGGGTTCATGATGACAACGGCGGCGTCCGGTATGGCGGCCATCATGCGCTGCGAAGCCTTTTCCATGCGCTGGGCGCGGAGGCGTGCGCGGACTTCCGGCGAGCCTTCGGTGTCCTTCTGCTCGTCCTTCACCTCCTGCCGGGTCATCATCATCTTTTTCGTGAAGGCGTGACGCTGCCAGGCAAAGTCCGCCGCCGCCATGACGATGACGAGTGCCGTAATGGTGAGGAGCATGCGGACGGTCAGGCCCGTGACGAGGCCGGTCAGTTCGCCCGCGTCGCCCGCCAGCGAGGCCTCCAGACGGCCCGCCTCCGGCCAGACGGCGACGATGGCGGCGATGGTGACGATGACGAACTTCGCGGCGGTCTTCAGGAACTCCACAAGGCCCTGCATACCGAACAGGCGTTTCAGGCCCTTGGCGGGGGAGAGTTTCGACCAGTCGGGTTTGACGCGCTTCCAGGCCAATGTCGGCCTGCCGCTCAGCAGGCCGCCAAGGATCGCGGCGACAACGAGCGCGCCGAAGATGGGCGCGAGGATGACCGCCAAACTACCGAACAAACCGGTCGTCAGCCGATGCGCGCCGCCGGGGCTGAGGTCGAAATCCTGCGCGTCGCCCAGAAGCAACTGCATCATCGGCATGAGGGCGCTGGCGCCGAGGCCGAGCAGGATCGCGGCCACCAGGCTGGCTCCGCCGAACATGGCGGCATGGCGCATTTCCTGCGCGCGGGCGCTGTCGCCCTTCCTGTGCGCATCGTCGAGCCGCTTCTGCGTCGGAAGCTCGGTTTTTTGCGACTGGTGCTTGTCGTCCGACATCAGAGCAAGGCACCGATGGCGTCACCGAAACTGGCGATGAACTGGGTCAGGATGATGCCGCCCAGCGCCAGCATGAGCGCGAAGCCGAGGAGCAGGTTCAAGGGCTGCGCGATGAAGAAGACCTGCAATGTGGGCGCAAGCCGGGCCATCAGGCCAAGGCCGACATTGAACACAATGCCGTAAACCAGAAACGGCGCGGCGAGCTGCAGCCCAAGCGCGAAGCTGTTCGCCACCGCGCCGATCGCCAGCGTGGCGAAATCCCCCGCCATCAGCCCGTCTCCCGGTGCGAACATCATGTAGCTGCGCGCCAGGCCGGTGATGATCTGGTGATGCAGACCCGCCGCGAACATCAGCACAATGGCGGCAAGGCCGAGGAAGCGCGCGATGATGGCGCTTTGCTGGCCCTGGCTGGGATCGAAAAGATTGGCGGCCGCAAGGCCCGACTGAAGTCCGATGATGGAGCCGGTGACCACGAGGGCGGAAAAAAGGATCTTCACAATCGCGCCGATCATCAGGCCGATGACCACTTCCGCAATGATGAAACCGCCAAGACCGATGGCGTCGGCAGGGAGCGGCGGTAGGTAGCGTGCGGCCAGCGGGAAGATGACGAGGCTGAGCGCGAGCGCGAGGATCAGGCGGATGCGCGGGCTGACGGCAGCGTCGCCAAAGCCGGGAAGCAGCATCATCACCGCGCCGATGCGGGCGAAGACGAGGAAGAAGCCCGCGACCTGAAAATCGAACAGGGTCACGGCCTCACCCGGAAATGATCTGCGCGGCGATCATGTCCATGAAGGCGGACAGCGCACCGCCCATTAGCGGGAGGGAGAGAAGAAGCGCAGCACCCAGCGCGACCATCTTTGGCACGAAGGTCAATGTAGCCTCCTGCACCTGGGTCAGCGCCTGGAACAGCGCGATGACGAGGCCGACGACCAGACACACCATCAGCGGCGGGCCCGCCACCACGAGGAGGGTCCAGAAGGCTTCGCGCGCAAGGTCAAGGGTTTCTCCACCAGTCATGCGGGAAACTGGTAAAGCGAACTGGTTAACGGTGCGTTAGTAAGGGTCCGACCGCGCGCTAGTCCTTCTTCGACTTGTCCTCGAGCAGTTCGCGCGTGCCGCGGCCCATCAGC
>JBARZR010000056.1:0-12457 GCA_049650205.1 Pacificimonas sp. | reverse complement strand
AAGCTGGTATTCCTGTCCCCGGTTTTCCCTACCGAAAGCCATCCGGGCGCGCGCACGCTCGGCCCTGTCCGCTTCGGCCTCATGACACGCGATGCGAATATGCGTGTGGCCGCGCTGGGCAGTATGACGGAAAGGCGCTATCGCTGCATGAAGGCGCTCCACGCCAGCGGCTGGGGTGCCATCGGCGCATGGTCGGGATGAGACAGAACAAGAAGATTACATAGCGCTTCTCAAAAAAAACGAAATATACAAAGCAGTATGTCGAAAAGAAAACGCAGTTTCGCCGTCATCGGTCTTGGCAGGTTCGGCAGCCGGGTGGCGCGCGAGCTTGTCGCCTATGGTAACAATGTCATCGGCGTGGATGCCGACCCGAACCTCGTCAGCCCCATCGCCGACGATCTGACCGAGGCGGTGATCGCGGATGCCCGCGACGAGGCCGCCCTGCGCGAGGCGGGCGTCGCCAGTTACGATGCCGCCATCGTCGCGATCGGGTCGAACCTCGAGGCAAGCGTGCTTTGCCACATGAACCTGCAAAATCTCGGAATAGAGCAGATCACCGTCAAGGCCTTCGACCTGCGCCATGCCCGGATCCTGAAGGCGCTTGGCGCGACCGATATTGTCATCCCGGAACAGGATGCGGGCGAACATATCGCCCAGCGGCTGCACAATCCGCTGATCGTCGACTATATGTCGGTGTGCGAGGGGAATTACGTCGCCCTGGTCAACGCACCGTCGCGCTGCATCGGAAAGAGCATCGAGGCGCTCCGGCAGGAGAAATCATCGATCATCCACCTGATCGGGATCATGCGCAGCGATACCTACCTATCTCCCGTCACGACGGAGGATCTGCATGTGGCGAAGGGTGACCGCATATTGATACAGGGCAGCCGCGCCGCCATCCGTGACTTCACGGACGCCGGATAATATAGACCGCCATGGGCACCCCGGGGTTTCTTCAGCGGCTGCGCCTGTCCGGGCTGACCGGTCGCCGCATCGGCATCCCGCCGCCTGCCCTCCTGGCGCTGCTTTATGGTCTGCTCGCGATGGCGGGCATGGCGCTTCTGAAGCTGCCCTTCGCGGCCAATATCGAGCTTAGCTGGTCGGACGCGCTTTTCACCGCCGTGTCGGCAATCACCGTGACCGGTCTTGTGGTGGTCGATACCGGGACCGACCTCACCTTCTTTGGCCAGGCGACGGTCGCCGTCCTGATCCAGCTGGGCGGCCTTGGCCTGATGACCTTCGCCACGCTGATCCTGTCGTCGCTCGGACTGCCGATCGGGTTCGAGCACCGCATGTTCCTGCGGGAGGATCTGGGCCAGACGTCAGTCAACGAGCTTCTGTCTCTCGTCAACATCATCCTGCGTGTCGTTCTCATCTGCGAAGGGATTGGTGTCATTCTCCTCGCCTTTGTCACCATACCGGAATTCGGCTGGGCCGAGGGCCTGTGGCAGGCCGTCTTCCACTCGGTCTCGGCCTTCAACAATGCGGGCTTCGCGCTGTTCGGGGACAGTCTGACCCGCTGGGCCACCGACCCGGTCGTCAATCTGACCATCCCGTCGCTATTCATCATCGGCGGGCTGGGCTTTGGCGTATTGTGGGATATCTCGCGCCACCGGAAATGGGCGCCGCTGTCCCTGCACTCCAAACTGATGCTGGCGGGCACGCTCGGCCTGACGCTATGGGCGTTCGCGCTGTTCATCATCCTCGAATGGAACAATCCCGGCACGCTCGGTCAATATGCCCAGATTGGCGACAAATTGTGGGTGTCGTGGTTTCAGGCGACGACGCCCCGCACAGCGGGCTTCAACACCACGGATATCGCTGAATTACATGACTCCACGGTCATGCTGTTCCTGACCCTGATGTTCATCGGCGGCGGCAGCACCTCGACGGCGGGCGGCATCAAGGTGACGACCTTCATCGTCCTCCTGCTGGCGACCTATGCGTTTTTCCGCCGCCGCCCGCGCATGCGCGCCTTTGGGCGCAGCCTGGGGTTCGAGGAGGCGCTGAAGGTGATGGCCCTATTGACGCTGGCCGGGATCGTCATCCTGACCGGCATCTTCGTGATAACGCTGACACATCAGGGCGATTTTCTGGATCTGGTGTTCGAAACCGTGTCGGCATTTGGAACGGTCGGCCTTTCGCGCGGCGCGACGGGGGAGCTGGATACGCTGGGGCGCGTGACCGTTATGGCGATCATGTTCCTGGGGCGCGTCGGCCCCCTCACCCTCGGCTTCTTTCTCGCCACATCGACACCGACCCGGATCCAATATCCCGCAAGCAAGGTCTATCTGGGTTAGGCGTCCTACTCCGCCGCGACCATCTCCTCGTCATCCAGCGGGGCTTCCAGCGTGTGCAGCACTTCCTTCGGCACGATCTGCACGAACTTTGGCAGGCTGGTTTCCCAGTCTTCCAGCAGCCCCTGCGCCCATTTCGACTCGGTCGCGGCGACATAGTCTTCCAGCACGGCCTTCAGATGCGCCTCCCAATGGGATGAGCGGACGGGGCCGTGGATGACGCTTTCGGTGTTGACGCGGGTGTCGAACTCGCCATCCGCGTCATAGACATAGGCCATGCCGCCGGTCATGCCCGCCGCGAAATTATCTCCGACTCTGCCCAGGATCACGGCCAGCCCGCCGGTCATATATTCGCAGCCATTGGCGCCGCAGCCCTCGACGACGACGGTCGCGCCGGAATTCCTGACCGCGAAACGCTCCCCGGCGATGCCCGCCGCATAGAGTTCGCCCGATGTCGCACCGTACAGCACCGTGTTGCCGATGATGACATTCTCGTTCGATTTCAGCGTTGAGGACACCAGCGGCCGGACGATGATGCGCGCGCCCGACAGGCCCTTGCCGACATAGTCATTGGCATCGCCCAGCACTTCCAGCGTCAATCCGCGCACGGCGAACGCGCCCAGCGACTGACCGGCGGACCCGCGCAGGCGCACATGCACATGGCCTGGCTCCAGCCCGTCCATCCCGAATGTGGTGACGATATGGTGCGACAGCCGCGTGCCCACGGCGCGGTGCGTATTCCGGACCGCGTAAGTCAGCTGCATTTTCTCGCCGCGCTCGAACACCGCCGCCGCGTCCTTGACGATATCGGCGTCCAGCGTGTCGGCGACTTCGTTGCGGTGCCCCTTGATATTGAAGCGGCGGTCGGCGTTTTTGCGCACATCGGGTTTGGCGAGGATCGGGTTCAGGTCGAGATCATCGAGATGCTCCGCTCCGCGCGACACCTGGCGCAGCAATTCGGTGCGCCCGATCACTTCATCCAGACTCGTCATGCCGAGAGAGGCGAGGATTTCCCGCACTTCCTCCGCCATGAAGCTGATCAGGTTGATGACCTTTTCCGGCGTGCCCGCGAATTTCGCGCGCAGATCCTCGTCCTGCGTGCAGATGCCGACCGGGCAGGTGTTCGAATGGCACTGGCGGACCATGATGCAGCCCATGGCGACCAGATTGAGCGTGCCGATGCCGAACTCCTCCGCGCCCAGAATCGCGGCGATGACGATGTCGCGCCCGGTTTTCAGACCGCCATCGGTGCGCAGCTTCACACGGCTGCGCAGTCCGTTCAGCGACAGCACCTGATTCACTTCGGAGAGGCCCATTTCCCAGGGCGTCCCGGCATATTTGATGCTGGTCTGCGGTGACGCGCCGGTGCCGCCGGTATGCCCCGCAACCAGGATGACGTCGGCATGCGCCTTCGCAACACCCGCCGCGACCGTGCCGATACCCGCGGAACTCACCAGCTTCACACATACCCGCGCGCGCGGATTGATCTGTTTCAGGTCATAGATCAGCTGTGCCAGATCCTCGATAGAGTAGATATCATGATGCGGCGGCGGACTGATCAGCGTCACCCCCGGCGTCGAATGGCGCAGCTTCGCGATCAGGTCCGTCACCTTGAACCCCGGCAGCTGTCCGCCCTCGCCCGGCTTCGCGCCCTGCGCCACCTTGATCTCGATCTCGGTGCAGGCGTTGAGATATTCCGCCGTCACGCCAAAGCGGCCCGACGCGATCTGCTTGATCGTCGAATTGGCGTTGTCGCCATTGGCATAGGGCGTGAAGCGTTTCTTGTCCTCGCCGCCCTCGCCCGACACCGCCTTCGCGCCGATGCGGTTCATGGCAATGGCCAGCGTCTCATGCGCCTCGGGGCTCAGCGCGCCCATCGACATGCCGGGCGACACGAAGCGTTTCCTGATTTCCGAAATACTCTCGACCTCGTCCACCGGAACGGGTTTCGCCGCTGCGGTGAAGCCCATCAGGTCGCGCAGATAGATGGGGTCCAGGTCCGCGCAGCCCCGGCTGAACTGCTGGTACATCGAATAGCTGCCGGTTTCGACCGCCTTTTGCAGGAGGTGGATCAGGTTCGCCTGATAGGCGTGCGGTTCCGCCCCCGACCGGTAGCGGTACATCCCGCCCACGGGCAGCGCCAGCACCTCCTCGTCATAGGCCATCTCATGCCGGTCCGTCGCCGACAGCTGCAGCGAGGCGAACCCTTCTCCCGAAATCTTCGCGGGCATGCCGGGGAAGAACTCCCGCACAAGCGCGCGCGATATGCCGACCGCCTCGAAATTATAGCCGCCTCGGTAGGACGAAATGATGGAAATCCCCATTTTCGACATGATTTTCAACAGGCCGCCGTCGATCGCCGCCTTGAAACGGTTGATACATTCATCAAGGCTGCGCTCGCCGAGCAGTCCGCGCGCATGCCGCGCCGCGATCGCCTCCTGCGCCAGATAAGCGTTCACGGTGGTTGTCCCGACCCCGATCAGCACCGCGAAATAATGCGTGTCGAGGCATTCGGCGCTGCGCACATTGATGCTTGCGTAACTGCGCAGCCCCTTCGCCACCAGGTGCGTATGCACGCCGGCGGCGGCAAGGATCATGGTAATGCCCATGCGGCCCGCATCGATATGCTCGTCGGTCAGGAACAACTGCGACTTGCCTGAGCGCACGGCATGTTCCGCCTCTTCCCGGACCCGCGTTATGGCTTCCCTGAGCGCGTTCGGCCCGCCGTCCACGGGGAAGGTGCAGTCGATCTCCGCCGCGCCCTCGCCGAAATGCGATTTCAAGAGCTCCCAGTCGCGGTTGGTCAGCACCGGCGACTGCGCCACCATCACGCCCTTCTGATCGACCTTCTCGTCCAGAACATTGGTAAAATTGGAAAAGCGCGTCTTCAGCGACATCACCCGGCTCTCACGCAGCGAGTCGATCGGCGGGTTCGTCACCTGGCTGAAATTCTGGCGGAAGAAGTGGCTAAACGTGCGCGGATTCTGGCTGACGACGCCCAGCGGCGTGTCGTCGCCCATCGATCCGATGGCCTCCTTCGCATCCTCCACCATCGGCGCCAGGATCAGTTCCATATCCTCCATGGTCATGCCTGCTGCGACCAGACGTTGGCGAAGTTCGCCCGCTTCATATTTCGCCGCCGGCTGCCCGGCCTTCGCGCCCGGCAGCTCCTCGAACTTGGTGAAGTTGGCGATGAGCGACGCGTAATCCTTCGCGCCCGCGACCATGTCCTTCACCTCCTGGTCATGATAGAGCACCGCCTCATTCAGATCGACGGCGATCATCTCGCCGGGGCCAAGCGCGCCCTTCTCCACCACGTTCGATTCCGCCACCGGAACCATGCCCGTTTCCGATCCCACCAGCAGCAGATTGTCGGCGGTGATGGTGTAGCGCATGGGCCTGAGCGCGTTGCGGTCCACGCTCGCCACCATCCAGCGGCCGTCCGTCATCGCCAGCGCGGCGGGTCCGTCCCACGGCTCCATGACGCTCGCGAAGAACGCGTACATCGCCCGGTGATGCTCCGGCAGCGTCGAATCCTTCGACCAGGCCTCGGGGATCAGCATCAGCTTCGCGGCGGGCGCGCCGCGTCCCGAGCGCACCATCACCTCGAACGTCGCATCCAGCGCCGCCGTGTCCGACGCGCCCGCCGGGATGACCGGTTTCACTTCCGCCGAATGGTCGCCAAAGGCCTCCGCCGCCATCAGCATTTCGTGCGACTTCATCCAGTTCTTGTTGCCGCGCACCGTGTTGATCTCGCCATTGTGCGCCAGCGTGCGGAACGGCTGCGCCAGCCACCATTCGGGGAAGGTATTGGTCGAATAGCGCTGGTGGAAAATGGCGAAGCGGCTGGTAAAGCGGTCATCGGTGAGGTCGGGGTAAAATTCCGACAGGCTTTCGGCCAGGAACAGCCCCTTGTAGATGATCGAGCGCGAAGACAGGCTGCAGATGTAGAAGTCCTTGATCTGCGCCGCGATCACGCGCTTTTCAATGCGCCGCCGGACCAGATACAGATCTTTCTCGAACTTCGTCTGGTTTTGATAATCCTCGCCCGGATGTGGCCCAGCCACCATGATCTGCTCGATTTCGGGCCGCGTCACTCGCGCCTTCTCGCCGATCACGCGCGTGTCGACCGGCACCTGCCGCCAGCCATAGATCTGATAGCCGAAATCGATGATCTCGGATTCGACGATGGCGCGGCAGGTCTCCTGATCAGCCAGCGACGTGCGCGGCAGGAACACCTGCCCCACGCCCAGCAGCGAATCCTTGCGCGGATGATGCCCCGTGCGCTCGATATGCTGGTTGAAGAACGCGACCGGCAGCTCGACATGAATACCCGCGCCGTCGCCCGTCTTCCCGTCCGCATCCACAGCGCCCCGGTGATAGACCGCCTTCAGCGCGTCGATCCCCAGCTGCACCACCCGCCGCGAGGCCTTCCCGTCCGTCGCCGCGATCATGCCGACCCCGCAGGCATCGCCCTCGAACTCGGGACGGTACATGCCAAATTCGGCAAGGCGGGCACGTTCGCTATGAATGTCAGTCATCATCGTCCAATCCAGTTCTCTCCCCGCCGGGGAGAGAATACGAAGACTTGGCAGCTTGCTGCCTAGTCGCAGTTAGAGAGGGGAACCACGCTCCCCTCCAAATCAGTCGGCGCTGTTGTCATCCGGCGCGGCCGGCAGATGTGCCGTCTCTTCCTCGACCCTCGCCATGATTCCCGGCATGGCCTGCATGATTTCGGGAACGAAGGCCTGCATCGCCTGCATCATTTCCGGGTCGGTGAAGGTCGACATATATTCCGCCGCGAATTTCGCGCCGCTGTCCGTGTCGAAGAACGCCGCCACGTCGCGCAGCTCTTCGGTTTCGAAGCGCCGGGTATAGGTCTGCGACAGCGCCGCCTTCACGGCGGGCTCCATCTTCTCCATCAGGTTCGTCATCTCGGCGTTCATGACCCGCATGGTGATCTCCATGCGCTCTTCGAAGGCCGGATCCTCTTCGACCGCCATCTCGCGCATGGTCCTGCCATCTGCCGCCGCGCGCTCCTCCTCGGACATGGCGGCGTCCATGCCCATGTCGGCGGGCGTCGTGTCCATCATGGAGCCCATCATCTGCCCCATCATCTGGTCCATCGTGTCCTCCATCATCTTCCGGTAGAACCCGTCAGGCAGGAGGTCGTCGACCACTTCCGTCGCCAGCGCGAGGCGCGTGTCGTCTATGAGGACGGGAGTTTGGGCGGTGGCGGGGACTGACCATAGCAAAGACAGGGCCAAAGCGGTCGACTTGATGACATAAGTTTTCATTCGGCTTCTCATTCTTTCTGATCAATAATTGTCTTGACGATCCATTTGATCTTGCTGCTAGCGGCTAAACGTCCGCACCATAGCATGATGCTAAACACCCTATCATCGAGGACGATTGAACAGTAGTTCCGTGAAAGCACGATCGGCGGCAGCTCGTCCGATATTCGAACCGCGGGTCTTACCAAACGTACTCATACGCTGCTGCAACTTCGGCAGAAACGCTGTGAATTTGGTATGGAGGGCAGGTTGGATCACTTGTTTTTGTGAAATAGCAGCTGACAGCGCCACCAGTTCAGATTGATCAAATTCTTCTTCAAGAGCGAGAGCCGCTTCTTTTCGAAATTCCGGGTAAAGATCGGCGAAATCTGCCGCAAAGTATGCGCTTGCAAGACGAATAAGATCATCGACTTCCACTGTCCCAGAATCCAACAGAGTCGCAATTTCCGGGTCAGATTCGCGAACGGATTCTGTCAGTGTCCGCACGGTTTCGGAAAACAGTGCCCCAGATTGCGTTGCTATAGTCTCGAATTTCTCAGGTGGTCCAATAGCTTCGCTTACCAAAAGTGCCTCGCCAGACTGGGCAAAAGCAGTCGCAGGCACCATCAACGTAGCAACAATTAAAATACGTGAGATCACGCCGCCACCTTCGCTTCCTTGTCCAGCGCCTGCAAATAGCCATGCATCGTCTTCGCCACGTCGCGCCCGTCGCGCACGGCCCAGACGACCAGGCTCGCCCCGCGCACGATGTCCCCTGCGGCGAACACGCCGTCCAGGCTGGTCATCATCGTCTTGTGGTCGGCGCGCAGCGTGCCCCAGCGGGTGACGCCCAGGTCGGGCGTGCCGAACATCTGCGGCAGATCTTCGGGGGAAAAGCCGAGCGCCATGATGACCAGGTCGGCCTCCTCGCGGAAATCCTCCCCGCCCGGCTCCGGCATCCGCCGTCCATCGGGGCCGGGCTGGCCAAGTTTCATACGGGTGCCGGTAACGGCGCTGACCTGTCCGGCCTGATCCATCACCGCCGTTGGCGCTGCCAGCCACTCGAACGTGACGCCTTCCTCTTCGGCATTCATCACTTCGCGCGCGCTGCCGGGCATGTTGGCGCGGTCACGACGGTAAAGGCACTTCACGCTCGTCGCGCCCTGCCGCACCGCCGTCCGCACACAGTCCATCGCCGTGTCGCCGCCGCCGATGACGACGACGCGCTTGCCGTCGGCATTGAACGTGCCGTCGTCGAAGCCCGGCACATCGTCGCCGAAGCCCTTGCGGTTGGACGCGATCAGATAATCGAGCGCCTTGACGACGCCGCCCGTCCCCACGCCGGGGGCCTGCAATGCGCGTGCCTTGTAAACGCCGGTCGCGATCAGGATGGCGTCGTGCTTTTCCCGCATATGGTCCATCGTCGCCTCGCGCCCGACTTCGTAATCATATTTGAAGACGATGCCGCTATCCTCAAGCCGCTTCAGCCGCCGACCGACGACGTATTTCTCCAGCTTGAAGCCCGGAATGCCATAGGTCAGCAGCCCGCCGCCCCGGTCATGCCGGTCGTAAACCGTCACGGCATAGCCCTTCCGCCGCAGCAGCTCCGCCGCCGTCAGGCCCGCTGGACCCGCGCCAATGATGCCCACCGACCGGTGCGAGCGGTCGCGCAGGATATTGATCGGCTTCACCCAGCCCTGTTCCCAGGCATTGTCGGTGATGAACTTCTCGACGCTGCCAATCGTCACCGCGCCGTGGCCCGATTGCTCGATGACGCAATTTCCCTCGCACAGCCGGTCCTGCGGACAGATGCGCCCGCAGATCTCCGGCATGGTGGAGGTGGACTCAGCCATCTCCCACGCCTCCTGCAACCGGCCTTCCGCGGTCAGTTTCAGCCAGTCGGGGATATTGTTGTGGAGCGGGCAGTGCACCTGGCAGAAGGGGACGCCGCACTGCGAACAGCGCGACGACTGCTCCTCGGCCTTGTCCAGGATATAGGGCCGCGAAATCTCAAGAAAATCGTCGTCGCGTTCACCTGCGTCGCGCTTCGTCGGATAGTCCTGGTCCACCTTGGTGAATTTCAGCATGTCGGATGCGGCCATGGCGCGATAATGTCCCCTCGGTAATGCGAGAGCCTTGTGTAGCGCAAAAATACGGGAGAGTCACGCAGCTTAGGGCATTTACGTCAGTAATATTGTCCTATTTGCACTGCCCAGCAAGTAGGCGATTGTGTTTTTCAATGGAATTCCCTTAAGTCGTCGCATTCCGGTATTATCCGACTCATGCGCACGACTCATTACAACCATCTTCCCAGACCTGGCATGGAAAAACCTATATCAAGGACCGGTTTCCAGCTTGAAAAATAGGATGTCCGATGAGATCCTGGCAGGAACGCTCCTTGTCACGTCGATCATCCGCAGGGGTTGCCTGACATCCGCCGTCATGAACCATCGCGGAACGGACTGTTTTGCAGGTCACACACGGTTCTCGCATGTGGCCCCGACATGTGACCCCCACCCTCGAACGGATATAGAAACGCGTGTGAACCCGTGACCCCTGACCCTCGCCCGGATTGCGGCGAAGACAAGCCCGCATCCACCTGCTAGAGCGCCCGCCAACCACCCAGAACGACCGGAACCGACTTCCATGGATTTCATCCAGCTCCTCATCATCGCCATCGTTCAGGGCGTGACCGAGTTCCTGCCGATCAGTTCGTCCGGACACCTGATCCTGATCCCCAAGCTGACCGACCTGCCCGACCAGGGGCCATTGATCGACGTCGCCGTCCATGTCGGTACGCTCGCCGCCATCATCGTCTATTTCTGGCGCGACGTCTCGGGACTGGCGAGGGGTGGCCTCGCCAGCGTCGGTATCGGCGCGGGCCGCGAGGGCGCGGCGGCCAGTCGCAGACTGTTCTGGTACATCGTCGCGGGCACCATCCCCGCCGTCGTCGCGGGTTTGTTCCTGAAAACCGGCGGCTATCTTGAAGGCTTCCGTTCGACGCAACTCGTGGCCGTGAACCTCATCTTCTGGGGCGTCGTCCTCGGGTTCGCCGACCGCTTCGGCAAGCAGGTGAAAACCTTCGAACAGGCCACGCTGAAGGACACCGTCATCATCGGCCTGTTTCAGGCGCTCGCCCTGATCCCCGGGACCAGCCGGTCGGGCATAACCATGAGCGCGGCACGCGTTCTCGGCTATGGCCGCGTGGAGAGCGCACGGTTCAGTTTCCTCCTTTCGATCCCCGCCATCGCCGGAGCAGGAATGCTTGCGGTCCTTGACTTGGCCGACGCCACCGCCGCCATGCAGCGGGACGCCCTTATCGCCGGCGCCCTTACCTTCGTCGCCGCGATCCTCACCATGGTTTTCCTAATGCGCTTTCTAAAGAAAGCGTCGATGATGGTGTTCGTGATCTACAGGATCGTCATGGGCGTGGGATTGCTGCTTCTGGTGGCCTGACGGCCTTGGCTCAAGCTCGGCTTCGCCTCGCAGGCTTGGGCCGGTGGGCCCATCGCTACAAACCTCAAGCCGCAGCCGTAAACCGCCCCTGTCTTCGATAGCGCACCAGCCAGTTCGGCGCGACCGCCTGCATGGGCGTCGGCGAAATCCCGAACGCCGCCAGTCCGTTCTCGCCCGTCACCACATTCGGTTTCTGCAGCATCCGCCACTGATCATGCGTCATCGGCGCGCCGGGCATCCAGCCGAACGCCTTCGCCATGCCGCCCGCCACCACGTCCGGCACGTCCGCCAGGACGACATCGCGCTGGATAACCCTGGCAATGAACTCCATCAGTTCGCGCATCGTCACGACGTCCGGCCCGCCGACCTCGTACGTCCTGCCGGCATGTGTCGCGGACGCCATGACCGCCTCGGCAATCGCTTCCGCCAGGTCGACGACATACACCGGCTGGAACGTCGCCTTCGGTGCCACGACAGGCATCATTGGCGCAAAGCGCATCAGGCTGGCGAATCGGTTCAGGAACTCGTCTTCCGCCCCAAACACGATGGAGGGCCGAATGATGGTCGCTTGCGGAAATGCCGCTTTCACCGCTTCCTCGCCTTCGCCTTTGGTCCGGGCATAGTCCGCCTCCGCATCCGAATCCGCGCCGATGGCGCTGACCTGCACCAGCGCTTCCGCCCCCGCTTCCGCCGCGGCCTCGGCGATCCGCCGCGCACCATCGCGCTGCACGGCCTCGAAATCATCCTCGTCGCCATCCAGAATGCCGATCAGGTTGATGACCGCGTCCGCGCCCTCGCACGCTGCTTTGACAGAGGCCGCATCGGCCAGATTCGCCTTCGCAAATCCCAGCTGCCCCAGCGCCGTCAACGGCTTCAGATGCTGCGCCGTGTGCGGATCCCGCGTCACCGCCCGTATCCGCGCCCCGCGGCGCGCCAGCTCCTGCACGACATAGCGCCCGATAAAGCCCGATGCGCCAAAAATGGTGACCGTTTCGGCCATGGCAGCTGTTTCCTTCGAGAGATGAATGATCGCCGCCTGCAATAGCGCCCGAACCCGCGCATTGACAAGCGCGTCACGTCGCCGTAGCAACCGCGCCCTACCCGCCGCGGCCAGCCCGTCGGCGCGTACCCGTGCCCAGATGGCGGAATTGGTAGACGCGCTAGCTTCAGGTGCTAGTGTCCCTTGTGGACGTGGAGGTTCGAGTCCTCTTCTGGGCACCATTTGTTCTCATCGGAACGTTCCAAAACATTGCAGAAATGGCGGAATTCTGCCATTCTTGACCTCTAGCGCAGAAAGCGAGGTATTGTTTTGTTCCGCTTTGTTCCAACGTCTGTGGGGGCCTCGGCTGGGGGCTCCATGCCAAAAGGCCCCAACTTGCAGAAAAGTGAGGCCCCCAAATGAGCCTCAATGTGCAGGAAATCAAAGGCTTC
>JBARZR010000055.1:0-3761 GCA_049650205.1 Pacificimonas sp. | reverse complement strand
TCGCCATAGTCGTTTAGTGAATACCATCGAATACGCCCGCAAATTCCCGATCCTCATAGAACCGCAATTTCTGGACGATGAGCGGATCTTTTCCAGCGATCATGAGCAGCTGTTCGCGGTCCCTGAGTTTCATGATCTCGTTCGGGTCGATGAGGTTGCGCGCGGCGATATGGCGGGAGCGGCTGTCGCTGGACGTGACCGGGCCGAGCAGGCCGAAATGGCTTTCGCTATCGCCAGTGGTTTCATATTCGACGGTGGTTTTGCCGATGATGCGGGAGAGGATGTCGGCGGTCTCGAAATCGTTGACGCCGAACGCCTGGAGAACACCGGCGTTGGAAAGGAACGTCCCGGCCTTTTCGCCGTAGAGGGCGCGCAGCTGGTGAATGTCCTGGAGGATGGGCCAGAGCTGGAGGCCGTAGCCCGCCATGAGGCCCATGGCGCGTTCGATGGGCTGGAGCCGCCCCAGCGCCGCGAACTCGTCCAACAGATAAAGGACGGGCCTTGCGGGTTTCGCGTCGGCGCGCGCCATGTCGGTCAGCGATCCGGCTAGCAGCAGGCGCAGCCAGCGGGAATAGGTGTCGAGCCGGTCCGGCGGCAGTACCAGGAACACGGTGACCACGGACGCCTTCAGGTCCGCGAAGCTGAAATCGGAATCCGATATGACCGCCGCGATGCGTTAAGATTTATCAATCCCGGTGGTCGTTTTCATTCTTTCCTGCGGGCCGTGTCGACGATCTTCAACACGAGCCCTGCGAACGCAATCGCCAGCATGGCGACTCCAATGATGAGTTCCGCAGTCATGATATCTCTCCTTCTGGTTTAGCACTCCGACTCCATAATTAGAACAATACAGGAACATTTCCTATTGTGGTAGGATAAAACCTAGCATCGGCGAATGCGCGGTGACGCCCTTGCACCTGCGCCCATAGTCTGCGAATCTTTCCCCGCAGCCCGGTCTATCCCGGCCTGTGAGGCGTCGTAACCTCCAGACGTATCCGCCGGTCAGCTTTATGCTGTCCGGGTGGCCGTCACGTATGTCCAAGGCTCTGCCCAAAGGTGGCGGCGCCTTGTGGATACGCAGGGTTACGAACACCCGGCACGGGTCCGCCTCTCAATCGACGAGGGAGGCAGCAATTGGCCGATACGACCGGAACATCGAAATCACTTCAGAACACGCTCCTGAGCGGTCTGTGCGCGATCGCGGCACTATCCGCGCCCGGCTTTCCAACCCCAGCTGCTGCAACCGAAGGCCAAGACCGCCTGATCGAGCATCTCGACAAAAAATATGGCAAGCCAGGCATATCGGTGACGAGGTTCGTCAACAGGGTCGCAGGCATGGACAATGAAGGCGGCGCTGACGGGACGGCGTTCTCGGTTGAGGGCAGGAAGGACGATGGCAGCTACTGGTGGTCGGCCGCGTTCAACGCTGCTACCGGAAAGACATTCTTCAAGCCGAGGAAGAATCTCGCCAGGCTCTGCGACAAATCTGGCGGCGCGTTCACCCGCGAGACCGGCGGCGGCGGCGGCATCCTCGACGCCACGACCGACAAGGCCGTGCGCGAGCGCGCCATGGAGACCAACTGGATGACGCCGGAACTGGCAATGGTATGGCGCAGATCCGGTCAAAGTCCGGAGAAGATCGAGGCGTATCGCCGCCAGGGCTATGTGCAAGGCATGTTAGGCAGCAATGCGTATCGCAACTATGGCTGGGTGAGAGACGTGTTCGCCGAGGTTGAGCGGGACGGCGCGTTCGGTATGTTCGCTTGCGAACATGGCGATCCCGGCCAGAACTGGCGCGTCGCGGTGCTGCCGACATTGAGCTACAGTTTCCAGACGCTCGCCGAGCGCAGCCGCGGCATGTTCTCGAACAGCTGGATTGCCCTCGCGATCACGCCGGTGCTGGCTAACGTTCGGACAGCGGATGCGGGCGACACGTCGGGCGAGCCGGATTGATCGACAACCCGATACGGGTTATCCAGTTACAAGGACAAGGGAGGCACCGACATGCACAGACTTTACAGGCTCCGGCTCTGGCTCGATCTCCAACATCCTGGTATTCTGCTGGTCGTACCATTCGCTGTCCTCGCTATTTTTTTCGGCGCGTTCTGGCTTGATATTCTGGACCGGTACACACTCAAAGCTTCAGTCGGCCCGCTCGGGGGTCTCACTTTTATGTGCACGTTCCTGACGTTCTCGACCGACGGCAACGCGCCGCCGGAATATATCGAGGCCGCGCTGCACAGCGCGGGCCCGGCGCTGGCTCCGGATCTGCGCAAAAGACTGGACGAGGCGCTGCGCTACAATGCGAATGAACCGCTCAGCCGGTCCAGGGTCTTATATGCCCTGAAGGCCGTCTTCGACGAGAAGGGACCGAAAGCCATCCTGGCGCGTCAGGAACAGGAGCGGCTTCGCGCGACCCAGCAGGCATTGATCGCAGACTGACGGGCCGCGCAGAGCTGGCGAGGGCAGGGGGTTCGCCTGTCGGCGAAGCCATCCCCGAGCGGGAAACCGCCACATCGCCGACAGGAAAACCAGCGCCTAGCAATGTAGTTAGGTTCTGTCAGTGAATTCGGGGGCACACCCTACGCACTTATAGTGCCTTGAATGGGAAAAAGACCAACAAAAACAACGGGCCGGAATTCTGAAACCGCCGGGAGTTCGGGGTCTCCTGCCTGCCCTCCGTTCCCACCGAAACGAATAGAATCAACGCCTTCAGCGTCAGTTTATGGTAGGTCTGATGGCCATATGTTCCCACATGGCCGAAAACCCGGCCGCCGGGCATTTCTCGACGGCAACTTCGCGCGGCGCAAACGCCAGCCGCGCAAGGCTCAGTACGAGATATGGGACACCGTTATTATCGGCTTCGGCATGCGCGTCATGCCAAGCGGTAAAAGCTCCTGGTTCGTACGGCCCCGCCATCGCGGGGTGCAGAAGCGCATTCATCTTGGCACGGTTGAAGACGTTCCGGCGGAGAAGGCGCGGGCGGCGGCGCGCGGACATCTTCTGGAGGCCGCGCTCGACGGATTGCCGAAGCGGATCACCGAGACCGGCGGTCCGGTGTTCGCGGACTTTTTCGAGGAGTTCTGGGGCGACTATTCGCGGCACTGGAAACCGTCCACCCAGAAGCGCAGCCTCAGCGTTCTGAAGACCGACCTGCTTCCGGCCTTCGGTGAGTTACCGGTCGATATGATCCGGCCCGCCGATATCGAGCTTTGGCGCGACAGTTGCGCAGGTCAGCGCGAGGTCCCCTTCAATCGCGGCGTGCCGGTCATGTCCGCCATGATGCAATATGCCGAGCAGCTCGGCTACCGGCCCGAGGGCAGCAATCCGTGCCAGGGCATCGCGCGCTTTCCACGCGATGCCGTTGAGCGTTTCCTGTCGCCGAAAGAATATGTCCGGTTGGGAAGAGGCTTGCAGGAGGAACATTGGCGCTACCCGCGCCAAGTCGCGATCATTCGGCTGTTGCTGTTCACAGGCGCACGCGTGTCAGAGATCAAGAACCTCGAATGGAGTTGGGTGCAACCACCCCGCCTCGCGCTTCCTGACAGCAAGACAGGTGCGAAGATCATTCTTCTCAACAGTCAGGCACAAGCGATCCTGGAGGATGTCGAACGGCGCGAAGGCTGCGCGCTCGTTTTTCCTAATGTGAAGGGGACACAGCCGGTCGATATCGACCCCTGGTGGTACAGGTTCCGGCGGCGCTGCGCCTTGCCAGAATTTCGGCTGCATGACTTCCGCCACAGCTTCATCTCCGCAGGCAT
>JBARZR010000054.1:0-14134 GCA_049650205.1 Pacificimonas sp. | reverse complement strand
CGGCGGGCGGGCACAATCTGCTGATGAACGGCCCGCCCGGTGCCGGGAAATCGCTGATGGCGGCGACCCTTCCGGGCATATTGCCGGAACTCACCCCCGCCGAAGCGCTGGAAGTCTCAATGGTCGCGTCCGTTGCAGGGACGCTCGAAGCGGGACAGCTCATCCGCCAGCGCCCGTTCCGCGCGCCGCATCATTCGGCCTCCATGCCCGCGCTCGTCGGCGGCGGGCAGAAGGCGCGTCCGGGCGAAGTCAGTCTCGCTCATCTCGGGATCTTGTTCCTGGACGAACTTCCCGAATTCGACCGCCGCACCCTCGACAGCCTGCGTCAGCCGCTGGAGACTGGCGAAATCAGCGTCGCCCGCGCCGCCATGCACGTCACCTATCCCGCCCGCGTGCAGCTGATCGCAGCCATGAACCCGTGCCGCTGCGGCCATCTGGGCGACGCGGAACTCGCCTGTTCGCGCGCGCCAAGATGCGCCGCCGACTATCAGTCGAAAATCTCCGGGCCCCTTCTCGACAGGATCGACCTGCATGTCGATGTGGAGCCGGTCACCGCCATGGACCTCACTATGCCGCCGCCTGCGGAGGGCAGCGCCGAGGTCGCCGCCCGCATCGCCGCCGCGCGCAATATCCAGTCGAAGCGCTATGAAGCCGAAACCGCCCGCACCAACGCCGAAGCCGATGGCAAGCTGCTGGAGGTTGTCGCCACCCCCGACGAACCGGGCCGCGAATTGCTGGCAAAGGCCGCCGAAGCCATGCGCCTGACCGCGCGCAGTTACCACCGCGTGCTGAAGGTGGCCCGCACCATCGCCGATCTGGCCGGCGCGGAGACGGTCGGGCGCGTGCATGTGGCGGAAGCGCTGAGCTCTCGGCGCAGACCGCCGGTGAGTTGAAACCGTTAGGTGTTGGCAAATAGCAGATTGAATTGAGGTATTTTAAAAATATGTTCAATTTCTGAACAGGGGAGCGGAATATATGGAACTCGGATCGAAACTTGCGGAAATCGCAAAAGTTATCCGCGATCACCGCGAAGTTTTAGAAACGGAAGAAGCAGCCAAAAATGCTTTGGTCATGCCCTTTTTGCAGGCGCTGGGTTTCAACGTATTTAATCCTGCCGAGGTCCGCACGGAGTTTACATGCGATGTCGGCCCCAAGCGCGGCGAAAAGGTCGATTATGCGATATGCGTTGACGGCCAGATTTCCATGCTTGTCGAGTGTAAATCAGCAAAGAGTGAACTCTCTTTAAATCATGCGTCTCAGCTATTCCGCTATTTCAGCGTAACCGACGCGCGCATTGCCGTCCTTACCAACGGTGTAGTTTACAAGTTTTTCAGCGATGTTGATGTGCCGAACAAGATGGATGAGCGGCCATTCCTTACAATAGACCTTGAAGCCCTCCGGTCCACTGACGTTAAAGCACTGTCTCGATTTGAAAAAAGCGCTTTCGATATTGAGGCGATCGTCGAGCAGGCAGGCACGCTCAAGATACAAAGTCTTGTCCACAAACATCTGCAGAAGGAAATCGATGAGCCTTCGGAGGAGTTTATCCGGCTGGTAGCCGGTGCCGTCCACGATGGCCGGTTAACACAGGCGGTCAAGGATCAGTATCGGCAGCTTATTCCTCAGTCCTTTGCGCGCCTCGTGCGCGAAAAGGTCAGTGAGCGCCTCACGAGTGCTTTGACAGCGACCAGCGTAACCGATGTCGAGGACGATACCGAAGCCGAAACGATGGGCGACATTGAAACCACGCCAGAGGAAATTGAAGGCTTCAACATCGTTCGGGCGATCGCTGCCAGGCATGTCGATCCGAAACGCATCAACATGCGCGATGCGAAGTCGTATTGCGCCGTGCTTCTGGACGATAACAACCGAAAGACGGTTGCGCGCTTGCATTTCAATAGCGAGACCGCGCGTTATTTAGGGACATTCGAAGGCAAGGACGAAACCAAGCATAGTGTCAGCGAGCTGCTCGACATCTATCAAATGGCAGACGCTATCGAAAAACGAGTCCGGGAATTGATCGAATGAGCGAATATCACCTAAAATCAGTGCTTAATTCCTTTTTTTCCCACAATTTCGTAAATTCGGAAATTGTGGGATAATTCACTGCCGTCTTTATCGGATAAGACGATGCGGAAATTCCAGCGGCTTCGGGGCTTAAACGCAATTTAGTCACCAACCAGCTCCGAATGCACGTGCAGTTCGCCTTCCAGCGTTTTGTGTACGGGGCAGCGGTCGGCAATAACCATCAGCTGCGCGCGCTGTTTGTCCGTCAGATCGCCGCTGAGTTCGATCTTCCGATATATCGCCTGCATGGCTTCGTCTTCATCGGCCGCATGTTCGCTGTCATGCACATGGTCGCGCTCATGCGTCAGGGTCACGCGCGCGCTGGTCATGGGAATGCCTTCCCGTTCGGCATAGAATTTCAGCGTCATCGCCGTGCAGGTACCAAGCGCGGCGAGCAGATGGTCATAGGGTGTCGGCCCCGCATCCTCGCCGCCATAGCTTTTCGGTTCGTCGGAGACCCAGCTGTGCGCGCCCGCCGTCACCTGCGTGCCGAACTTGCCATGCCCGGTCTCAACGACGACACCGCTTGAATCCGCCTCGGCCGCTGGCGGCAGGTAGCGTTCGGCCCAGGCGGCGATGACGCTGGCGGCGTAATGCGCGTCGCGTTCCTTCAACATCAGATGGTCGGCATCGTCCAGGCTGACATAGGATTTCGGATGTCTGGCGGCCTCGTAAAGCGCGCGGGCATTTTCGACGCCGACGATATTGTCGACGGGGGAATGGAGGATCAGTAGCGGCTGGCGCAGTTTCGCGACGCTGGCCAGCAGGTCCGTGTCCCTGACGCTGTCGATGAACCCGGCGCCGATGGTGAAGGGGCGGCCGCTGATATTCACCTCGCCCTCCCCCTTCTGCAGGATGGCGTCGAGGTCCCCATCGATGCGCTCAAGCACATGCGGTACGTCGGCGGGCGCGCCGATGGTTGCGATGGCGTCGACATGCGGGATCTTGTGCGCGGCGGCCAGAACGGCCGCACCGCCCAGACTGTGCCCGACCAGGATCAAACCCTCGCCGACATCCTCCGGACACCAATCCTTCAGCCAGGCCGCGGCACTGACGATATCGTCCACATCCGACATGAAGCCGCCATTGGCGAAATCGCCCTCGCTGCCGCCCAGTCCGGTGAAATCGAAGCGTAGCGTGGCGATTCCGACCCGCGCCAGTGCCCGGCTGATCCGTGTCGCGCCCCGGCTTTTCGCGGTGCAGGTGAAGCAGTGCGCGAACAGCGCCGCACCGCGTATCCGTCCCGGTGGCAGCTCCAGCGCGCCCGCCAGCTTGACGCTCTTCGCATTTTCGAATTCGATCCGTGTCGTCGCCATGGCCCATGATCCTCATATGTTGTGTCACGTCACGATAGCAGGATTCGCGGGGTTGCGCCTGTCCATGGCGCGATATTCCCTCATTCGGAACAAGCTGCTATGGGCGCGCGCATGACCGAAGAAGAACAGGGCGCGCGACTAAGCGGGGTACAGGCGCAGCAGGCGCTGGATGTCAGTGGCATGGCCTGGTTCTGCTGGGATTTCCTATCCGACACCGCGCACGGCAACCGTAATCTGGGCAGATTGTTCGGCCTGAAAAACCCGGAGGAAAGGCGACCGGTCGACGAATTCTTCTCCGTCATGCACCCTGACGATTCCGCAGATGTGCGCGCCGCCGTCGCCCGCGCCATCGAAACCGACAGCGATTATGACGAAGAGTTCCGTGTCGTTCATCCGGACGGGGGAATCGTCCATATCGCGGGCAAGGGCCGTGTCACGGCGCGCGACGAAACTGGCAAGGCCCTCGAACTGACCGGTGTCAATTATGACATTTCCGATCAACAGAAGCATGAGGAGCAGCTGGAACATCTGATCCAGGAGATGAGCCATCGGGTGAAGAACGCGTTCGCGGTCATCGGCGCGCTGGTCAGGATCGGCAGCCGTTCGGCGACCGATATCGCGGATTATTCCGACACTCTGTCCGCGCAGATCCAGGCCATGGGCGAAGCGCACACGCTGGCGGTGCGCTATGCCATCGACGACCAGTTGCAAGATGCGCAGATCCCGCTGGCGCAGATCCTGAGAAGCGCGCTTGAACCCTGGAAAGGGGCTGCGCCGGTCCAGATCGAGGCGGATGACGATATCCGCGTCGACCACGACCGGGCCTCGTCCTTCGCCATGCTGGTCTATGAGCTCGCCACCAACGGCGCGAAATATGGCGGTCTCAGCGACCATGGCGAGGGCATTCGTGCGCGTCTGTTCAGGGCGGACGACCGGATATCCCTGTGCTGGACCGGGAAAAGCCACAGCGTAGCCCAGGATGCCGAGGTCCGGGAACGCAGGGAAAAGGGGGAAAGCGCGGGCTTCGGGTCCGTGCTCATCAAACACTGCATGGGCCAGCTCGCCGCGCGCAGCCGGGAAGAACTGACCGACGAAGGCTTCCATTTCGAATGTCACTTCCCCGCCTGAAACAGAGGTGGGGTTTCCGGTTCAAAACGCAAGATGTCACTATGATCGCGCTGCTATGATTGCTCTGCCAGAAATTGCCGATCTGGCCACTAACCGAAAGCAGGAATTTCGAACCGCCTGATCAGGGCGTGCAATATAAGGTTGCGGGAAGATACCAATATCACAGCCTGACCAATTCCGGAACCCGCGGATTATAAGGTGGAGCAGTGGCTTTGTATCTTGCTCTTCCCATTCGGGGCGTTGTATCAGCATTTTTCTTTGCCCCGACAAGCTTTCGGCAGGCAAGAGCATTTTAGCCCTGCCTCCGTTCCCGGCCAGCGGCCTGAACATCATGCGCAGGTATGATTGGTAGCCGCATCATGGCCCGCTTCAGCTTTGGGGATCGCCTGCAGGGAAGGCTGCTGTCCTATTTCTCCGTCGATGCGCGGGAAATTGGAGGAAATACGGCATGGCTGCTGTTCGACCGGCTGGTGCGTATGAGCCTGGGGTTTCTTGTCGGTGCCTGGGTCGCGCGCGCGCTCGGTCCAGACGACTTCGGCACTTTGTCCTACGCACTCTCTTTCATATTGATGTTTCAGGCCATCGCCACCTTCGGTGCGGATACCGTCGTCGTTCAAAAGCTCGCAGTCGACGAAGACAATGCCAGAGAAACGCTCGGATCGGCGTTTCTGCTCAGATGTGCGCTCGGGCTCTTTTGCTGGATTGCAGCGCCGCTGATCATGCTTGCCATGAATCCTGGTGAGCCCGGCCTCGCCATCCTGACAGCCATAATCGGTGGATCACTCCTGTTCCAGGCCGCGGACTGTGTCGACTTGTGGTTCCAGAGCAAAACGCAGAGCCGCCGTACGGTCATGGCGAAACTCACCGCCTATGTTTTGACGAACGGTGTCAAGGTCGCGCTCATCCTTCTCAAAGCACCCCTCGTCTATTTTGCTCTCGCAGTTCTGGCAGAGGCCATCGCCGTGGCGATCGCGCTGTCCATTGCCTACCGGCTATACCCTACACGTGGGGCATGGAAGGCGTCGCGTCACATGATGGTTGAAATCATCAGAAGCGCGTGGCCGTTCATGCTGAGCGGCCTGTTGATCATGATCTATATGCGCATCGACATGATTATGTTGAAGGAACTGAAAAACGATACGGAAGTCGGGCTATATGCAGCCGCTCTGCCGCTCTCGCAGCTTTTGCAGATTGTGCCACTAACCGTCGTTACGAGCATGGCACCTTTGGTAGCGAGAAAGCGTCAAGAAAATATCGAAGCTTATGAGAAGCTTCTCTTGTTCATGTTTCGCATGCTAGTTTGCGCATCACTTGTTCTGGCCATCGTTACGGCCGCCCTTGCGCCTTGGCTGGTACAGCTTCTTTTCGGAGCGGACTACGCCGTCACTGCGGAGGTTTTGCGCATTCATGTTTTTTCCGGCATTTTCATATCGATGGGGCTGGTACAAGGACTTTGGTTTGTCAACGAAGGCAAAGGATGGATTTATACCGTTAAGACATTTATGGGAGCCCTCGTCGTTATAATCGGCAACTTTTACGTCATACCGCTCTCAGGCGCTCAGGGCGCGGCGGGCGTTGCCGTCGGTGCCCATATGCTTTCGGCTTGGTTGAGCAATCTCATTCTGGCACCAAAGATATGGCTCATGCAGATTGGAATCGCCCCCAGATGAAGAAGCACCTTCGCAGAATGGCCGAACGATGGGCACCGGCACTCGCTTTTGGACAAAAATCCTTTTCTCAGGAAGGTGAGGATCTTGCTATTCTGAGAATGCTCGGTTTTCGCTCACATGGATTTTATGTGGATATCGGAAGTCATCACCCCTTCCGTTTTTCAAATACATATCTTCTTTACAGGCGCGGTTGGAGCGGAATCTGCATCGATCCGCTTCCCGGCAGTGCGTCCGCGTTCAACAAATATCGGCCTCGCGATATTGCTGTTCAAGCTGGCGTAGCAGAAAAAGAAACCGTTCTGACTTATCACATGTTCGACGAACCGGCACTGAACAGTTTTGATAAACAGCTTGCAGAAACACGTCACTGCAATACTCCGTACAATATTGTCGAGCGTCGAGATATAAAAACCCGGCGCATGGATAACATCCTGGCTGAAAACATACCGCCCGGGACATCGGTTGATGTACTCAGTGTGGATGTCGAAGGTTTCGATTTATCCGTTCTCAAATCCAATGACTGGGAAAAGTATCGTCCTTCCATCATAATCGCAGAATGTGGGGACGGCCCTCTGTCCGCCATCGGTTCCGATCCAGTGGCGGCGTTTCTCGATTCCAAATCCTATGATTTTCATGCAAAAACAGGTCTGAGTGTCATATTCGTGGATATGTCGATCAAGATCTAAATCAGGAGACTATAATTGAAAAAAATTCTTGTAACCGGCGGTGCCGGTTTTGTCGGTTCGTTTCTGTGCGAAAAACTCGTCGATGGCGGAGACGATGTTCTTTGTGTGGACAATTTGTTCACGGGCTCGAAAACCAACATATCCCATCTTTTGCTTCGGGACAATTTCGAGTTCATGCGGCACGATATAACGCTGCCCCTGCATGTTGAAGTCGATCAGATATATAACCTGGCCTGCCCCGCCAGTCCGGTCCATTACCAGCACGATCCGGTGCAGACGACCAAAACCAGCGTTCATGGCGCGATCAACATGCTCGGCCTGGCAAAACGCACCGGCGCGCGGATTCTGCAGGCATCCACGAGTGAGGTCTATGGCGACCCCGAAGTCCATCCGCAGAAAGAGGATTATTGGGGCCATGTCAATCCGATCGGCATCCGCAGTTGCTACGACGAGGGCAAGCGTTGCGCTGAAACTCTGTTTTTCGATTATCACAGGCAACATCGGCTGGAAATCAAGGTTGTCAGGATCTTCAATACCTATGGTCCGCGCATGCACCCCGCGGATGGGCGGGTCGTCAGCAACTTCGTCACGCAGGCACTTCGCGGTGAGGACATCACGATATACGGCGATGGCATGCAGACGAGGAGTTTCTGCTATGTCGACGATCTGGTCGATGGTCTTGTAAAAATGATGGAGTCACCCGCTGAATTCCTGGGACCCATGAATCTTGGCAATCCCAACGAATTCACCATGATCCAGCTGGCTGAACTCGTTCTCGAAATCGTCGGCGGACCGTCGAAACTCGTGAAAATGCCCTTGCCGGCGGACGACCCGCGGCAGCGACAGCCGGATATCGGACTTGCGAAAGAGAAGCTGGGGTGGCGGCCCCGCACGGAGCTGAAGGAAGGGCTGGAAAAATCTGTCGATTATTTCCGAACGACGCTGGCGATTGATAAATGACAGACGTTGCGGTCCTGTTTTTGACATTCAATCGGCCTGAGCAGACGAGAGCTGTCTTCAATGCCATTCGCGCCGAGCGTCCGACGCGGCTTTACGTCGCTTGCGATGGTGCCAGAACGGACAGGCCAAAGGAGGCGGCGCAAGTCGACGCGGTGCGAAAAATCGCGACCAGTGTTGATTGGCCCTGTCAGGTCGAAACCCTTTTCAGGGAAGAGAACCTGGGCTGTCGCGACAGCGTGTCCGGTGCGATAAGCTGGTTTTTCGAGAATGAAGAGCAGGGCATTATTCTGGAAGACGACGTTCTGCCGGCACCGGGGCTGTTTAGATTTTTGCTGGCTTTGCTCGATCGATATGTCGACCGTCCGGATATTTCCATGATATCCGCCTGTACTTTCATCGAGGATAAGGTGTCTGACGATGCCGATTATTTCCTGTCGCATTATATGCATATCTGGGGCTGGGCATCGTGGCGGCGGGCCTGGAAAAACTATGACCTGTCGATGTCCGACTGGGGCAGCGAGGCTGCGGTGGCGGCAATCTCGCAGGCGCTCGGTCACCGGAAGAAATCAGTCCGCTTCTGGATCGATATTTTCGACCAGGCGAAGGCGGGGAAAATCGATACCTGGGATTACCAATGGGTCTACAGCGCCTGGCGTCATGGGATGACGGCCCTCACGCCATCGCGCAATATGATCAGGAATCTGGGGTTTGGCGACGACGCGACGCATACGACCGGCCCGGCACCGCGCCAAGTGCAGAAGCTGAAACTGAATTCGCCGACCTTTCCGATCCGGCATCCCGTTAGCTTGTCGGTAAACGAGAAACGCGAGCGCCGTGTCGAGAGCGACGCTTTTGGAATATCCAGATTTCCCCGCCTCAACCGGCTCAAAAACCGTCTGGCGTAAAACTTGACCAGAAGAAATGCAGTTGGAACCCTATCCCGCCAGCACCCGTTCCACCTCGTCATGGAACCGTTTCACGCCCTGTTCCAGCCCGCCTAGCAGCACGTCGCCGACCTGACCCGACGCCAGTCCCCGCTGACCGAGCGTCACCGCGCCGAAATCCTCTTTCCCGAACACCTGCCCGTCCAGCAGCTCCCAGCTGCGCGCCCAATGCGCTTCCGCCTTTTCCGTCTGCGGCGCTTCCGGAATCAGCATGAAATCCTCGACGCGCGTTTCCGACACCGACTGCGGCATCAGCGTCATCACGTTCACATAATCCGGCGAGGCGATGACGACCGTACCCGGCAACAGCTGATAGGCGAACGTCCCCGCATCGCGCAGCGCCGCCCAGTCCTCCAGATCGAGGTCGGACGCATCGGCCAGCCGCGTGACCAGCGACCGCTGGTGCGGCCCGATCATGTCGCCCGCGCCCTCGCCATCGGCGAAGAAGCGCGCCAGCGTGTCCTTGTGCAGCCGCTGCACATGATAGCTTTCCAGAAACGCATCCATGATGAGCTTCCAGTTGCCTGCCACCTCATGCGTTCTGCGGGCGTACAGGTGCATGCCGTTCAGCCCCAGCGCGTCGAAGTCCGCCGCCAGCGGCCCGCTTGCCAGACTGAAATCATAGTCCCGGTCGCGTTCCAGCCCGGCCCAGATCAGCCCGCCCGCCTCGCAGCTGGGCATCTCGATCAGCCCACGCTCGGATTTATCGAGGCCAGGAAAACTTTCCGCCCGCGGCAGGCCCGCCAGCTTCCCGTCATTGCTGTACGCCCAGGCGTGATAGGGACAGACGATACGCGGCCCCTTAACGACGCCGTCCGCATCCAGCAGCCGCGTGCCCCGGTGGCGGCAGATATTGAGAAAAACGCGCAGACGCCCGGACTTGTCCCGCGTCAGGAGGAGCGGCATCCCGAAATCGTCATGCGTCACCGCGCTGTTCGCATCCGGCAGCAGCGCCGACGGCGCGACGACCACCGGCATGGCATCGAACAGCTTCGCCCGCTCGGCGCGGAAGCGGTCCGGTTCCAGATACACGTCGGCGTCGACAGTCGTAATCTCGGCCTCGCGCCGGTCGCCGCCCGCTTTCACACGGGCCGCCAGCGCCTTCTGTCCTTCGGTGGGACGCAGATGTCGGGCGGGCATGTCCATGGAAGGGTCATACCATATGTCGATGGCACATGCAGCTATGGACAATGGGGGGCAGGGGGGACGTCTTTGCTGGCGAGATCAACTCCGGGGTGGAAAACGGTAAGGCTCCTTTCAGCGTAAACTCTTGTCCAAGCTCCGATGTTTAAAGTTCATAGCATGTCGATGCTTTGCAGCCACTCTATGGCGTGTTTGGGCCATTGCGTGGTGACCGGATCGGACGTTGGACGTAATCCGAACGCATGACAGCCCTTTGCGAAGAAACGCATGTCTACCGGTACGCCCACTTCGTCGAGTGCTAGCCCGTATGCGATCGAATTCTGAACATTATTGGTCGCATCGTTCATGGCATGGACCAACAGCGTCGGCGGCGCCTTTGCGCTGATTTCCATCCAAGGACCCAGTTCCGGCTTCCCTACGGGGTTTCTTTCACTGAGAAATTTTCCTGGATACATGACAATCGCGAAATCGGGTCGAGCCGACACTTTGTCAGCGGCATCGACAGGATCATAAGTGCGTTTATCGGCATTGCTGACCGCCGCCGCGAGATGCGCACCTGCGGAGAAGCCGATTACTCCGATTTTTTCTGGATCTATGGCATATGAAGACGCCTTGGATCGCAATAATCCCATCGCGCGCTGAGCGTCCTTGATGGGCAGCATATCACCATCCGGCGGCGTCCGCACACCGTCCTCACCGCGTTTCCAGAATTGCGGAGCGCGATATTTCAAAACTACGCACGTAACGCCGTGCTCCGTAATCCAATCGCAAATTTCAGTACCCTCAAGATCCATGGCCACGGCGACGTAGCCGCCACCTGGCAAAACGAGCATGGCCGCACCGTTATTCTCGCCCTTAGGCGGATAAACGGTCATCGTCGGATGGGAGACGTAAGTCGCCCAATTCCAAGTGCGCCCCGCTATAAGCGGAGAGCCGTTTCCCACCATCTCCGGATAGCCATTAGTTTCAGGCGCTTTGATTTTAACATTCTTCGGCCACAGCGGAATCTGTCTGCCGTCTGGTCCTGGTTGCCAAACGACATTCGGTCGCTCCATCTTCTCCACTTTGATCCGCGCACAGTCGTCAGAGGTCTCCTGACCATCGGCAGCGCTACTGAGTCCAAGCGCTATTACCGTTGACAATAATAGTGACTGAATGCGCTTCATTGCTTGTTTTCCTAGAGCGGGCTGACCCTGTAGAGAGGGCAGATTTCAAAAATGATATCGATCATTGTGGCCAACTCCAAGGCGATTGTCTGCCGACAACTTCTTGCGTACAAAAAAACCGCAGGCGAGCGGAGCCGCGCAAGATTGCGCGTGTCACAACCGGCAGCCCAGAACCAATGTCCGCTTTACGCTAGAAAGAGCACGGGCCAGGCGATAGCTTTTGTGGTCGGAAGCTGACGAGCCGAGGACGGAAGGCCAATCACAAGCGCCGGCGGCGCCGGTCAGAAATCGCTTAGCCTTCCCGGAATATATCCGGCATAGAGGCCATCATGAACGACGCCTCGACCGCCGCATCCAAACACCCCAAAGGCGTCCGCGCCTACCTTGAACCCGCGCCGCTCGCGGCTTTGGCGCTTGGCGTATCGTCCGGCGCGCCGTTCGCGCTGATTGCGGCGACGCTGACGACCAGGTTGGCGCAGGACGGGATCGAGAAGTCGACCGTGACGGCGTTCAGCCTCGCCTTCCTCGCCTATAATTTCAAATGGGCCTGGGCCTGGATCGTTGACGGCGTGAAACTGCCCCTGATCGGGCGGATGGGGCAGCGCGTGTCGTGGATGCTGGTCGCGGGCGCACTCGTCATCGCCGCCATCTTCAACCTCGCGCTGGCCAACCCGGCGGAGGACATCATCTACACCGCCATCGCCGCCGTGCTGCTCGCGGCGGCGGGGGCGACGTTCGACATCGTCATCGACGGCTACCGGATCGACCTTCTTGAACCAAGGCAGCTCGGCGTTGGTTCAGGAATGAGCCAATATGGCTGGCGCATCGGGGCCGCCGCCGCCGCTGCCGTTGCGCTCGTCATTGCCGACCGGGCGGGCTGGACGATCAGCTACATGGTCTGCGCGATTTTCGTGCTCCCTGCTATTTTCGCAGCGCTTGTCATGGGTGAGCCCGCCCGGCGTCAAGCCGTTGTCGAGCGCCTGCCCGGCATTCGTTCGGCCATGTCGTCTGTCATTGGCCCGTTCATGGAATTCTTCAAACGCAATGGCGCTCTTCTCGTCCTGCTGTTCATCCTCGTGCACAAGATCGGCGATACCCTCGCCAATCTGACCTTCCGCCTGCTGTTCGACGACCTTGGCTACACTAATGACGAGATCGCCTTTTACGACATTGGCGTCGGTTTCTGGGCGCTTCTTGTCGGCGTGTTCGTTGGTGGCTGGGCCTATTCGCGCATCGGCATGAAACGCTCCGTCATGATCGCGCTTCTCATGATGGCGGTCAGCAATGTCAGTTTCGCCGCGCTCGCCGCCGCCGGGCACAGCAATCTCGGCATGGCCGCCGCCATAGGCTTCGAGAATTTCGCGTCCGGTTTCGGCGGCGTCGCCGTTGTCGCCTATTTCTCGGCGCTTTGCGACCTGCGCTTCACCGCCGCGCAATATGCCCTCATTTCCGCCGCCGCCTCGATCGTCGGCCGCTTCCTGACGGGGACGACCGCAGGCCAGCTGATCGAGGATTTCGGCTATGTAAATTTCTATCTGCTGACGACCGTCGCCGCCGTTCCCGGCATCCTGATCTACTGGTGGATGATGCGCACTGGACTGGTCGACGAGGCGATTGGCACGGCGGGGGAAGAGGCCCGCGCGGATCCCGCCGTCAGGGACGAAGTGCAAAGCTAGGCGGGCAACGGTCCATTCGCGCGCAGCACCGCGCCCGCCAGATAGAGCGAGCCGCAAATGAGAACCAGCGGCGGACGCGCCGGATCGGCGGCGCGGGCCAGGGTGGCCAGCGCGGTTTTCAGGTCCGGCATGGCCTGCGCGCTGAGTCCGCAGCTTTCCGCAACATTGGCAAGCGTGGCGGGATCGACCCCTAAATGCCCCTCGACCGGCACAGCGTACAGGCTGGTCGCGCGCGGGGCGAGCGGCTTCAGAAATTCGCGTACGTCCTTTCCCTCGATCATGCCAGCGACCAGCTGCACCGGGCGGCCCATTGCCTTGGCGCGCAGGAATTCCGCCAGCGCGCGCCCGGCGGCGGGATTGTGGCCACCGTCCAGCCAGACATCGCTGGCGTCCGGCAACAGGCCGACCAGCGCGCCGCCGGTCAGCCGTTGCAGCCGCGCCGGCCATTTGACCCAGCCCGGCCCCGCCCTCAGTGCGCTGTCCGGCACCGGCACCTCCCGCTGGTGCCGTAGCATCGCCGTTGCGAGCCCCGCATTGTCCGCCTGATGCGCGCCCGCCAGCCGCGGCAGGGTCAGCGCCAGCTTCCCCGCACCGTCGCGGTAGTGCAGCTGGCTCTGATAAACGGTGGCGTCCCAGTCAACGCCGCGCGGAATAAGCTTCGCTCCGGCCAGTGCCGCTGTTTCCGCAACTCTCGCGGCGATGGCCTCCGGATAGCGCGCGGTCACTATCGGCACCCCCGACTTGGCGATGCCCGCCTTCTCCGACGCGATGCCCAAGATGTCACTGCCCAGGAACCGCTCATGGTCGCGCGCGATCTGGCTGATGCCCGTCACGACGGGTGTGCGGATGACATTCGTGGCGTCGAAGCGCCCACCAAGCCCAACCTCCAGCACCAGGGCATCGGCGGACGTCTTCGCGAACGTCAGAAATGCCACTGCTGTCGTCAGCTCGAAAAAAGTGATCGCCGCGCCGCCGTTCACGTCCATGACCTCGGTCATCAACGCGGTCAGCGGCGCGTCCTCGATCAGCGATCCCGCCAGCCGGATGCGCTCGTTGAAGCGGACGAGGTGCGGGCTGGAATAGACGTGCACCTTGTGCCCGGCCGCCTCCAGCGCCGCGCGCAGGAAGGCGCAGGTGCTGCCCTTTCCGTTCGTACCCGCGACATGGAACACCGGCGGCAGATCATGCTGCGGATCGCCCAGCTTCGCCAGCAGCGCCTCCAGCCGCCCGAGCGACAGGTCGATTTCCTGGGGGTGCAGCTCCCGCGCCCTCAACAGCAGCGCATCCAGCGCCGCATCGTCCGACCGCGCCCCGTCGCCGACGATTGGCCCGGTCATGTGACCCGCCTTCCTCCCCCACTGGGGGAGGGGGACCGCGG
>JBARZR010000053.1:0-44787 GCA_049650205.1 Pacificimonas sp. | reverse complement strand
GCTTGCGGGTGCGAAGATAATCCGCGGTATAGTCGATCACCCGGAACGTACCGCCGCACATTTCCGCGGCGTACAGCAGCGCGCCCGCCAGTTCGACATGCGCCAGCGCGGCCTCGACATGGTCCGGCGGCATGACATTCGCGCCCGGAATTTCATGCGTTTTGAGCGTCAGCTCATGGGCGCGGCGGGTATCGTCGATAATGCCTTCGCGCCGTAACGCGCCGTCCGGCAAGTTCGCGGTCTCCAGAATCACGAAATGGGACTTCGCGCCTTGTCCCACCTGCGCCACGATGACATCTGCACTCGCGGCATGTTCGATCAGCGCCAGACGGCCCGACAGCATCATGCCGCCATCCTCCGCCTCGCCCAGCGCGGTCAGGCCGTCGCCATTGTCGGGATCGGCCAGCGCGATCGTACCGATCACTTCGCCGGACGCGAGTTTCGGCAACCACGCCGCGCGCTGCTCATCCGACCCGGCCTTCAATATCGCCTGCGCCGCCAGCGTCGAGGACATGAACGGCGTTGCCATCATCGCCCGGCCCATCTGCTCCATGACGGGCACGACTTCCGCCAGGCCAAGCCCGATACCGCCATCGGATTCGGGGATCGCAATGCCCATCCATCCGAGATCGCACAGCTCTTTCCAGACCGCCGGGTCATAGCCGCGCTCATCCGCCAGCAAGCCGCGCACACGGTCCGTGGGCGAACGGTCGCGGCAGAAGTTCGCGGCGACCTCCAGCAGGTCCGCCTGCTCCTCGCTGACGCCCATCTGGCCCAGGCTTTCCTGAATGTCGTTCATACCAAGTCTCCCTCCGTCATCCTCGCGAAAGCGGGGATCCAGAGGCGCGCGGAATTCGCAACTTCAAGTGCTGCATGCGGACTGGATCCCCGCTTTCGCGAGGATGACGAGTTTTGTCTGTTGCGTTTTCCGCTATGATTTCGGCAGTCCCAGCACATGCTCACCGATGATATTCCTCTGGATCTGGCTCGTCCCGCCGCCGATGGTCGCGCTGAAGGCGTTCAGATAACTGCGCGCCCACCAGCCGCCGTCCGCCGCGTTGGGCTCGTCGACATAATAGGCCGCTTTCGGCCCCAGCAGCGTCAGCGCGAATTCCGAGACCTCCCGGAACAGCTCGGTGAACTCCAGCTTCGCCATCATCGGCAGCGCCATGGGATGGTCGGATGTCAGCGCGGGCAGGCGCTTGCGCTCATTGCCAAGGCTCATCGCGTGCATGTCCATGATATAGTCGATCAGCCGGTCCTTCAGCACCGGGTCGTCCATCGCGAGCCTGCCCTCGCGTTTCGCCTTTCGCGCAATGTCGAGAATGCCCAGCATGTCCGGCGACACGCTGACATATCCGCCCGCCTGCCCGCCCCGCGCGCCGCGCTCATATTCCAGCGTGCGCATGGCGACCTTCCAGCCATTGCCCTCGCCGCCGATCAGGCAGTCCGCCGGAATGCGCGCATCCTCGAAAAAGGTCTGGGTGAAGCCGTATTCACCGGTCAGTTTCTGCAATTTCCGCGTGCTGATGCCATCGACCGTCATCGGCGCGAGAAAGAAGCTCAGCCCGTCATATTTGCGCGGCGCATCGGGATCCGTGCGCGCCAGCAGGATCATGTATTTCGCGTAATTCCCCTGCGTGGTCCAGATTTTCGAGCCGTTCAGCACGAACTCGTCGCCATCCCTGACCGCCTTCAGCTGCGCATTGCCAAGGTCGCTGCCATTGTCAGGCTCGCTGAACCCCTGGCACCAGATATCCTCCGCGCTCAATATGCCTTTCAAATAGGCGTGCTTCTGTTCGTCCGTGCCGGTGTCGAGGATCAGCGGCCCGGCCCAGTTCAGACCGATCGCATTCGGCAGGATCGGCGATTTATGCTTGCGCATCGCCCGTGTCGCCGCCTTTTGAAAGGCGTCGTCCAGTCCGCCGCCGCCATAATCCACGGGCCATGCCGCGCCCAGCCAGCCCGCCTCATAGACCTTCCGCTGCCACTCGCGCAGGAAATCGAACTGCCGGTCCTCGCCCACCTCCATGAAGGTCAGCGGCAACAGGAACCCCGGATCGTCCGGCACATTTTCCGCGAACCACGCATCGGCATCGGCGGCGAATTCGGCGAGTTGTTTCTGATCGACAGTCATGTAATGGCAATTCACGCCCGCGGCGGCCCGCCGCAACTCTTGGTAGTGCGGGGCTGGCACTTTTCGCGGGGGTCGGGCACGAGGGGGTTTTTCCAGGAGACCCAACCATGACCGCCACGCTCGACATGCACGAGGGCACCGCCCTTATCACCATGGACGACAGCAAGGCCAATGCCCTGTCGCACGACATGCTTGAAGCATTGGAAACCGCGTTCGACGAAGCCGAAAAAGACGCCGACGCCATCGTCATCACGGGCCGCGAGGGGAAGTTCTGCGCCGGGTTCGACCTGAAGGTCATGCAGGGCGCGTCGCCGGAGGACCGGCTGAAGCTCGTGACGCGCGGCGGCAAGCTCGGCATGCGCATGTTCGCCTGCCCGAAGCCGCTCGTCGCCGCCGCAAACGGCCACGGCCTCGCCATGGGCGCGCTGATGCTGCTTTGCTGCGACACCCGCGTCGGCGCGAAGGGAGACTACAAGTTCGGCCTCAACGAGACCGCCATCGGCATGACCATGCCCACCTTCGGCCTGGAACTGGCGCGGCACCGGCTGGCGGAAACCGCGCTCACAAGCGCTGTCATCCAAGCGCGCATCTACGACCCGAAGGGCGCGGCGAAGGTCGGTTTCCTCGACCTGACCGTTGACGGAGACGCCGTCGTTGGCACCTCCCTCGAGATCGCCGCGATGCTGGGCAAACTCCCTGCGGACGCCTATGCCGCGAACAAGAAGAATGTCCGCGCTGGCGCGATGATAGCGATGATGGGCTAATTGTTCTGGGGCGTTTTCCCCTCGATCCCGTTTGATTCCAGAAAGGCGATGCTGTCTTCCAGTATCGGTCCTTTCCCGCGGAACGGTTCGGACAGCGCCATGATAACGTCGTTGTGCGACAGCCCCTCATATTCCTTCAGCACGGTCGTCTCACTGCCCAGCGCACCCTGTTTCGCCGCCAGCGCACGGCTGTTGCGCGGCTGCACGACCGTATCCGCCGTCCCGGTCGCCAACCACAGGGCGGGCGCATCGGCGCGCGCGAAGGTGATCGGCTGCGTCTGCAGGGGATCGGGCGCGTTCCCCATCGCCGCGATCGCGCGGTTGTTGTCGAACGGATAGAAGTCATATGGCCCCGACAGCCCCAGTACGGCCTTCACGGCGGCCGGATCGCCGCCCGCCGCCGTCACCCAGCTCGCGTCCAGCCCCAGCAGCATGGCGATATGCGCGCCCGCACTGTGCCCCGCCAGCACGATGGTGTCGGGATCGCCGCCATATTGCGCGATATTCTGTCCGGCCCACGCAATCGCCGCCGCGCCGTCCTCGATATAGGCGGGGAAATGCACATCGGGCACCAGCCGGTAATCCGCGACCACGACGACGAAGCCGCGCTCGGCGTAGCTTTTCCCGACGAAGCGGTAGGATGTCCGCTCCCCCATCGTCCATGACCCGCCGTAGAAAAAGACGATAACGGGCTTGTCCCGCGCATCGTTCGCCATGTCGGCCCAGACATCCAGCTTCACCCCCTCGTCCGTATAGACCACACCCTCCGCCACCGCCTCGATATCGCCGCCCCGCGCATAAACGCTGTCCGCCAGGTTGAGCGCGGCGGGCGGCGACCGGAAATAGGCGCAGCCGACGAGCAGGAGCGGAGCAAGGATGATGGCGGCAAGCGCGAGAATGAGTTTCATCATCGTTCCGCTTTAGCATTGAAACGGTGTCAGGCCAGTCTGCTGGCCGATTAAACCCCTCCCCCAAAAACCCGTCATTCCCGCGAAGGCGGGAATCCAGTCCATTCCCGAGTTGTCCAGCACGGGCGCGGTACTGGATTCCCGCTTTCGCGGGAATGACAAGTTAAAAATATAATTCCACAACACCCGCGCGCACCTGCCGCATTTGAAAGCCTACAAAGTTATCGCTAGCATCACGCCGGGAAATGGGAACCACGGACGGAGTCCGACGCGATGTTCGACAATGCCGATGCCCTCCTCCTGGCGCGCATCCAGTTCGCCTTCACGATCAGCTTTCATTTCATCTTTCCGGCCTTTTCCATCGGCCTCGCCAGCTTCCTCGCCGTGCTTGAGGGACTGTGGCTGAAAACCGGGAAATCCGTCTATCTGGACCTCTTCAAATACTGGCTGAAGGTTTTCGCCGTCACCTTCGCCATGGGCGTTGTTTCGGGCATCGTCATGTCCTACCAGTTTGGCACCAACTGGTCGGTCTTTTCCGACCGCACCGGCCCGATCCTCGGCCCGCTCATGGCCTATGAAGTTCTGACCGCCTTCTTCCTTGAGGCGGGGTTCCTCGGCGTCATGCTGTTCGGCATGAACCGCGTGGGGAAAAAGCTGCACTTCGCGGCCACCTGCATGGTCGCACTCGGCACGTTCATAAGCGCCTTCTGGATCCTTTCGGTCAACAGCTGGATGCACACGCCCGTCGGCTTCGAGATCAACGATGTCGGGCAATATGTCCCCGCCGCGCCGTGGATCGAAATCGTCTTCAACCCCAGCTTCCCCTACCGCCTCGTCCATACCGTGATCGCCGCCTATCTGACGACCGCGTTCGCCGTCGGCGCGGTCGGGGCCTGGCACCTCCTGAAGGACAAGACCAATATCCACGCGCGCAAAATGTTCTCCATGGCGATGTGGATGGCCGCGCTGGTCGCGCCGGTACAGATTTTCGCAGGGGACATGCACGGCCTCAACACGCTCGAACATCAGCCGCAGAAGGTCATGGCGATGGAGGGGCATTATGATTCCCACCCGGACGGCGCGCCGCTGATCCTGTTCGGCATTCCGAACAGCGAGGAAAAGCGCATCGATTACGCCGTCGAAATCCCGAAGGCGTCCTCGCTGATCCTGAAGCACGACCCCAACGCGCCCATGGCGGGCCTCGACACCATTCCGGATGACGAGGAACCGCCCGTCGCCATCCTGTTCTGGTCATTTCGCATCATGGTCGGCATCGGCTTCGCCATGCTCGGCCTCGGCGCGCTCAGCCTGCTCGCGCGCTGGCGCGGCAAATTGTATGACTGGCCGCTGCTCCACCGGCTCGCCATCCTGATGGGGCCGTCGGGCTTCGTCGCTGTCCTCGCGGGCTGGATCACCACCGAGGTCGGCCGCCAGCCCTACACCGTCTGGGGCGAAATGCTCACCGCCGACAGCGCCTCGCCGCTCGCCGCGCCTGCCGTGGGCGCGTCATTGATCGCCTTCGTCGTCGTCTACTTCTTCGTTTTCGGCATCGGCGTCTGGTATCTGTTCAAGCTGGTCGCCAATACGCCGCATGTCCGCGAGGACGACCCGGAACGCGCGCCGATCCGCTCGGCAGGCATCACGCCCGGTCCGGCGGAAGGAAAGGCGGTTTCCGATGGGAAGAACGCGCCGCCCGACGACGATATGGGCGGAGTACCTGCGGAATGAACTGGCTCGAAACCAACGTGCCGCTGACCGAAGTCTGGGCCTTCATCATCGCGGGCGCGGTCTTCGCCTATGTCGTCATGGACGGTTTCGACCTCGGCATCGGCATTCTCTTTCCCGTGTTCGATGTCGGGACGGAGCGCGACCAGGCCATGAACGCCATCGCCCCCGTCTGGGATGGCAACGAGACTTGGCTGGTGCTGGGCGGCGGCGGGCTCTTCGCGGCGTTTCCTCTGGCCTACGCCATCATCTTGCCCGCGCTGTATCCACCCATGATTGCCATGCTGCTCGGCCTCGTCTTCCGCGGCGTCGCGTTTGAGTTTCGCTGGCGCGATCCCAGCCACCGCGGCTTCTGGGACTTCGCGTTCACCGGCGGCTCCATCGTCGCGGCGCTGGCGCAGGGGATCATCCTCGGCGCGCTGCTCGAGGGAATTACCGTGGAGGGCCGCGCCTATGCGGGCGGCTGGCTCGACTGGCTGACCCCGTTCAGCGTCCTCTGCGGGATCAGCGTCGTCGCGGGCTACGCCCTCCTCGGCGCGACCTTCCTGATCTACAAGGTCGAGGGGCGCGCCGCCGAACATGCCCATCGCCTCGCCTGGAAGGCGTTCTTCGCCACCGGCATCGCCATCGCCGCGGTCAGCGTCGGCACGCTGTTCCTGTCCGAACGCTATTTCGAGAAATGGGTCGCCATGCCCGGCATCCTGTTCACGGCGCAGGTGCCGCTCCTTGTCGGCATCCTCGCCTTCGCATTCGTGCGCGCGATGCGAAAAGGACAGGAACTGGCACCCTTTTTAATCTGCCTCGGCCTGTTCTTCGTCACCTTCATGGGACTGGGTATCTCGATGTGGCCCGACATCATTCCCGGCGCGGTCAGCATCGTCGACGCCGCCGCCCCCGCCAAAAGCCAGGTCTTCATGCTGGTCGGCGCGGGCCTGATGATGCCGATCATCATCGCCTATACCGCCTATGCCTACTGGGTGTTTCGCGGCAAGGTCGGCGAAGGCGGCTATCATGACTGAGCGGAGGGGAGCGGCCGGCAATGACCGCCCTCTCTGGCGGCGTCTGGTCTGGATGGCGGCAATCTGGGCGGGAAGCGTTGCCGTACTGGGCGTCGTGTCGCTAATCATTCGCGCCTGGCTGCTTTGACGAAGGAAAAGACTATGAGGATGCTCGTCGCCGCCGCCCTGCTTGCCGCGCCCGCCGCTGCCCAGGACCGGAGCGCCTTTCACGCCGGAACCGCCATTCCGGACTTCGGCCCCGTCGCCAGTATCGACCAGACAACGCCCATCCCCGCCGACGCGGCATTCGCTGTGGCTTTCGATGTCGCCGACCCGGCCGATCCCGGCACGCGCAGCCGCGCTCTCGAAAGCGCCGCCCGTCTGATGAATATGCTGGTGGAGGCGGGCGTTCGGAAGGACAATATCCGCGTCGCCGTGGTGGTCCATGGCGGCGCGGCGAAGGATCTGCTGGCTCTCGCGGCTTACGCGAGCCGGCACGACGGCGCGGAAAACGCCAGCGCCCCGCTGATCGCCGCGCTTCTGGACGAAGGCGTCACCATTCAGCTCTGCGGGCAAAGCGCCGCCGCGCACGGCATAGACAGCGCCGACCTTCTTCCCGGCATCGACATGGCGCTGTCCGCCATGACGGCGCATGCCCTTCTGCAACAGGACGGCTACACGCTCAATCCCTTCTAACGGTGGCGCCTCAGGCCGTCGGCCACGGCCGCGCGCAATACCATTTGGTGATGATGTATTTCAGGCCGCTGCGCACCTTCATGCCATGATGCATGGTGGCCGGGTTGGGGTGGCCGTCGGGTTTCAGGTTGTTCCAGGACAGCAGCGTGCCGGTTTCCGGCTGCACGGATTTCCTGATGACCCTGAACCGCGTCGCGCCGCCGGCGTCCGGTGCGTTCAGATAGATCATCGCCGTCCATGTCCGCTGGCCCATCGCCTGCCGGATGGTGCGGATCGCCTCGCCGCTGGTTTCGAAATAATCCGTATGCGCCTTGAATTCCTGCCCCACGGCATAGCGCTGGCCCTGCATCGGCTCTCCCAGGGCCGGATCAATACCCAGCAGGTCCGACAGCCGCCGGTCGATGTCCGCGATCAGCGCATCGCCGCTGTCAAAATGACAGGTTTCGCTGGTGCGGAAAGCGGCGTCCGCACCCACGTCGTCGTTAATGGTGGAAGGAATACGGTTGGCGTCGATACGCTTCACGATTTCCGCGCATTCCTCCGGCGTCAGGAAACCGCGCAGCCGGAACAGGTCGAGCTTTGGCGTCGGCACGCGCTGTACGGCGGGAGTTACGGTGAGGCGAGCGGACACGGAATCGAATGCAGTCATAGCCACGTGCTTCTAGCGCCCCGCACAAGCGCCGATCAATGGCTTGCCACGCTTGCAGTGGGCGGCCAGCTCGTTAAGCGTGCTTTGGGAGTCACACTTTCATTGCAGAAAGATCGCTCAGGATGGATAGCTGTTTCATCGCGAAATTGCAGCATTATCTGCCATTGACCGATCGCGAAAAAGCCGCCTTGACCGTGCTTGAGGACGATCCAAAAGACTATCCACCTGGAACGACCATCTTCACCGAGGGGCAGACGCGCACGGATGCGTTATACCTGGTGCAACACGGGCGGTTGCACGCATCGACGCTGCTGGCGGATGGCAGCCGGGCGCTTCTGAAACTCTATTATCCAGGCGACACGGTCGGGAACAGCAGCCTGCCCTTCGCGGCGGCCGTCCATACGGTCGTCACCGTGACGGAGTCGCGGCTTTGCCGGGTACCGGTCGAAAACATGTCCGTGATCTTCGAGCAGCATCCGCGTATCGCCGCGCTGCTCTATTCCATCTCGATGCTCGAACAGGTTGCGCTCAGCGACCGGCTGCGCTCCATTGGCCGCACGGATGGAAAGTCCCGCATCGGCGCGCTGTTTTTGGAAATTCTCAGCCGGATGCGCATCACGGACAAATCGCTGACGAATGTTTTCGATGTGCGTCTGACAAAGGCGGAGATCGGTGATGCGACGGGCCTTACCCATGTCCACGTCAACCGGCTTCTGCGCGAGCTTACCGAAAATGGACTGATCACCCGCAAGGGCAGCATGGTGACGATCCTGGACGAAGCGCGACTGCGCGAGGAGTCGCACTTCACCGACCGCTATTCCCGGCTGGCATCGGATTGGTTGCCCGCCGCGCGATGAACGACCTGTCGGCGCGGGCCGGTAGAAATCAAGCCGCGGCCTCGCGTCCGCCGATCAGCCGGATGCCGTCCGGCTCGTCCGCGCGCAGAAATTCCTGTGGTTTGCCGAAGAAGTAGCCCTGCAACTGCTTGCAACCCAATTTCACCATGGAGGCGCGTTCCGCCTCGGTCTCAATACCTTCGGCGGTCGTCACCATGCCGAGGCTGGTGGCGAGCGACACGATCGCCTCGATAACCGCCACACCCTCGTCCCAGCCATCGGCGGCGGCGCGAACGAAGCTGCGATCGATCTTGATCTTGGCGAACTCGGCACGGTGCAGATAGCCGAGCGACGAATAGCCCGTCCCGAAATCGTCCAGCGCCAGCGATACGCCGACCGAGCGCAGCCTTGCCAACATGTCGTTCGTCTTGTTGCCGTGCCGCAGGAAGACCGTTTCGGTGACTTCCAGCTCCAGCCGACCGGCGGCAAGACCGCTTGCGGACAGCGCGGACAGCACCGTCGAGGCCAGCCCGTCGGATTCGACCTGCAGCGCCGACAGATTGACAGCCAGTTTCACGTGCGGCGGCCAGGACATCGCCGTCTCGCAGGCTGTACGCAGCACCCAGCTTCCGATGCGGTTGATCAGGCCTGCATCCTCTGCGATCGGAACGAACACTTCCGGCGAAATCGGTCCGCGATCGGGATGATCCCAGCGCAGCAAGGCTTCATAGGCCTCGATCTCGTGCGATTGCGCATTGACGATGGGTTGATACAGTACTTTCAGCTGACCCCGCGCCAGCGCTTCGTTCAGGTCGCGCTCCAGGCGGCGGCGGTCATCCGCGGCTTCGCGCATGGCGGGTTCATAGAACATCTGCCGTCCGCGCCCGGCCTCCTTGGCCGAATAGAGTGCCAGATCGGCGGAGCGGGACAGGTCGTCGATGGACGTGCCATGATCGCCGCCCAGCGCAATGCCAATGGTCGCGCCAACGGTGGCCCGTCCTTCT
Organism: Pacificimonas sp.; assembly: GCA_049650205.1. Taxonomy (GTDB): domain Bacteria; phylum Pseudomonadota; class Alphaproteobacteria; order Sphingomonadales; family Sphingomonadaceae; genus Pacificimonas. The sequence goes on along the minus strand of JBARZR010000053.1, from coordinate 35,070 downwards.
TCCAGCTCGAATGGCCGGCAGATTTCCGCGATCATGCGATCGGCGCGCCCTGTCAGCGTTTCGGGATCTGACGTCGAACTGACGACAATCGCGAATTCGTCTCCGCCGAGACGGCAGACATGATCGCCCTCCCCGGTCAGGCGCTGCAACCGCTCGGCGACCCCGCACAATAGCAAGTCGCCCGCGCCATGACCGAGCGTATCGTTGACCTCCTTGAAGCGGTCGAGGTCGATCAGGAACAGGGCGCAGTGTCCCTTGCCCGACATCTGCCCATCCAGAGACCGGCGCAGCAATGTCCGGAAAGAGGGCCGGTTGGCGAGCCCGGTCAGCGCGTCATGTTCGGCGGCGTGAGTCAGCTGGTTGTTGGCGCTGGACACTTCCCGGTGCGAACGGCGGACGGCCATGAAAGCGTAGCCGAGGACGGAAAGGATGAGGACCACCGCGCAAGTGGCGATGACGCCGCCGACAGTCATCAGCTGGATGCGCGCCTCGGAATTCTGCAGCTGCCGGTCGTTGCGCAGCTGGTCCGCCTCCAGCTTGGTGATGCGCAGTTCCTGATTGGCGGCATCGAACTTCGCCGCGAGGAGGACCGCGTTGGTCGAGCTCGCCGCTTCCATCGTCTCCTGTTCCAGACGACCGAAGGCGGTCAGGTGGCGATAGGCCTTTTCATGCTCGCCAAGCGCTTCATAAATGTGGCGCGCGGCATCGTGGAAATCGCGATAGATCCATTGCGTGGTTTCAAGGTCGGTCCCCCGGAACGCGCGTTCGATCAGCGTGCGGGCGGACTTCAGATCGCCGCGGGCATGGGCGACCTGCGCTTTCACGCCCCACAGGAAAGGCTGCCATACCTCGCCCGCGCCATCGGAAAGCTTCAGACCCGTATTGGCGGTCGCCTCCGCCTCGGACAGCTTGCCCTGCATGAACTGCGCCGACGCGACATTAGTCAGGATCCTGGCCTGCAGCGTTGGGCTATTCAGATCCTTAACGACGTGCAGCGATTCCGCATAGGCCGCCTCGGCCGCCGCGTAATTGCCCATCTCCTTATAGGCGTTGCCGCGGTTGTTGTTGCTGGACATCGCCAGCGCCAGATCGTCCGGATAGACCTCGTTCGACTGGCTGTAATAGTTGAGAACGCGGCCATAATCGCGCGCGCGCCAGTAGATCATACCCAGATTCTGCAGGGCGATGGCCTGGCCGCGCGGCTCGCCGAGGTCACGGAAGATATTGTGCGCCTTGTGCAGGTCGGCGAGCGCCAGATTCACGTCGCCGCCATTGCTTTCGATGGAGGCGCGCGTCTTCAGAACATCTCCGTGCAGCTTGCTGCCGGGGTCATATGCGACGATACGCTTCAGCGCCGCTTCGATCTTCGGCCTGGCATCGTCCGGCCGCTGCATCCGGCTGAGCGCTTCGCTCTGCAGCCACAGGGATGTGATCGCCGCGGTTTCCCGATCTTTCGCGCCATGCAGCGACGAGGCTTCCATTTCCGCGAGTTCGGCATGCTTGAGAGCGATTTCGGGCTGGGACATCATCGACTGGCGGGACGCGGCGACAGCGGCGTCATAGCCACCGATCCCAACTTTTCCCGCATCGGCGGTTTGCGCGAAAACGGCGGTTCCCGGCATCAGGGCGCAACAAGCCATGGCAATGACGAACCGTCTCAGCATGACCTAATAACAATCCCCGATACGCCGAACCCCGTTATCCGGCCCATTTGACATAGACCCGAAATCTTAACCGATGTTTGCATTGGAAGAAGAATTCTGAACCATGAAATTGGGCGCGGAATCCGGATATCCCGATTCCCGCGCCCTTTCCCTTGCGTGACGGTCCAGTTCCTAGAAGCCAATCTTGAACCGGGCGCCCAAGCTGACCGCATCGCGTCCGGCAATGCCGTCCATGTTGCTGTCGCCGCGGCCGTAGAGGCTGAACGTGCCTGCCTTCATCACCGGTGTCGCATAGCGGAACTCGGCATTCAGTGGACGCGCGTCGCCAGCGATGGAGAAGCGCGACGTCACAAGGCCGATCTCGCCGGTGGACCGGTCGATGATACCGCCCTGGTTCAGCTCCAGCGAACCCGCTTCGATGTGCAGCGGCTGTGAAACCGTCAGGCGCATCAGGTCATTCGTACCGAAGATGCCGTTCTTCGTGACCGACGCCGCGAAAGCGGTGGACATAATGCCACCATCAGCGACACTGATCAGCTGGTTCGAGTCGCCGCCCGTCGTCTTCGAGGCCGTGGCACTTGCCGCCAGCTGGAAACCGTGCGGCAGGTTGGCATCGATACCGAGCGTCAGCGCATCGGAAGCGGAGCCGCCGTCAATGTCATCGGCGATCTGCGACTGCACGCCCAGGATGGCGGAATCCTCCTTGAGACGCGTGTAGCTGAGGCTGACATTGACGTCGTCGGACGGTGTCAGATGCACGCCGAAGGTCAGGCCCGTCGCCTCATAGTCGTCGAGACCCAGGAAAGCCTGGCGGTCGGCGGCGCTGATACCGTCTTCCGTACCATGTTCCACCTTCGCGGACGTGAGGCCCCCGGAGAAGGCAATGAACGGATCGATCTCGTGCAGCGCGCCTATGAAGCCGCCACCGGAAGCGAAGCCGAGCACCGGATTGACACCGGAACGTCCCTCCACATGGTCCTGCGTCATGCCGAAGCCGCTCTGGTTCGACAGCGCCATGACACCGACGCCATGACCCATTTTCAGCTGTGTTTTTCCGAAGTTCAGGCCAATCTCGTTATGCGAGGGGCCAAGACCGGAGCCCTGATCGGTAAAGCGCAGCGTGGACGTGCTTTTGACCGTGACATCCATCCCAGCGGACGCGAAGGACAGCGCGCGGACATCGGTGAAGTCGTCCCTGTCCTTCTTGTCCTTCTTGCCTTTCCTGTCTTTCTTACCCTTCTTGTCGTCGTCATCGTCATCGTCATTCCAATAGTCCCAGAAATCATCCGCCAGGAAGCTCTGAAAATTTTCGGCGAAACCAAATAGCCGCTTCTTCTTTCCGTAGAGCTTGTCCGTCAGCGGGATCAGGAAGTCACGGTGGGTGTCGCCAATGGCTTCGAACGCATGGATATGCTGACTGTTCGCGGACCAGGTCGGCAACGTGCCTTCGATCTTGGCCTTTTTCAGCGACTTATATTCCAGACCCTTCTTACCGATCTGGATCGTGGTCAGCTTGCTGTAGTCGATAGGCGACTGTGATGCTTCGACATTCAGCAGGCCATGGCCGTAAACCTCGTCGACCCCCTTGTCGCCAAGGTCCGTAGCGGTCTGGAGGATGATCTGCGCGGTCTCTTCGGAATAGCCGGCCAGCCAGTTCCAGCGATCATGCATCAGCGTAATCGCGCCAGATACCAGTGGTGCGGATAGCGAAGTGCCGGACTGGCGTGTCGTGCCGCCCATACCGTCATTGACCAGGATCTGCTCGCCGGGTGCGACCAGGAAATGGTCCATCAGCTTGCTGTCCTTGCCGCACTTGCCGTTGACCAGCAGGCAGGCATCGCCCGGCGTGTTGGAAAAGCGCGAGATCTTGCCGGTTGGATCGACTGACCCAACGACCAGTAACGTCGCCTGCTGGCCCTTGTCCCAGTCGATGTCGTTCTCTTGTGCCACACCATCATTGCCGGCGGCCTTGACGAACACCGTGTTCTGCACGCCGCCCGTTTTGTAAAAGCCGACCACGCCGGAGAAATTGAGGCGTGTGGCGTGGTTGCGGCTATCGGCGAACACATCGCCAAAGACGTCATCCCAGTTCTGACCCAGCACCTTGCCGCTCTCACCCAGCGACAGGTTGATGACGCTCGCACCACGGCGCGACAGTTCACCGATACCGGTCGTGATGTCGGACCAGTCCGCCGTGCCGCTATCGTCATAGGGATTATAGGCGAGCACGCGGGCTCGGGGCGCGATGCCCATGACACCTTCGCCATCATGCTCGCCGACAACCAGGCTGGCGACGCCGGCACCATGGCCGTTCGCCTTGCCGCCAAGACCAAGCGTGCTCACCAGATTGTCGAGCAGGCCCTTGTCACCCTCGATTGCACCGTCAATGATGCCAATCGTGGAACGTCCACCGCTCGACTGGTCCTGCGTGATGCCAGGGCTCCAGTTAACCGTGCCCATCCAGTGATCGACGCGGTTGCGGCCGCTATGGTCCATCAGCGCATCGTAAAGGTCCATGACCAGCTTCTCGCGGCGGCCCTTGCCGGCAGCTTCGAAACTGGCGGCATCGTTCAGGTCGAGACCGTTTTTTGCGAAGACAGTCGCGACGATGTCGTCGTCAAAGTCGACGCCGCGCGATTCCAGCTGATCGGACCAGACCGATTTCGCATTGTCGAGAAGAGCGGTCAGTCCGGCCTGAATGTCGCCGCCGCTGGCACCCTGTTCCCAGGCACTGCGCAGTTCGCGCCATTCCTTGCCGAAACCTTCCCAGAATGGCGCGATGTCCCCGTAGAACGGGTCGATGTCACCGTATAGAGGATTGTTATAACCCCAGAACGGCTCGATATCGCCATAGAAGGGATTGATGTCGCCGTAGAAGGGCTCAATGTCGCCGTAAAATGGGTTGATATCGCCATAAAAGGGCTCGATGTTCCCGTAAAAGGGATCGATGTCGCCATAAAAGGGATCGATGTCACCGTAAAACGGGTCGATGTCACCGTAAAATGGGTCGATGTCGCCATATTTTGGCGCGATCGTTCCGGTGTCCGTGGCGGCCGACATGGTGGCCCCACCTGCCGCAACCGTTAGCGCGATGGCCGATACCGTGGCCTTGAAGATATTCCCCGACATTGTGCATCCTTCCCTGGATGTTGAGTACAAGTCGGCCCCTGTGGGAACGGTCTATCCCCGAAACGAGTTAATAGCTGTTAACCGAATCTGGTTAACGCGAAGAAAGCATGAATGCGCCCGGCCCGGATGTGATAGAGGCCAGGCCTGGTAAGGGGTTTTGTATCGTGGCATCGAAAAGCTGTCTGGTTAGCAAGCTGGCGCATTATGTCAGCCTGTCGCCCGCCGACAACAAATTGCTGGTCGCCTTCGAATCGGCAGAACAGCAATATGCCAAGCGCGCTATCATACGCGAAGAGGGCGCGCCGATTGAAAACCTGTTCGTCGTGAAGCGCGGCTGGTTCTATGGCTACACTACGCTTCCGAATGGCAAGCGCCAGGTCCACAGGCTGTATTTCCCCGGCGACCTCATTGGCACGCATGAAATTGTCTGCGAACGCGCGACCTATGACATCGCGGCGGCGTCAAGTGGTACCCTCTGCCCCTTCGAGAAGCAGGGGTTGCGACAGGTTTTCACCGAATCCCCGCGTCTGACGGCACTTCTCTATTCCATAGAGGCGCTGGAACAGGTCGCGCAGGACGACCGGTTCCGCAGCGTGGCGCGTATGGATGCGGAGGGGCGACTGGCGCATCTGTTCCTGCAGATGTTCGGGCGTCTTCGAATTGGCGACGATCCCATCGGCAGCAGCCTGAAAATCGAAATGAGCCAGGAGTTGCTGGGCGACATGGTCGGCTTGACCGGGATTCATGTGAATCGCACTCTTAAACAGATGGGCGAGGATGGCTTGATCCGCATGGATGGCAGCACACTGACCCTTCTTGACGAAGAGCGGCTTATCAAGATCGGCAATTTCGACGACCGGCATTACCGCATCGACACCAGCTGGTTCCCGCCCCTCTAAACCCTGGTGCTGTCGCGCCTATCTCGCCAGCATGAGGTTCATGCGGGAGGCGGCGATGGGTTTTGCCGCATCCTCCTGCCACGCCTCGACCCGCACATTCGCGATGCGCCGCCCAAGCCGAACGATGGTCGCGCGCGCGAAGGTGTCGACGGGCTGACCGGCCCGCAGATAATCGACCGTCACATCAATGGGCTTTATGGCGGGCACGGCATCCTCCCCGCGCAGGCTGTGCAGCAGCTGAGCCATGGAGGTAATCTCCATCAGGCCCGCGACCGTTCCGCCGTGCAGGCGCGGTGGCTGCGGACTGCCGATCAGGGTTTTGGCATAGGGCATGGTGAGAATGACCTCTTCGCCCATGATCGCATAGCTGAGGCCAAGCGTCCTTGCATAAGGCAGGCTGTCCAGCGTGCCCCGGTCGCCTGCCGCCAGCATGTTCGCAAGTCCGGCGAGGCTCATGACGTCGCGCCCGACGTAATCATGAAACAGCCGGACATCAGCGCGACCGGCTCGTCGCGGTCGCCGTCATGCGCATAGCCGCGGACGAAGGCGATACTGCGCGTCAGCTTCCGCACCTTCGAATAGCCGAGCACGGTCTCCCCCGGTTTTGCGGGCCGCAGATAGTCCAGCCTCAGGTCGACCGTGGCGATTCCTGTGGGCCGCCGCCGGGCCGCCTGCACCGAGAACCCGCCGACACTGTCCATCAGCGTGAAGACGGCACCGGATGCGATGACGCCCTTCTCTCCGTCGTCGCCCGGATAGGCAACCAGATCTTCCGACCAGGGCAGCGCCAGTTCCGCCCAGTCCCTGCCGACACCGGAATAGTGGATCCCCAGCTCGCGCATGTGAGGGATGTGCTTCATGAACTGGTCGATGACCGGCTTCATCAACAAGTCCTTCATGCCAGAATCTTCAACGGGAAAGACTCAATCGCCAAGACGGGCCGCCGTCTCACGGATCAGCGCGATCATGTTCGGCACGCCCTGCGTCCGGTTGCTGCTGAGCTGGTTCGACAGATCGAACGGCGCAAGTTCAGCGGGAATGTCGAGTGCCAGGACCGCTTTCGCACTGCGGTCCTGCACCAGCGCGAGGATCAGGGCGACGATTCCCTTGGTGATAGAGGCATCGCTGTCAGCCAGGAAATGCAGTTTGTCGGTTTCCGCCGTGACCGGATAGACCCAGACGCTGGCGCTGCAGCCGCGCACCTTCGTGGCATCGGTCTTCAGCGCTTCCGGCATGGGTTCCAGCGCCTTCCCCAGATCGATCAACAGGCGATAGCGGTCGTCAGGCTCCAGGATGTCCCAATCCTCGGCGATGCGGGCAAATTCAGGTGATGCGGTCATGCCCTGCGATGTGCAGATTGCGCGGGGCAACGTCAACCATGCGCCGCCCTCTGGCATTCACCGGGCGGACAGCCTAGATTGGCAATATCGAATCCATAAGTTGAACAATCAGGAGACCAGATTATCCGACCGCCTCTTACGACCCGGCGCGGGCCGACGCCCCCGCCTTTCCAGGGACCGCGCTACAACGAGTTTATTCAGGAACCCAAGGTGCGGGTCATCGACGATGACGGCGAAAATCTGGGCGTACTCTACACCAAGGAAGCCATCGACCAGGCGAAGGAGGCCGGGCTCGATCTGGTCGTGGTGAGCCCCAATGCCGATCCCCCCGTCGCGAAATTTCTCGATGTCGGCAAGTTCAAGTTCGAGGCGCAGAAGAAGGCCAACGCCGCCAAGAAGAAGCAGAAGCGTCAGGAGATCAAGGAGATCAAGATGCGCCCGAACATCGATGACCATGATTACATGGTCAAGATGAAGAAGGTGCACGAGTTCATCGAGGATGGCGACAAGGTGAAGATCACGCTCCGCTTCCGCGGCCGCGAAATGGCCCATCAGGAACTCGGCATGGCGCTGTTGAAGCGTGTGCAGGACGATACTGCTGAGGGCGCGAAGGTCGAAGCCTATCCGCGCCTCGAGGGCCGCCAGATGCTGATGGTGATTTCACCCAAGGCCAAGGGCCAGGCCTAGTCCGGTCCTGCATGGAAAAAGGCCCGTCCGATCCTGTGATCGGGCGGGCCTTTTCATTTCTAGTGGCGTAAGGCTTTATGCCTTGCGGCGGCGTATTGCAGCAAGGCCGGCGAGACCGAACCCAAGCAGGCCAAGTGCGGCAGGTGCGGGCACAGGAACCAGCTGACCGCGGATTTCCCCGCCGCCATTCGCGTCGCTGTGCACATTGATGTAATAGGATTCGTCGTTGAGTCCCGCGACGAAGCTTTCAAATGTTTCCATCGCGCCGGATAGCGCAATCGCGTCGTCGAAGGCATAGTCGTTGATAACTAGCGAAAAACCGGTTTCCGTCGCGCTATATCCCGTGTCGAACGGGAAAGGAATCACGATCGGACCGTTCACACCGCGCACGGCATCATGGAAATGGATTGGACCAAGCGCGCCGGCAACCAGGCCGTCGTTAAGCTGCTCGAGTGTCAGGCCGATGACGTCGAGCGAGAAGTTCAGCGTTTCCGTATCGGTGTCCACCGTCAGCGTGGCGCTTCCCGTGACATCGGTCACCACAGGCGGAACTTCCTGAAGCCCGTCGAGCGACGATGTATAGGACAGGATTTCCGCCTGTGCCGGTGCTGTCGCCATCATCGCTGCCGCGATGGCGGCACTGGCTAGCAATTTGACCGTCATGTCATACTCCCTGCAACGATTATTCCCCACCTCCTTAACCAAGCAAGTTTTAGGCCAGTCTTTCAAAAACAGGTGGTTGATCCAAATTTCGTTTCCTACCACGACGTAAGTGTAAAGTCAGCCGACAGTAGCAGCAAATCATGGATCATGGCGAAAGCACGGTTTCCTGGACGCTTTCGAGGCGCGACGGATCGGTGGGAATTTCGATATATTTGCCCGCCGCCCATAATTTCTGCTGGTCGTCATACTGATCGCTTCCGAAAAAGCCGCTTTGACCCGAAGAGATCACGAATTTCGTCCGCTCCAGATCACTGAAATCCGCGATCATGCGCATGGAGGCAGCCCACCCCGCGCCGCCATATATGCCCTCACCCAGATCCTCGATCGCAGCGACGTTCGGCGCGTCGGGACCGGCATCGCGGACCGTCGTACGGCTCAGCCATTTGCCGATGACGGGAATGGGACCGAAACCGAGATGACCATGGTCCTCGACAAAGGCATCGCGCCAGCGCCAGTCCGTCATCGGACCATACGCAGTCTTCAGCGCGGCCACCGTCTCCGTCAGCGTCTCCGCTTTCAGTTCAGCGCAGGATTCAACCGCGTCCGTATTTCGTATGTCGCACCAGCGCGCCTCCTCCCCGCGCAGTACGGGAAGCAGGCGGGCATTGCCGAAGTGCTTTCGCCCCGCCGTCTCGTCGTCCATGTCGTCGCTAAGGATACGGTCGTTCAGCCGCATGGTCCACGCCTGATAGATCAATGGCGCGGGACTGTCGGCGGCATAGTCTCCGCGCCAGTCTTCCAGCGCGCGCAGGGCGACGCGCTCCGCCTCGCCTGCGGCCTCGGTATCGATCAGAAGGGGCAGAATCTCCACCGCGGCTGGCGCGGTCGCATCCAGCTGGATCGCCCTCATACTGGCAATGTCATGTCCGCCCTGCGCGTCGATCATAGTCTTTATGCGGCGCTGGCGGGAGTCGGGCGCATAACGGTCGCCGAGATAATAGGAATATTCATCCGGCATGACGCGCGCGTTCGCCGTCGCGATACGGCCCGAAGCCGGGTTTCGCACCTGCGGCTGATATTCGGGCGGAATATAGCCTGTCCAGCGCGCGGCGGGATCCTCCAGTGGTGCCGGCGTGCGTCCGTTCGTGGGATGCCCCTCCGCGCGGATCGGCACCAGACCCGGCGACACATAGCCGATATCGCCCGACGCATGCGCATAGACGATGTTCTGCAACGGACCGGTGGCCGTTCGGAATCCATCGAGCGCTGCATCCAGCTCACGGCCCCGGTTGAGCTGCAGCAGGCTGTCCAGAGTTACATCCGGTTCGCGCTCACCAGTCCAGACCGACACCAGCCGCTGTTTCGACTCATCGAAATCGAGGTCCGGATTGAGAAGGTCTAGCGGAACGACCGGCCCTTCGCTGGTACGCAGCATGGTGACGCATTCCCGACCCGAAAAACGCACATCGAAACATTCCTCGCGGCGTTCGAACGGCGCGCTGCCTGTCGGTGTCAGATAATTGTCAGGATTGTCAGGATCGATGGTGGCGATCAGGTAATCCTGCGCGTCGTTCGGATTGTTCGTCAGCCCCCAGGCGATGGTGGATGTCCGCCCCATTGGCGCCAGCGGCATGCCAGGAATGGTGACACCGACGAGCGGCCCTCCCTCAAGCGCCAGATGCGCCAGATACCAGATGGACGGCATGGTCAGACCCAGATGTGGGTCGTTGGCGAGAAGCGGCTTGCCGGATTTGGTCAGCTTTCCCGCCAGCACCCAGTTGTTGGATCCGCCCTTGCCCGTCTCCAGCAGAGGGACGGCATCCGCCGCACCGTCCGGCGCCTTCGTCCGCGCTTCCAGACCTGTCGCGGCCGCGACATCGGCCCAGTCGAGCGCAATGTCGCCGTCATCGGGATAGGGTGCGTAATAGAAATCCGCGAAATCCTGGTCCGCCGTCTGTGCGCGGCGCAGGCGGCCCAACTCCGTGCCGCCACCCGCGCTCAGCGTCATCCAAAGATTTTTGAACACGAAGATCGCGTCCACCGGCTCCCACGCTTCCGGCTCCGCGAGAATCAGACGATATTCGGCGGGCAGCACGAAATGATCCGACGCCAGATAGGCGTTCACGCCGTCCGCATAGGCATTGAGAACAGCCCTTGTACGTTTCGGCATTGCCGCCCAGCTGCGCGCGACGTTGTCCGGCACGCCCAGCGCCCGGACACGCCTGTCGCCCTTCAGCGCGACCGCGCCCATTAGTTCCGAAACCGTACCCCGAGTCGCGCGGCGCTGCAGGTCCATCTGCCACAGCCGGTCGCGCGCATGAGCGTAGCCAAGGCCGCGAAAGACATCGAGGTCGCTGTCCCCGAAAATATGCGGCACGCCATGGTCGTCGCGCAATATGCGGACCTCGCCCGATAGGCTCGGCACGGTATCGGCGGCGGCATAATCCGGTGCGGCGGCCCCGGCGCGCAGATACTGCACCAGCACGAACAGCAGGATGACGGCGATGAGTGTCGCCATCATGGCCAATAGCCCGCCGAAAACCTTGCCCATGATTGCACCTCCCCGCTTGGCCCGTCGTTCGCGCAGCGATAGGACGGGGCATGAGCGAAAACCACCCCGGAAAACTGAAAGGCCCATTGAAGGGCGTCCGTGTCCTCGATCTGACCAGCGTCATGATGGGGCCCTACGCGACGCAGATTTTCGCCGACCTCGGCGCGGACGTCATCAAGGTGGAAAGCCCCACGGGCGACACCACGCGCCACCTGCCGCCGGGACCGGAGGACAATCGCGGCGCGATGTTCATGAACCTCAATCGCGGCAAACGGAGCATCGCGCTTGATCTGAAAGTGGCCGAAGCGCGGCAGGCGCTTTTGACACTTTGCGAAACCGCCGATGTCTTCATCCACTCCATGCGCGGCGGCGCGATGAAGCGGCTGGGCCTCGACTATGCCGCCGTCAGCACCGCGAACCCGCGCATTATCTACGCCAATCTATGGGGCTATGGCCGAAATGGCCGCTATGCCGACCAGCCCGCCTATGACGACATCGTGCAGGCGCGCTCCGGCATCGTCGATCTGCAGGGCAGGCATGGCGGCAGCGAGCCGCGCTATCTGGCAAATATCGTCGCCGACAAGGTTGCCGGGCTGACCGGGGCCTATGCCGTCATGGCGGCGCTTTATGCGCGCGAGAAGACCGGTGAGGGCCAGGAAGTCGAGGTGCCCATGTTCGAAACGCTGACCAGTTTCGTGTGCGTCGAGCATCTGATGGGCGCGATGTTCGATCCACCGCTGGGCCCGACCGGCTATGGCCGCGTCCTGTCGCCCGAGCGCCGCCCTTACCGCACGAGCGACGGCCATATCGCCGTCATGGTCTATACCGACCGGCAATGGCAGAATTTCTTCGCGGCAATCGGCAATCCGGACTGGTCGCAAAAGGACATCTTCCGCAGCCTCCGCACCCGTACCGAGAATGTCACGGAAGTGCTCGGCCACCTTGGTGACACACTGAAAACGCGCACGACGGCGGAATGGCTGGGGGTCTTTGAACAGGCGCAGCTGCCCGCTGGCCCGGTCAACAGCCTGGATGACGTGATTGCCGACCCGCACATGGCCGATGTCGGTTACTGGCAGAAACGCGACACGCCGGATGGCCGGGTCCGCATGTCGGGCCTGCCGACGAGTTTTTCCGCGACACCCGGCGCAGTCGGCGATCCTGGACCGAAGCTTGGCGCGCATGGCCGGGATGTGCTGGCAGAGGCGGGCCTTTCGGACTCGGATATCGCTGCGCTCGTCGAAAGCGGTGCGCTCGGCGGCGACTGACCCTCTCCATCATTAGCATTGTCGCGCACGGGGTTGGCGGCGTAAGGAGCCGGTCATGAAATCAGTTTTCGCACTCGCCCTGACGGGCACGCTCCTCGCCTGTGCGCCCGCGGCCCAGCCTGCAGCGCCCAAGGGCGACGCGGCGGCAATCCACGGCGACAATTACAGCGCGCTCGTTTCCGCCGCGCATCCCGAGGCGGCAAGGGCCGGCGAGGAAATCCTGCGCGCGGGCGGCAGCGCGGCGGACGCGGCGCTGGCTGTGCTGGTGGCGCTGACGGTGGTGGAACCGCAATCGTCGGGCATCGGCGGCGGCGGGTTCCTGATCTACCATGACGCCGAAAGCGGACGGACTTACGCGCTCGATGGCCGCGAGACCGCACCGCGCGCGGCAACGCCGACCATGTTTCTGGACGAAAATGGCGAGCCGAAGGATTACCGCGCCAGCCAGATGGGCGGCATGTCCGTGGGTATCCCCGGCAACATTCGCTTGATGGAACAGGCGCATAAGCGCTTCGGCAAACTGCCATGGAGCCGGGTGTTCCAGCCCGCCATCCGCCTTGCGCGGGACGGCTGGGACATGACGCCGCGCCTCCACCAGATGCTGGACGGGCGCAAGGACCGCGCGGGTCTGACGGAATGGGGCCGCGCGACCTTCTATACGGCTGGCGACATGCCGAAGCCGGTCGGCACGCGCCTGACCAACCCGGCACTCGCCAGCTTTCTGGAGCGCGTGGCGACCGGCGGGCCCAACGAATTCTACTATGGACGGTCGGCGCGGCGCATCGTCGACGCGGTCACAAACGCTTCCGTCAATCCGCAGGTGATGACCACGGCGGACTTGTCCGACTATGCCGCGAAATGGCGCGATCCGCTGTGCGGCACCTATCGCGAATACAAGGTCTGCGGGATGCCGCCGCCCTCGTCGGGTGGAACGACGGTCATTGCCATGTTGAAGCAGCTGGAGCGGTTCGATCTCGCCTCGATGGGACCCGACGATCCGGACTCCTGGCATGTCATCGCCGAATCCATGCGTTTGGCCTTTGCCGACCGGGAAAAATATCTCGGCGACCCCGATTTCGTGAACGTACCTGCGGAGGGACTGATCTCGCCCGCCTACACGGCGCAGCGCGGCATGCGCATCAATATCGGCAAGGCGGCCACCGAAGTGAGCGCGGGTACGCCAATAGGCGCGCCGGATGTCGCGCTCGCCAGCAGTCCGGACGATGGCGGCACCTCGCATTTCGCCATCGCCGACCGGGATGGCGACGTGGTTTCTCTAACCTCCACCATCGAAAGCGTCTGGGGCTCTGGCCTGACCGCCAACGGCTATTTCCTGAACAACGAGCTGACGGATTTCAGTTTCCAGCCTGTTGTCGATGACCTTCCCGCCGCCAACGCCGCCGCGCCCGGCAAGCGTCCGCGCAGCAGCATGTCGCCCACCATTGTTTACGCGCCCTCTGGCGAAGTCGCCTTCGCTATCGGCGCGGCGGGCGGCCCGACAATCATCGCGCAGACCGCCAAGGCGATCATCGGCGTCATCGACTGGAACATGTCGATCGACGAGGCCATCGCCGCCCCGCAACTTTACGCCGCGCTTGGTCCCACGGTGATCGAAGCGGATACCGCTATCGCGGATTTCGAAGCCGGTCTGAAAGCCAAGGGCCATGAGGTTCGCGTCTCCAGCCTGCCGCTCAAGGCGAATGGCGTCCAGCGGCGCGGACGCGGCTGGATCGGCGGCGCGGATCCGCGCGGCGAGGGTGAGGTCGCCGGCATTCGTGCGGGCATCCGCTAGAAAAACCGCTTTGGGGAGCGCGCACATGATAGACGCAGACACCTGGCCGAATCTGGTCACCATGTTCTTCGACCAGGCCGAAGCGAAGGGCGACCGCCCCTTCCTTTGGGCGAAGACGGACGGTGAATGGGCCGACATCAGCTGGGCCGAGGCGGCGCGGCAGGTCGCGCAAATTGCCGAGGGACTGAAAGCGGCGGGGATAAAGCCGGGCGACCGGGTTGTCCTCGTCTCCGAAAACCGTCCGGAATGGTGCCTGGCCGACATCGGTATCATGGCGGCGGGCGCGGTCACCGTTCCGACCTACACCACCAATACCGAACGCGACCATCTGCACATCCTGGAGGACAGCCACGCGGCGGCGGCCATCGTTTCCAACCAGAAACTCGCCAAGATATTGCTCCCCGCCGCCTACCAGTCCGACGCCTGCAATCTTGTCATCGGCATGGAGCCCTTGCGCATCGGCCAGTCGTCGGGCGCGGATGTCCGGACATGGGATGACCTTCTCGCATCGCAGCCGGGCGATGTCCCCGCTGCCCGCGCCGTCGCTGCCGATATCAAGCGCGAAGACCTGGCCTGCCTGATCTACACCAGTGGCACGGGCGGCGCGCCGCGCGGCGTGCGTCAGCATCACGGCGCGATCCTCTGCTGCGTTGCCGGCGCATTCGACGTCCTCGCCAATGATTTCGACATGACGGAGGAAGAGGCGTTTCTCAGTTTCCTGCCGCTTAGCCATGCCTATGAACATTCGGCGGGACAATATCTGCCCATCATGACCGGCGCGCAGATCTATTATGCGCAGGGACTCGACAAGCTGGCCGCCAATATCGAGGAGACACGGCCCACCATCATGGTCGTCGTCCCGCGCCTGTTCGAAGTGCTGCGCCAGCGCATCACCAAGGGAATCGAGAAGCAAGGCGGTGTACCGAACTGGCTGATGGAGCGGGCCATGAACCTCGGTCGCCGCCGCTATCAGGCAGGCGGTGTCCCGCTTCTCGACATGCCGATGAATGCCGTACTTGAGGCGACCATCCGCAAAAAGGTGCGCGAGAAATTCGGCGGCAGGCTGAAGGCGATGGTCGCGGGCGGCGCGCCGCTCAATCCCGAGGTCGGCCTGTTCTTCCATTCGCTCGGCATCACGCTGCTTCAGGGGTATGGCCAGACCGAGGCCGCACCCATCGTCAGCTGCAACCGCCCCTCGCGCGGGATCAAGATGGACACGGTCGGACCACCGCTGAAGGGGGTCGAGGTCAAGATCGCACCCGATGGCGAGATCCTGGTGCGCGGCGAACTCGTCATGCACGGCTACTGGAACAACGAGGCGGAAAGCGCGCGCGTCCTGAAGGACGGATGGCTCTATACCGGCGATATCGGCCATATCGACGATGACGGCCACATCGTCATCACCGACCGCAAGAAAGACCTGATCGTCAACGACAAGGGCGACAATGTCGCGCCGCAGCGGGTCGAGGGCATGCTGACGCTGCAACCCGAAATCCTGCAGGCGATGGTGGCGGGCGACCGGCGGCCCTATCTGGTTGGCGTCGTCGTTCCCGACCCCGAATGGGCGATGGAGTGGGCGAAGGAACATGCCCAGCCTGCCGACATGACGCAGCTGCGCGGGCAGCCCGAATTCCAGCGCGCCGTCTCCGCCGCTGTCGACCGCGTCAATCGGACCCTTTCAGCGACCGAAAAGGTCCGCCGCACGATCCTCGCCGACGCGCAGTTCACCGTCGAGAACGAACAGATGACGCCATCCATGAAAATCCGCCGCCACGTCATCCGCGACCTTTATGGCGAACGGCTGAATGCCCTCTATAAATAAGGTGCGGGCCGAACTTCTGCGCCTTGCCGAAGCGCGGGGCAGCGAAAAGAGCTTTTGCCCGTCTGAAGTCGCGCGAACATTATGGCCCGACCACTGGCGCGATCACATGAACGACGTGCGTGCTGAGGCGGGAAAACTGGTCGCGGGCGGTCAGCTGGTCTGCACGCAGGGCGGCACGCCCGTCGATCCACAGGCCGCGAAAGGCCCGATCCGCCTCGGCCTCAACGCCGAACCGGCATCGCCTCCAGCGCGTCGAGGACCGGTGGCCAGTGGCTGTAGAGCAGATATTGCCCCGCACCCTCGACCATCTTGACGTCGATCTGCGGGACGGCGGCGCGGTAACCATGGATATAGGCAATCGTCGCCACACGGTCGTCCGCGCCGTGAATGACGCGTATCGGCATGTCGAGGCCCGCCGCCATATGTGACCAGTCGGTCAGAATCAGCGGGCAGTCCTTGATGAACCCGCCGCCGCCCTGCGCCACGGTATGGCGTAGTCCGTCCACGATGGCCGCATAGGCATCCTTGTCCTTCAGCGCGGCCATGTCGGCGGGAATGTCCTTGTGCAGCGCCTGGATGAAACGGTCATGATGACCGCCGTTGATCAGCGCCGCCCCCGCACGCACCACGAAGGCGAGCGCGGCGGGCGCTTTACGCGTCGTCTGGGCGACAAGGCGCTGGCGGGACGGCAGCTTTGAAAGCAGGCTCTCGTCCCAATAGGGCACATGACTGATGAACATCAGCCCGTCCGTGCGCGCCGGATTGGCGACGGCGAAAGCCTGCGCGTACATGCTGCCCGACGCATGGCCGATCACCTTGGTATGCGCGATGCCCAGATGGTCCAGCAGATGACGCGCATCGCGGGCGACCGCGTCCAGCAGCGCGCCGCCCTCCGCCGGGACCGGGTCCGTCCTGCCGAAACCGGGGCGCGACGGCGCGATGAAACGCCATCCCCGCTCACGGCACATTGCCGCACACGGGTCGGTCAGCAGGCAGCCGTAAAGCATATTGTGGAAAAACAGCACCGGACGCCCCTTGGGATCGCCATGCTCAACCCAGGACAGGCGGCGGCCACCGGGCAGTTTCAGCGCATCCATGCGCCGCGCCGCGATGCTCGCCACCCGCGCCGCGACGACATTGCGCGCCGCGTCGCTATAGGCGTAATTCGCCGCGAAGCCGCAGACCAGCTTGACGAGGCCTGGAATCCCGCCTGTTTCCGTCTTCTGCGTGATCTGGCGGATCTGCGTCCGCACCGTATGTATGGAGACACCGCGCCGCGCGACGATCTCGGACGTTTGCAGACCCTGGCCAAGCGCCGCGGCGATCTCGGCCTCCGCCGCGCTTAGCCCGAAGGCCTCGGCAAAGGCCGTCGTCGTGTCGCCGTCGATGCGCAGGTTGATCGCACTCAGCAGATATTCCGGTGCCGCCTCGCTCCCGGCACGCTCGATCTGCGTCGCGAGCAGGCATTGCGGCAGCGCGTCGTCGTCGAGGTGGCAGGGTACGAACAGAAAGGGCGGTCGGGTCACCGCATTTGTCCAGCGTAGAATGGCGCGCACGGCATGGCCGTCGAGACGGGACGCCGACAGCGCCGCGCCGGTCACGGTGCCTGTCAGCCGTTCTGCCATTGCATTGGTCGCCAGCACCTCGCCATCGGCACCCACAACGAGCCCGATACCGGGCGTCATGTCCGCCAGCTGTGCCGGCGTGCGTTCGGCGGCGCGCAGGCGGCTGGTGCGCTGCAATATGTCGAGCGCGCGGGCGAAATGCTGGGGAATGACGCTGTCGTCGAAATCCTGGTCGCCGCCCGCGACGAAGTCTTCCAGATATGCCTCCCACGCCTGCATCATGTCGTCATAGCGTTCAGGATCTACGGAGATCGCGTAGCTCTCCTCGATCAGGCGGTCTGCCGATGTGAGTTTCGGGGACATGGCAGCGCCTTCCGCAACATTCCAACGGCAGAAGCCTAACAAAGGACGGTTCGTTAACGAAGACCTTAATCCAGGGATCGAAAAGAAGGCGACCAATGGAGGCATCACCGCTATGCGAACATGCAGATGACCGCCCCCCGCTTCACAATGCGCTTCACTCTGTCCCCCGCTCTGGCTGGTCCTTTCTGGATCATCTGTTCGTCTTTGCTGTTCACGATTGCCTGGACCTTCATCAAGCTGGCCGGGCAGCAGGTGCATCCGTTCACGGTCGTGTTCTGGCGCTGCCTGATCGGCGCGGCGCTCCTCATTCCCTTCGTCATCTCGGGGCGTATCCGGATGCCGCTGGATCGCATCGGCGGTCATGCCGCACGGGCGACTTCGGGCATCATCGCCATGTTCTGCACCTTCTACGCGCTCGCCAACGCGCCCATCGGCACGGTGCAGGCCATCACCTTTTCCGCGCCCATCTTCGCGACCGTCGGCGCGGTCATGTTCCTGGGCGAGACGGTCAGGATGCGCCGCGTCATCGCGCTGGCAATCGGCTTTGGCGGCGTCATCTTCACTCTGCAGCCCTGGGCGCAGCCGCTGACGCCGGGCGTCGCGGTCGCGGTCGTGTCCGCGCTCGCCATGGCATTCACGACGATCGCCATCAAGAAACTGGTCGGCTTCGACCGGCCCATGACCGTGGTGGCGTGGAGTTTCGTTCTTCCCATCGTCCCCAGCCTGATCGTCGCCGGTTTCGCCTGGTCATGGCCTCAGGGTGTGACCTGGGCCTATCTCCTTGGCGTCGGCATGTTCACTCTCGCCGGACAAAGCGCCATGGTGCGCGCCTTCTCGCTCGCGGAGGCGAGCGCGATCATGCCCTATGATTTCGTCCGCTTCGGCTTCACGCTGGTGATCGGCGTGACCATCTTCAACGAGGCGCTGTCCCCGCCCGTGCTGATCGGCGGCGGGATCATCCTGGCGAGCGCGGTCTATCTCGCCTGGCGCGAGTCGCAGCTGGCGCGGTCGGTAAAGGCAGCGGGCGACACGAAGCGTACACGGTCGATCTAACCCAGCCACGGAAGATATCTCTCGAGAATCAAAACGTCATTTCCGCGAAAGGGGAAATCCGGTGCCGCGCCTATGGCGGTAAATCGCGCGCTCTTCCGGATTCCTGCATCACGGGGGCGACGACCTAACATGAATTGGCCGCGGGTTTACGCCAGCTTGATCTCCGCCAGTCGCTGCATGAGGAATTCATGGCTCCCGATAGATTCCGGATAGCGATCCGGGCGCGCGCCCGACACACATTCCGGCAGCGTGCGGATCTCGTAATCCGGGCGGAAATGCAGGAAGAACGGCATCGAATAGCGCGGCACATTCCGCCGTTCTGGCGGCGGATTTACGACCTTGTGACTGGTCGACGGCAAAACATCATTGGTCAGCCGCGAAAGCATGTCGCCAATATTGACAACCAGCTGACCAGGCTCGGGATCGACGGCGATCCAGTCGCCGGACTTGTCCATTAACTGTAAACCCGCCTCCTCCGCGCCCAGAAGGAGGGTTATGGTGTTGATATCCTCATGCGCCGCCGCGCGCACGCCGGGGGCATTGGCGGGGATGGGCGGATAGTGGATCAGCCGCAGCACCGAATTGCCGTCGCGCACCGTGTCCGCGAACATGTCCTCCGGCAGTTTCAGATAACGCGCGATGGCCTTCAATATGTGCAGGCCCGCCACGTCGAAGGCGGCGAACAGTTCCAGAAATGTCTCACGGAATCCCTCGACCTCGATGGGCCAGACATTTGGCGGCATGACATCCGTGAAGTCGTGCCCCTCCGGCAGTGGGCGGCCCACATGCCAGAATTCTTTCAGATCGACCTGGCTCTCACCCTTCGCCGTCTCGACTCCGAACGGCGTGTAGCCCCGCGCGCCGCCTGTTCCAGCGAGGTGATATTTCCGCTTAATTTCAATCGGCAACGCGAAATAGTCGCGCATCTTCTGGTCGGCCCGCGCGATAAGATCGGCGGGAATGCCATGATCCGCGACGATGGCGAAACCATAGGTCTCGAACGATGTGCCCAGCGTTTCGGCGAAGGCATCGGGATCGGTGGCGGCGCCGGTTAGTGAGACGGGCGTGAGTATGGCTGCGGTCATGCGCGTTCATTATCCCATTTCCGCCCGGCTCGCCACAGCGGATACGCTCGTCTATCATAGGAGGAACATAAGGTGCGGTCCGCCGGTTCGTTTTTCGCAAGCCATTATAATCAGGGATTACTTTATGTTAAAGACCATCACGCTGGCTTCGGCGGCCATGCTTATGACTCCCGCCGCTTACGCGCAGCAAGACATGGTTCAAACCGTGGGTGGCGATGCGGGTACCGCCTCGCTGAAGGCCACCGTCGGCAATAGCGCGACGCAGGCGGTTTACGAGGCGGGTGGATGGTTGTCATTGTGGACAGACGCCAACAGCACGGCCTTCGAGAGGATCTTGCAGGGTGCCGGACGCCACGGCCTCGCCCCTTCGCGTTTTGCGCCAGAATCCGCCAGCGACGTCGTCAGGTCTGAGGTCGCCTTGACGGAAGCGGCGCTTCTCTATGCGAACGCGCTCGCATCCGGTTCTAGCAATCCGAACGACATGTTCGAAGTCTACACAATCCCCCGGCCCGCGCCCGACCTCGCATCCGGATTGGCGAACGCGCTGAAATCGGAAAATCTGGAAAGCTGGTTTAGCGGCCTCGCGCCGCAGGATGACGAATATCGGGCACTGTCGGAAGCCTATGTCGAAAATCTTCGCAAGTCGACGGAACAGGAGGGAAGCGACATCCCCTCAGGTGACCTGATCCGACCCGGCAATCGCGATCCGCGCCTGCCCGCCATTGTCGCGCGCCTGAACGAACTCGGCTATTTCAGCACATCGAGTGCGCTGGGCAGCTATTCGGACGACATGGTTTCTGCAGTGGAAGACATGCAGGCTGAAGCAGGCATTGCCGTGGACGGCATTATCGGGCCGTCGGCGCTGGACGTTCTCAACAATGGTCCACGGGACCGCGCCCGCGCGCTGGCGGTCAATCTGGAGCGGCGGCGCTGGCTGCCGCGACAGGCCGTCGACACGCGCATCGACGTGAATATCGCATCGGCCCGGCTCGACTATTTCAAATCCGGTACGCGCACGGACAGCCGCCGCGTCATCGTTGGGAAACCGGGTTGGGCCACGCCGCAGCTGCAGTCGCCCGTCTACAGGCTGGTAGCGAACCCAACCTGGACCGTACCGAAGTCCATCGAGCGCGAAGATATGGCGAACAAGGGTCAGGCCTACTTCGATCGGAACAACATGGTCCGTGAAAACGGTTATATTGTACAGCAACCTGGCCCGGAAAACGCGCTCGGCCTGGTCAAGTTCGATATGCGCAATGGCCATGCCATCTATTTGCACGACACATCCGCGAAATCCCGTTTCGAGGATAGTCAGCGCCACCTGAGCCATGGCTGCGTCCGGGTCGACAACGCACTGGAATTCGCGCGCATGCTGGCCGAGGCGGGCGGCGCGGCGCAGAAGTTCAAACAGGCAAGCGAGAGTGGCAACGAGACCTTCGTCGACTTGCCCTCCGAAATTCCGGTCCGCATGCTCTACCATAGCGCCTATGTCGGCGAGGATGGCGAAGTGACCTACCGGCCGGACTTTTACGGCTGGGACGAGGATGTCGCCGAAGCGCTTGGCCTGGGCCGCCGCGACCGTCAGATGGTGCTGGCGCAAATGGAAGACATCGGCCCCTGATTTTCAAACGTCAGGTCAGAACGACAAAATCGCCCCCGCCAACGCGGCGCTCATCAAATTGGCCAGTGAGCCTGCGAGCAACGCTCTCAGTCCCAACCGGGCAATCATGGGGCGCTGGGTGGGGGCGAGGCTTCCCGTCACGGCCATCTGGATGGCGATGGAACTGATATTTGCGAAGCCGCACAGGCTGAATGTCACGATGGCGATGCTCTTCGGCGACAGGCCGGTCCCCGCCGCCTCCAGGCTGATGAAGGCGACGAATTCGTTGATGACGATCTTTTCGCCAAACAGGCTGCCCGCGAGGCCTGCTTCCTGCCAGGGAATACCAATCAGATACATGACCGGGGCGAATACATAGCCGAGGATTTTCTGAAAACTGAGACCCTCGACGCCCATCAGGTCGCCGACCCCGCCGACAATGCCATTGGCGAGCGCCACGAGCGCGACGAAAGCCAGCACCATGGCACCAACGGCGACCGCGATTTTCAGGCCGATCTGCGCGCCTTCGGCCGCGGCCATGATGACATTGGCGGGCTTCTCCTCTTCCGCCATGCTTTCTAGGCTCGCGGGCGGCTCCACCAGCGGGCCGGGTTCGTCGGGGACGATGATCTTCGCCATCAATATGCCACCGGGGGCGGCCATGAAGCTCGCGGCGAGCAGATAAGGCAGATATTCCTGCCCGAGCAGCGCGGCGTACGCGGCGAGGATCGTGCCCGCGACGCCCGCCATGCCGACCGACATGATCAGGAACAGCTGAGATTTGGTAAGCGCGCGCAGATAGGGCTTGATGACCAGCGGGGATTCGCTCTGACCGACGAAAATATTCGCCGCCGCACATAGGGATTCCACCTTCGTCACACCCGTGACGAACTGCAATGCGCCGCCGACCCAGCGCACCAGCCGCTGCATGATGCGAAGATGGTAGAGCACGCTGACGAGCGACGCGAAAAAGATGATAACCGTCAGCGCGGCGAGCACAAAGCTGTTGCCGCCGATTTCGGGACTGGCGAGCGGCCCGAAAACGAAATTCGTGCCCGCCTGCGCATAACCGAGCAGATTGGACACGCCCGTCGACATGGCCTGAATGCCCGCCTTTCCCCATGGCGTGTAAAGGACGAGGACAGCGAGACCGGCCTGCAACAGAAAGGACGGCACGACGGTGCGCAGCCGGATGGCACGACGGTTTTGCGAAAAAAGCACGGCGATCGCCAGGATCGCCGCCATGCCTGCTATCGCGATCACCAGATCATCTTTCGCGTGGTGCCGGTCCGGGCGCAGAGAAGGTCGATCAGCTCACCGATGTCATCGGACACGACAAGCTGGTCGCGGCGATCCTGCGACATGAACCCCTGATCGGCGACCGTGTCGAGAAACGCGATCATCTGGTCCCAGTAGCCATCGATGTTGAGGAGGCCGAAGGGCTTGGCGTGATAGCCGAGCGCGTTCCAGCTCCATGCCTCGAACAGTTCGTCGAGCGTGCCGACGCCACCGGGCATGGCGATGAAGGCATCGCAAAGTTCGGTCATCAGCGCCTTGCGCTCATGCATGTTGGCGACGGTGTGAAGTTCAGTGAGTCCTTGGTGCGCGACCTCAAGGTCGACGAGCGCTGTGGGAATGACCCCATGCGCCTCGCCTCCCGCGCGGAGCGCTGCATCGGCAACCATGCCCATCAGGCCCAGCCTGCCGCCGCCATATACAACGCCAAGAGAACGACGGGCCATTTCCGTGCCAAGCGCTACGGCCGTCTGACCATAGATGTCGCGCGCACCGGGGCTGGAGCCGCAATAGACGGCGATGCGTTTCATGGTGCTGATCCCCGAGGCCCCGAATCCTGACGGCGTGAGGCGCTGTGCTTACAGAAAAATAGCGCCAAGGCAAAAGCCTCAGATGCCAAGCCGTTCCGAAAGACCGGGAGCGGGACGCGCGCCTATCTCCGAAATCACATCGGCGGCGGCTTTCGCACCAAGCTCCAGACAGTCGGCCAGTGGCAAGCCGCGCGCTCCGCCTGCGAAGAAACCGGCCGCGAACAGATCGCCTGCGCCAGTGGTGTCGGCAACGCGGGCGACAGGAACGGCGGGAACGGCAATGGCTTCGCCTTCATACAGAGCGACCGCCCCCTTCTCGCTGCGGGTTACGATGACGAGCGGCGCGCGGTCCTGCATGGCGCGCATCGCGCCATCGAAATCGACGGCCCGTGTCAGGGCGAGCAATTCTGCCTCGTTGGCGAATATCAGGTCCAGACGCGCGTCGGCGATCAGGGCGTTGATGTCGGCGCGATTGCGTTCGACCATCTGGACGGCCGAAGTGGTGAAGGCGACCTGCCGCCCCGCTTCGCGCGCCACGGTCAACGCGCGGCGCATGGCCCGCCGCGGCACCGTCTGATCCCACAGATAGGCCTCCAGGTAAATCATGTCGGCAGCGGCGATTTCGGCGTCATCGGCGGGCGCGAGTTCGAGCGTTTCCGATGCCCCCCGAAAGGTGTTCATGGTCCGCTCGCCATCGGGCGTCACGAAGATCAGACAACGTCCAGTACCGGGGCCGCTTGTATTGGGCGTTTTCGGGAGCGCGACGTCCAGTGCCGACAGATTATTCGTAAAGACCCGCCCCAACCGGTCGTCCGCCACCTGTCCCACAAAGGCCGCCCTACCACTCAGCATCGCCAGACCCGCCATGCTGTTCGCCGCCGATCCACCGCTCACCGCGTGAGGGGCGGGCATGAGGGATTCCAGACGCCGCGCCTCGTCCGCGTCGATCACGCGCATCTCTCCGCGCGGCAGGCCTTCGCGCGCGATCAGCGCCTCGCTCGCAGGCGACAGGATATCGACCATGGCATCGCCGAGCGCGAGGACGTCGTATTTGCTGTCAGTCATAAAGGTGACCGTTTGAACACCGTCTTCACGTCGTCATCCCGGCACAGGCCGGTATCCAGTCCTGCGCATTGAACATCGTCTATCTTTCGGCATGGGAACTGGATACCGGCCTGCGCCGGTATGACGGAAAATTGGAAGAGGCCGTCCTCAAACGTCCAGGTTCGCCACCGACAGCGCATTGTCCTGAATGAACTCCCGCCGCGGCTCCACCACATCGCCCATCAGGCGCGTGAAGATGTCGTCCGCCACGTCCGCCTGATCGACCGTGACGCGCAACAGCGAGCGGTTGTCGGGGTCCAGCGTCGTTTCCCACAGCTGCTCCGCGTTCATCTCGCCCAGTCCCTTGTAGCGCTGGATGTTCAGACCCTTGCGCCCCGCGGCGAAAACAGCATCCAGCAACTCCGTCGGACGGCGTACGGTGACATCGTCGCCGATACGGATCGGTTCGCCGAACGGGTTTTCGCCCTTGAAGATCTGCGCGATCTTGCGTGCCTCGGCGGACATCAGCAGCTTGCCGTCCAGCAGATAGGCATCCGTCACCCCGCGCAGGGTGTTGAGAACGGTATAGCCCTCATCCTTCAACTCGACGGTCCACGCACCACCTTCGCCCTGATCCTCGCTCTCGGCGCTCAGCATATCTCCCAGCGCCTTCGCGGTATCCGCGTCGGCTACCGTGCCCAGCGCGCCGGCAATCGCCGCCGCCTCGACCATGTTGACACTGTAGCGCCCCGGCACATAGCCGAGCAGCGTCCTGAGGCGCCGCGCCTGTTCAACGATGGTGCGCAGATCCTCGCCCGACCGCGCGCCGCTGGCGGTTTCGGCGACCATGCCGTCGAGCCCGGCGTTGATCAGATATTCGTCGAGCGCGGCCTGATCCTTCAGATAGACCTCCGACTTGCCCTTCGCGACCTTGTAGAGCGGCGGCTGCGCGATGTAGAGATAGCCGCCGGTCACGACTTCAGGCATCTGCCTGTAAAAGAAGGTCAAAAGCAGCGTGCGGATATGCGCGCCATCGACATCGGCGTCGGTCATGATGACGATCTTGTGATAGCGCAGCTTCCCAATATCGAAATCCTCATGGCCGATCCCGGTGCCGAGCGCCTGGATGATCGTGCCGATCTCCTTTGATCCCAGCATGCGGTCGAACCGCGCGCGCTCCACGTTCAGGATCTTGCCGCGCAGGGGCAGGATCGCCTGATATTTGCTGTCGCGCCCCTGCTTCGCCGATCCGCCCGCGGAATCGCCCTCCACAAGGAAAAGCTCCGATTTCGCCGGATCCTTTTCCTGGCAATCGTTCAGCTTGCCGGGCAGGGATGAGACGCCCAGCACTGTCTTGCGGCTCGCCTCGCGCGCCTTCCGAGCCGCCTCACGCGCTACAGCCGCACCGACGAACTTGTCGACGATGACCTTCGCTTCGGTCGGATGCTCCTCCAGCCATTCCCCCAGTTTCTCGCCGATCAGCGATTCCACGGGAGAGCGCACTTCGGAGGACACCAGCTTGTCCTTGGTCTGGCTGGAGAATTTTGGATCGGGCACCTTCACGGACACGATCGCCGTCAACCCCTCGCGCATATCTTCGCCCGTGGGTGACACCTTCTCCTTCTTCAGCGCGCCCGATTTCTCCGCATAGCCGCCCAGCGTCCGCGTCAGCGCCGAGCGGAACGCGGCCAGATGCGTGCCGCCGTCGCGCTGCGGGATGTTGTTGGTGAAGGGCTGAACCTGCTCGTGATAGCTGTCATTCCACTCCAGCGCGACCTCGATGCCGACGTCGTCCTTCTCGCCCATAATCAGAACCGGCTCGGGGATCAGCGGCTGCTTGTTGCGGTCGAGATATTTGACGAATTCCGCCACGCCGCCCTCATAATAAAGCTCGACTTCCTCGCGCTCCGAACTGCGCGCGTCGGCCAGGAGCAGGCGCACGCCTGAATTCAGGAACGCCAGCTCGCGATAGCGGTGGACCAGCTTCTCGAAGTCATATTCGATCAGCTTGAAGGTTGATTCCGCCGCCATGAAGGTGACTTCCGTCCCCTTGCGGCCACCCGCGTCGCCCTTTACCTCAAGCGGCGCGACAGTCTCGCCGCCCTCGAACCGCATCCAGTGTTCCTTGCCGTCGCGAAAGATGCGCAGCTCCAGCCAGTCGGACAGCGCGTTGACGACGCTGACGCCCACGCCGTGCAGACCGCCGGACACCTTGTAACTGTTCTGATCGAACTTCCCGCCCGCGTGCAGCTGGGTCATGATAACCTCGGCGGCGCTGACGCCCTCCTCGGCGTGAATATCGGTCGGAATGCCGCGGCCATTGTCGGTAACCGTCACGCTGCCATCGGCATTCAGTGTCATGGTGACGAGGTCGCAATGCCCCGCCAGGCTCTCGTCGATGGCGTTGTCCGACACCTCGAACACCATATGGTGCAGCCCGGATCCGTCCTCGGTATCGCCGATATACATGCCCGGCCGCTTGCGGACGGCATCGAGACCCTTCAGAACCTTGATGGAATCCGCGCCATAATCGCCGCTAGGGATGGGGCCGGTCGAGGGGTCGCCTGCTTCGGTCATGTCGTTATCGGCCAAATTTCAGTCCTTTGTTCTAAACTGGTCGTCATACCGGCGAAGGCCGGTATCCCGTCCTGACCCATCGGCCAGCATGAGGCATTGGCCACAAAGCGCGGGACTGGATACCCGCCTTCGCCGGCATGACGAAAATGGGAACATCTAGCCCCGCAACACAGGCGCCCCGTCAACCATATCTATATAAGTCCCTCCCTCGGGAATTGCACGGAAAAGCGACGCGTCCGTCCCCGTCATCCAGACCTGCGATCCCAGCCCGTGCAGAAGTCCGAACAGCGCCGCCCGCCGCCCCTCGTCCAGATGCGCCGCGACCTCGTCCAGCAGCAGGACCGGACGCCGCCCCGTCTCCTCCGCCACCAGCCGCGCATGGGCCAGAACAATGCCCAATAACAAGGCCTTCTGCTCCCCCGTGGAGGCGCGCGCGGCAGGCTGACCCTTCTCCGCATGGACAACGATCAAGTCATCCCGATGAGGCCCCACCAGCGTCCGCCCTGCCCGAATGTCGCGCGGACGCGAAGAGGAAAGGGCGGCGACCAGCGCGTCCGCCTCGCTCCACACATCCCCATCCATGGCGATCCGCGCGCTTGGAAACGGCCCGTCCTGCGCCACCAGCGCGCCCGACAGCGACCTGACCGCCATCGCCCGCGCGCCCGACACGAGCGCACCGAATTCCGCCATCTGCATCTCGGCCGCGCCCAGCCAGCCGTCCGATGTCCGGCCATCCGCGATCAGCCGGTTCCGCTCCCGCATGGCGGTCTCATAGCGCGTCGCCGCCTGCGCGTGCCCCGGATGCAGCGCCAGCGTCAGCCGGTCGAGAAACCGCCGCCGGTCGCCCGCAGGCCCCGTGAACAGCCGGTCCATCGCGGGCGTCAGCCACAGCACCGACACCCATTCGGTCAGGTCGGTCGCCGCATGGTTAGCACCATTGATCCTGACAATCCGCCGCGCCGACTCCGCCTCGACGCCGGTGCCGATTTCAATGGGCACATCGGTTCCTGTCGCCAGCGTCGCGGCAATCGCAAAGCCGCCCGCGCCCTCCTCCCGCGCCATCTCGCCCAGCGCCGCCCGCCGCAGCCCCCGCCCCGGTGACAGCAGCGACACGGATTCAAGCAAATTGGTCTTGCCGGCCCCATTCGCTCCCGAAATCGCGACCAGCCCGCCGGCCAATTGGAGCTGCGTCGACGCATGCGAGCGAAAATCGGTCAGCGACAGGCGGGACAGGGCTCGGGTTGAAATCGTCACACCACGTCTATCGCGGAACGCGACGGTTTTGAGAAGGTGTCGGCTCGGTCCTTTTCCGCGCGCGCCGTGGGCGGAACCGATATACGGCGGAACTGTTCGCTTATGGGCGCCATGTCGCGGCGCGGAAATTTCGAGGTAAGATGGCGCAGATCCCTGTCCTGATAGACGCCTATTCCGCGTATATCGGCCTTTTGATCCTTCTCGCCCTGTTCGCCGCTTTCATCAGCGAACGATTTCCGCCCGTCGTGGTCGCGGTTGCCCGGGCGGCGGCCATGCTGTTGTTCGGCTACCTCAGCGCCGCACGTCTGGAGGCGGTCTTCAGCAACCCGGCCCCGATCACCATTGGCGCGATGTTCGTGCTTTCCGGCGCTCTTGTCCGCACGGGCGTCGTGGAGGCCATGGCCGGTTACGTGTCGGGCCGCGCCGGCGTGCACCCCCGGCTGTCCCTGCTTGAACTTTTCGGCGGGACGTTTCTGTCTTCGGCGCTTGTCAACAACACGCCGGTCGTCCTGATCCTAATCCCCATCGTGAAGCGCATCGCGCAGGCCGTCGGAACCACCGCCAAACGCCTGCTGATCCCGCTGTCCTATATCTCGATAATGGGTGGTAGCCTGACCCTCATCGGGACATCCACGAACCTTCTCGTGGACGGCGTGGCGCAGCGGGCGGGCGAGCCTGCGTTCGGCATATTCGAGTTGACGCCCATCGGTCTGGTGGCTGCGGGCAGCGGCTTTCTGATGCTGCTCCTGCTCGGAAAGATCCTGTTGCCGCACGATGCCGAGGGGGACGACACGCCCCCGCAGGATGAGCTTTTCATCACCGACTTGACGGTGCGGGCGGACTCGTCGCTGATCGGTACGGCACCAGGCGAGTGGAGCGCGATGAAGCGCGCTGGGGTACGCCTGCTGGGCATCAAGCGCGGCAATGTCATTCTGCGCGGTCGTGAAATACCGGATATGATCACGGTCGGAGACACGTTGCTGGCAGCGACGACCGATATCGAGCTGTTGTCGCTTTGCGATGACGAATCCGTCGACGTGGGCATAGGGCGAAGGGCGTTGCGGTCCGACAAGGACGGGGACCTGCCAACCGTATCCGCCGCCATCGGCCCCGCCCATCCAGCCATCGGGCGGCGACTTGCGGAAATCCCTTTCCTGGCACGGTTGCACGTGCGTGTTCTGGGGATCGCCCGCGCCCGGCATCTGGCCGGACCGTCGCTGGGGGAAGCGCGGCTACGCGCGGGCGACCGGCTTTTGATCGCGGGCGACCCGAGCGCGGTCGCGGCCTTGCGGGAGAACGTAAACCTGACCGAGGTAAGCGAGAGCCAGACGCGGTCATTCCGCCGTGTGAAGGCGCCGATCGTCCTTCTCACCATGCTGGGTGTGATCGGTCTCGCGGCGCTGGGTGTCACCACCATCGAGACGCTCGCGATAATGGGCGTGGCCGTCGTTCTCCTGACGCGCTGCATAGATGCGGAAGAAGCGTGGCAGTGCATAGACGGAAGCGTCCTCGTGCTGATCTTCGGAATGCTTGCGGTCGGGGTCGGCTTGCAGAATTCAGGTACGGTCGACCTGATCGTATCTTGGGTGTCGCCGTTGTTGCAGACGGCGCCGATATTCCTGACCCTCATCATCATTTACGCGTTGACATCGACGCTGACCGAGATCGTCACGAACAACGCGGTTGCCGTGCTTATGGCGCCTATCGTCCTTGGTCTCGCCAGTCAGTTGGGCGTCGATCCGCGACCGTTGCTGCTCGCCGTTATGTTCGGGGCCAGCGCCAGTTTCGCAACACCAATCGGCTATCAGACCAACACGCTGGTCTATGCGGCGGGGAATTACAAATTTGCTGATTTCGTGAAGATCGGCTTGCCGATGAACATTGTTGTCGGGCTCGCAAGCTGTGCCGCAATTTACCTGATGGTCTGATGATCGACGGAAACGTCGCGCCGCGAGGCCGCGCAAACCTCGCGTTTGTAAGTCACACCCGCATCGGCATCAGCACGTAAAGCGCGTTGGAATCGTCGCCTTCGCGGATCAGGGTCGGGGCGGCGGCGTCGGCGAGGTGGACGTCGATCTGGTCGCCCTTCACTTCCGACAGGATGTCGAGGAGGTATTTTGAATTGAAACCCACATCGAAACCGTCGCTGGAATAGTCCGCCGGGACTTCCTCGGTTGCGGTGCCGGTTTCCGGGCTGGTGACGCTAAGGACGATCTTGTCCTTTTCCAGCGTCAGCTTGACCGCCTTGGTCTTGTCGGTGGCGATGGCCGAGACACGGTCGACACCCTCGGCCAGAACTTTCGGATCGACTTTCAGCAGCTTGTCGTTGCCGGTCGGAATGACGCGGCTGTAGTCCGGGAAGGTGCCGTCGATCAGTTTCGAGGTCAGCACCGCCGTCCCGACACGGAAACGGATCTTCGACGCCGACAGGCCGATTTCGACGTCGCCCTCATTCTCGTCGAGCAGTTTCCTGAGTTCGTTGACACATTTGCGCGGCACGATCACGTCGGGCATGCCCTCAGTGCCGTCAGGCGCATCCAGCGTTACGCGCGCCAGCCGGTGCCCGTCGGTGGCGACGGCGAACATCTTGCCTTCGCTGACATGCAGGAAAATGCCATTCAGATAATAGCGCGTTTCCTCGGTGGAGATGGCGAATTTCGTCTTGTCGATCAGCTGCGCCAGCGTTTCGCCAGGCAGGCGGAACGTCGTTGGCAGTTCGCTTTCCGCGATCATCGGAAAGTCGTCGCGCGGCAGGGTCGACAGCTTCGACGAATAGCGGCTCGCCTTGATCTTCATCGTGCCCTCGCTGACATCCAGCGAGACCTGGCTGCCATCGGGCAGCTTGCGCGCGATGTCGAACAGCGTGTGCGCAGACACCGTGGTTGCGCCCGCCGTGTCGGTCTGCGCCGCGATTGAGTCCACCACCTGCAGATCCAGGTCGGTCGCGGTCAGCTTCAGGCCGCCATCCTCCGCCTCGATCAGCACGTTCGACAGTATGGGAATCGTGTTGCGCCGCTCGACGACCGACTGCACATGGCCCAGACATTTGAGCAGAGTCGCCCGTTCAACCGTCGCTTTCATGGAAATCCTGTCCTGCCCCGTAATGGTGAATATAGGGGACTTAGCGAATTTGCCGGAGAGGGCAAAGGGCGAAGTTGATGCGGATCAGCCTAATTGACCGGCCGCAGCCATGTTCCCGCTTTGACCCGGTCGCGCACCTCTTCCGGGCTGGACGGCGGCCATTCCGGGCCGGTCTCCTTCAGCCGCGCCAGAAGGCGCTGACGGGCGGGCTCCAGCACTTCGGGATTGCCGGTTGTCGCGCGCGATGGATTGGTCACCAGATAAGCGGGCGTCACACCGATACCGGATGTTGCCCACATGTCCGCGCCTTTCTCCATCAGCGCCTCGACGACATTGAAGCGGTTCACGATTGCCGCTTCATGCGCATAGGTGTTGCCGCCGCCGGTATCGAGTTTCGGATCGGCTCCCGCCGCGACCAGTTTCAGGGCCCGATCTTCGGTTTGTTCGAGGATGGCGCGGTCGAGCGCCTCCATGCCGTTCGGCGCGGTGCCGTCCGGGTCCGCCCGCAGCGCGATCAGGCGGTCCAGCCACCAGTCGTCCGTCATCTCGATGCTGTAGGCGATTGGGGCATATTTCCCCGCGCCATCCGGACTCGCGCCCGCCTCCATAAGCGCCTCGAAGGCATTGCGATTGCGGTGCGCCATGGCGAGGATCAGAAGGTCGATATCGCCTGCGAACGAAGAAGCCACCTCGGGGCTGGCGGACAACACAGCCTTCAGCGCGGTGTCGTCCCCATCCGCAATGGCCTGCGCGGCCTGACGCGGCGCTCCCGCGGCAAAGGCGTCAACATCCGATTGCCGGTCGTTCTGCCGAAAGCCTTGCGTGAATCCGTCCGACATGAGCCTCTCCGCCATGCCACCGACGCTAGCGACACCCGCCAGCAAAGCCAATGCAGCGCCGCCCGCCAGATAGACCATGCTGCGCCTCATCGGTCTCCATTCACTGGTTGCCGGGCGTTATCCCCGCGATCACCCATGGCATCAGGTGACGGTCTATCGAATTATAATGATTGTACCAAGCGGTGCTGGACGGACGGTCGACATCCAGGGCGACCTGATTGCCATAGGCATCGGGCGCAGCCTTGCCGACCCAGTCAATGCCATTCCAGAAGGATGTGTCGTCCTGCTGAATCTTGTGCAGGATTTCGCCGGGCACATAGTAGGCCGTGACTTCGCCCGGCGCGTCGTTCGGATTGACCGCCGTCGCCGCCGCTATGGTATCGCCATGCAGGCCAGCCGCGTTGAAGGTGACACCCGGAAGGCCGGATGCGACCGACGCGGCGGAGGCGAGGCCGCCGCCAAGCGAATGGCCGGTGAACTGCGCGTCCGCACCGGACAGAGCGACCTTGCGGCCGATATTGATGGCCTGTTCGTAATAGGGGCTGTCGAAGCCGAGGCCCTGGCGGCCATTCTGCACCCAGTCGCCGCCCGACTGCGTCCCGCGGAAAGCAACCACATAGTCGGTGTTCGCCCCGGACCCGGCAACATAGACGCGCGCCTGGAAATCGCCGTTCGGCAGGCTGAGATCGCTCTGGTCGAGGCCGATCGCGGCAAGATCGGCATCGGTTGCCTCGCGCCAGCCGGCGGGCGGCGCGGAATTGGTTTCGTAAACATCTGCAGCCATATGGGCGAGGTCGATATCGCGCTGCTGTGTACCGATTCCGGGCGGATTGGTCGCCATCTCTGCCGAATTCACGCCGATCCCTGCAGCCAATCCGCCTGCCGCCGCCGCTGCGGCAGAATTCCTGGCTTCCGGCAGGAAGGGAAGCGTATCGGTATTGCTTCCCACATAATTACCGTTGATCTGCATCGTTTCCGCTCCCGCATCTATCTCCGCCCGAGAGGTTGCAGGATAATGCTGGACAAGTCTCTGCGGGGATTCCCGTAGATGGGGTTACGCCCCAGCCCGCATCCCGGCGATAAAGCGGTTCGCCTCCGCGATACTGGCGTCCAAGTCGGCGATCAGCGCGGACACGTCAGTTTCAATCCGCGCCTGCTCGCCGCGCATCTGAGCGATGGCCTGGGCGTTGAGGTTGTGTTTCAGGAACAGCACGCGGTCGCGGAACGCCAGCAAAACGGGCTGCATCTTTGCTTCGGTTTCCGTCAGTTTCGCATCCAATGCGGCATATCGACGGCGCGTTTCGTTAAGCTGCGCTTCGGAGGAGGCGCGCAGGCTCGCATCCTGATATTTTGCCAGTTCGCTTTCCCATTCAGAGAACATGTCCTTCGCAACCCGGCGCATTGTATTGATATCGCTTTTAACGGCACCCGCCTTGTCCTTGGCATTGTCGTAGGAGCCGGAGAATTTGTCATAGGCCGCCTCAAGCCGCGCCGTATCGGCGTTGGACGTGCTGCGATAGGTCTGGAGCGCGGAGCGAAACGCTTCCTGCGCGCCCTTTTGACTGCCGCGCGTGTCCTCGACACGGTCCACGAGGAGATCGCGCTTCTCGATCCCGACCTGTTCCAGCGCCTTGTAATAGGGCGTGGTCTGGCAGGCGGACAGCGCCAGCAGCGCGGCGGCGGAGGCGAGAAGGATGTGGGTCATAAGGCTACCTCATAATGGGCTTCGGTCTTGTTACGCACATCATCCTCGGTGACACCCGGCGCGAGCTCGATCAGGCGGAACGGACTGTCATGGTCGGCGCGCTGAAAGACGCCGAGGTCCGAGACGATCATGTCGACGACATTCGTGCCGGTCAGCGGTAGCGAACATTGCTTCAGGAATTTACTCTCGCCCGCCTTGTTGGTATGGTCCATCAGGACGATGATCTTCTTGACGCCCGCGACCAGATCCATCGCGCCGCCCATGCCCTTCACCATCTTGCCCGGGATCATCCAGTTGGCGATGTCGCCATTTTCCGCGACCTCCATCGCGCCGAGGATGCTCAGGTCGATATGCCCGCCGCGGATCATCGCGAAACTGTCGGCGGACGAGAAATAGCTGGTGCGGTTCAGCTCCGTGATCGTCTGCTTACCCGCGTTGATCAGATCCGGGTCAATTTCCGCCTCTGTCGGAAACGGCCCCATGCCAAGCATGCCGTTCTCCGACTGCAACGTCACATCGACGCCATCCGGAATATAATTGGCAACCAGCGTCGGCATCCCGATTCCGAGGTTGCAGTAGAAACCGTCCTTCAACTCCTTGGCGGCGCGCTCCGCCATTTGATCACGGGTCCAGGGCATTATGCAGTCTCCCTAACTGTGCGCTGTTCGATGCGCTTCTCGTAATCCTGCCCCACGATCAGCCGCTGCACAAAAATGCCGGGCGTGTCGATGCAGTCGGGGTCGAGTTCGCCGGGGCCGACCATTTCCTCGACTTCGGCGATGGTGACCTTGCCCGCGGTCGCCATGACCGGGTTAAAGTTGCGCGCGGTCTTGCGGTAGACGAGGTTGCCCGCAGGGTCCGCCTTCCACGCCTTCACCAGCGCGATGTCGGCGGTCAGGCCGGTTTCCATGATATAGGTCTCACCGCCGAACTCCTTGTGCTCCTTGCCCTCGGCGACCAGCGTGCCGACGCCCGTTTTGGTATAGAAGCCGGGAATGCCCGCCCCGCCCGCGCGGCAGCGTTCGGCGAGCGTGCCCTGCGGATTGAATTCCAGGTCCAGTTCGCCGCCCAGATATTGCCGCTCGAATTCCTTGTTCTCGCCGACGTAGGAGGAAATCATCTTCCTGATCTGGCGCGTCTGAAGAAGGAGACCGAGGCCGAAATCGTCGACGCCCGCATTGTTCGATATGCAGGTCAGATCCTTCGCACCCGAGTCCCGAAGCGCGGCGATCAGCTTTTCGGGGATGCCGCACAGGCCGAAGC
>JBARZR010000052.1:0-1893 GCA_049650205.1 Pacificimonas sp. | reverse complement strand
GTCTGGCTGCGCCGCTTGTTGACAAGCGACACTGTCTACAGACAGGCTACGTCGAGCATTCACAACACATGATAGCATTCGGACAACTTGATAAGGAGCGAACACATCACGATAAGGCTAAAAGTTGCATAAGCAAGAGCCTGCTTTACAGTGGCTCGAGCACCGGCCAAGCCGGGGAGTGGCTGTGGGTGCACCGGCCAGCTGGCCGGTTCACTTACGCCACGATCATCTGCGATGCACAGTGCCATAGGTACGGTGCAGCTGGCCCGCAGCTTTTAGTATCAGTATCGTCTTCGCTGCTTCTGTACATTAGCGCTGCATGGCCAGCGTCACGCGCGATGGAAGACACGTGCATTGGCTAGATTTGAACTTCAAAGACTCTTTGCAAGAGCACATAAGGAGTGTAACAGAGCAATCGCCCTACGTTCGTGCCATTCAGAGACATTTTCTACATGTTGTTGCTCCGAGTGCCCTGTTTTTGCTGCATGCAAAAACTACACAGCTGCTCAAAGCAGCATGCGCAATTTTGCAACCGCGCACGATGAAAGGCCCAGGGAGTGCACGCAGACGTCGTGTGCCTTGCAGCACCGTTTCAAACCCTTGCACTGAAGGCTGCCGCCCCCAAGGCGTTCCATTTTGGCAGGTGCAACACGGGTCTGCACCTCGATGGCGCAGACGCGTTTACATACCAAGGAGCGCTCACGGCGCAGCAAGCTCACACTCGCGCCAAGGTGTGCTGTGCGCGTTATGAAAAAGCTGGCGTCTACCGCAAGCATTCTTATGTCACTGTCTATGCCTCGCATTGCCTCCGCAATGCATGCAAGCTCGCTGCGCGGCACTTCCTCTATGACTGCTGCATTGCTGGCCGACCCCGGACGCGCGGTGCAGCTGGCGCGCTGGGCAACGGTGATGCCAGAAGACATGCTGCGCGGGATCTCTGACTGGTGTGACTTGCGGGGCAAGAAGGTCGAGGAGCTGACGCGGCGAGACCTCCAGCTCACGGTGGAGCAGATGGGCATCTGGCTGCGCTGCCCAGGAGTGTGTGGCAGATCTGTGACGTGAGCAACCGGGGCGTCATGCACATTGGGCACGCTGTGCTACGTGCCGTCGCATATCACGAGTGCGCTCCAGGCACAGATGGCGATGCTGAGCACTGCCAAGCCCTCGCTTTGCTTTACCACATCAAACGTGACAATCACTCTCATGGCACAGATGGGCACCCACTGACCTCCTCGCAAGCTGTCTGCAGACATGTCCATGCATATGCAGGAAGTCTTTCAAGGCCGCATTCGAGGTCGCAGATGGGCATGCACCTAGCAAGCCTGTTAGCAAGCAGTGGCACATTGTCGCGCAGCTGCCCTTCTTGCGCGACGTTACTGTGAGCACAATCCATGGTCCGCAGATGTGCTGCAGTTGTTTGCGTCAGGCTATGTCAGCTCTTTACCGCGTGTGACGTTGATGACATGATCACATCGCCATATCCATCCCCTGGACATTGACATCTCCAGCTTCCTGGGATGCGTTTGGGCAAGCATTGCGTTTGGGCAAGCATTGAACAGCGTGGCAGGCATGGCATCAGACTTCGGCAATTTTGAGCGGGGACAGAGATTTGGTGGTGATTGATGGTGCAGAGGGTGCACCATCAGAGGGGACTGATGCGCAGTCAATCTGCCATCAAGCGTGGCATGAGATGCTCACTGCTGCGCGAGCGCCGAATGCTGCCTATTCTGCAAACGTATGAGCAACAGTCACCACTGCCAACCGAGCATGTTAACTTGCGCTAGCATCAAGTTGCGTGACATACAAGCTGTTTCACAACTGCCTGTGCCGCGCTATGCTGCTTCCCAAGCACTTTGCCACGAGCCTCTGGTTGCAGCCTCAATCAGAAAACAA
>JBARZR010000051.1:0-6668 GCA_049650205.1 Pacificimonas sp. | reverse complement strand
ATGCATGATGGCGGCACCGCGTGCCCGCGCGCCGTCCATCACATGTCGCATCAACGCCCCGCCGATCCCGCAGCCGCGCGCGGATGGGTCGACGGCAACCAGCAACAGTTCGGCTTCATCAGCGGCGAAGCGCGAAAGCGTGAATCCGGCCGCCTGGCCGTCCCGCGCAATGATCTCGCCCCAGGCGGCGGGTTGCGCGAGCGTGCCGACCAGCTGCGCGCCGGTCCATCCTTCGCCGTAAAGCGGATCGAAGGATGCCTTTGCCAAACCCGCCAGCAAACGCACGTCATCCACGGAAGCGGCGCGAAAACCGATGGTCATGCGGTGAAGGACTTGCCGGTCGCCGTCAGGCTCGGCTTCGCGTCCGGCGGGCGAATATAAAGCGGGGATGGCGGTAATTCCCGCTCCGCAGGTTTCAGCCGGGCGGCATAGGCGGCGGTGGGAATGCTGCCGCCCAGATCGCGTATGTGATCCGGCAGCGCGATCAGAGCTGTTCCCGTCCCGATAGCGGCATCCGCAGACAGGCGGATATCGTCATAGGCGACTGCGGTCACTTCGTCCTCCGCACCCTCGCGTGAAAATTGCTGTACGAAGACTTCACCGCGTCCCCCGTCCAATATCACGGCAAGTTGACCGGGTGGGTCGGCAGCAGCGAACGCTTCGGCCGCCAGCAGAGAAGTCGAGGTCATGCCCGTCACCTGCGCCCCCCAGGCCAAACCCAGCGCGCGCGCCGCCGCGACGCCGACACGGATGCCCGTAAAGCTGCCCGGGCCGACCTCTACGACAATATGGTCAGGCCGCGTGCCATCCAGCATTTCCGCGATCATGGGGATCAGCCGTTCCGCATGGCCCCGTCCAATCTCTTCATGGACAGCGCGAAGGACATCGCCACCTTCGACAAGCGCCAGCGAACAGGCGCGGTGGGCGGTACCGATCGCGAGCAGCATGGGAAATGCCTACTTGATCTCGCAGGCTTCGTCGAAACTCAGGCGCGGACTGCGCGGGAATAGATTCTCGGTCGTCCCGTGGCCCAGAGAACAGATGAAATTCGCCTTCACCGACGTGCCACCGAAAAACGCCTTCGTCACGGCATCCGCGTCAAAACCCGACATTGGCCCGCAATCGAGACCGAGCGCGCGCGCGGCGATCATCAGATAGGCACCCTGAAGCGTCGAATTGCGAAACGCCGTTTCCGAGATGAGATCTTCATTCTTTCCATCATCGCCGACGAACCAGCTTTTCGCGTCCGTATGCGGGAAGAGTTCCGGCAGTTTTTCGTAAAATTCCATATCCTGGCCTATCACCACGGTGACCGGAGCGACCTTAATCTTGTCCTTGTTGCCATCGCTCGCGCAGTCCGCCAGCTTTGCCCGCGCCTCCTCCGAGTGGCAGAACACCAGCCGCGCCGGACTGCAAGTCGCCGACGTCGGACCCATGCGCATC
This sequence comes from Pacificimonas sp., assembly GCA_049650205.1. Taxonomy (GTDB): domain Bacteria; phylum Pseudomonadota; class Alphaproteobacteria; order Sphingomonadales; family Sphingomonadaceae; genus Pacificimonas. The sequence continues at coordinate 5,225 of JBARZR010000051.1, read as the reverse complement.
ACGTCGTAGACCGCCTGCAGTTCGACCTTTGTGACCGCCTTGTCCGACCAGGCGTTATAGCTGCGCGCATTGCGGAAAATCAGGTCGAGGTCGCGGTCGCTAAGCAGGTGGTCGGACATTTGGCTCTCCATATCGGTGATCGTCGGCTCCCCGCGATAAAGCGGGCATATGCCTAGGACAAGCAGCCAAGGCTTGCCATTGTTCCCCGCCCGCGCTTGAGCGTGACGATATGGTCAGGAGAACAGTCATGTCACGTCCCGCAACCAGGCGCGTCGCCGTCCAGATGGACCCGATAGAAAGCGTCAAGATCGCGGGCGATTCGACCTTCGCACTGATGCTGAAGGCGCAGGCGCTGGGGCACGAGCTGTTCCATTACGGACCGGGCGACCTCAGCTGGCAGGGCGGCCGCGTCCGGGCGATGGCGCGGCGCATCGAGGTCAGGAACGAGGCGGGCAACCCTTTCCGCGCGGGCGATACGGAGCTGCTCGATCTGGGGCGCGATGTGGATGTCGTGCTCATGCGCCAGGATCCGCCTTTCGATATCGGTTATATCACGGCGACTTATCTTCTCGAAATGCTGAAGGGTGAAACACTGGTCGTGAACGACCCCGCCGAAGTGCGCGGCGCACCGGAAAAGATGTTCGTGCTGCGCTATCCCGACCTGATGCCAGACACGCTCATCACCCGTTCGCTCGATCAGGCGAAGGCATTCCGCGAGAAACATGGCGCGGTGGTCGTCAAGCCGCTGCACGGAAAAGGTGGTGAAAGCGTTTTCAAAATGGATGCGGGCGACGGTAATCTCGGCGCGCTGGTCGAGCTGTTCGGCGCCATTGCCGACGAACCCTTCATCGTGCAGCAATTTCTGCCTGACGTGTCGGCTGGCGACAAACGCATCATCCTGGTCGACGGCGAACCTACGGGCGCGGTCAACCGCTTGCCTGCGAAAGGAGAAATCCGCTCGAACTTCGCGGCGGGCGGCAGCGGCGAGGCGGCGCAGCTTACGGAGCGCGATCTGGAAATCTGCAGGCGCATCGGGCCCGACCTCAAATCCCGCGACCTGATCTTCGTCGGGATAGACGTCATTGGTGGATTATTGACCGAAATCAACGTCACCAGTCCAACCGGGATCGTCGCCATTGACCGTTTCAACGGCACCGATACACCGGCGCTGATCTGGGATGCGATCGAGGCGCGGTTGGGGTAGGTCGCTTTTCCCTTCCCTGTTTGCTGGAAGGGGAGCGTTCACGACCGCCGCTGGTTCAGCACTTCATAGACCATGACAGCGCAGCTGACCGCCACGTTCAGCGAATCCGCCTTGCCCAGCATCGGCATCTTTACCAGCCGGTCGCACTGCGCCTCATAGGCATCCGGCAGTCCCCATTGCTCATTACCCATGAAGACGAAGGTCGGTGCGGCGTAGCGCACCGCCTGATAATCTTCGGACGCCTTCAGGCTGGTCCCGACCAGCATCCCGGGTCCGGACCGCAGCCAGTCGAAAAACACCGCGCCCTCTGCCTGAGCCACGGGAACGGTGAACAGCGCCCCCATCGAGGCGCGCACCGCCTCGACACTGAACGGGTCGCAGGCCTGATCCAGCAGGATGACGGCGCCCGCCGCGACCGCGTCCGCCGTGCGCAGGATCGTCCCCAGATTGCCCGGATCCTTCAGCGCCTCGCAGACGATCCAGATATCGGCGCTCTCCCGGTCCAGCCGCTCCAGCCCCGTGTCCAGCAGATCGAAGACGCCGACGACACCCTGCGGATTGTCCTTGCCGCTGACCTTGGCGAGCAGGCCCGGCGGCACAGCCAGCACTTCGCCATCCGACTCTTCGGTCGCGGCGATCAGCCGGTCCGTAAGCTCATGCCGTTCGCCGTCCCGCACGATCAGGACGCGCGGCACATGCCCCGCCTCCAGCGCCTCGGTACAGATGCGCAACCCCTCGGCCATGAACTGGCCGTCGGAACTACGCGCCTTCTTTTGCGCCAGCGCGCGGACGCGCTTGATGGTGGTGTTGGAAAAGCTGGTAATCTGTCGGGGCATGGATGTCGGCTATTCTTCGCCGAATTTGCTCTCGACCAGCGCCACAAGCGCGTCGACGGCGGATTCCGCGCCTTCGCCTTGCCCACGAATGGTAATGGTGTCGCCGGGGCCGGCCGCCAGCATCATAAGGCTCATGATCGAGCGGCCCGCCGCCGTCGTGCCCCCCTTGTCGACAATGATGTCCACGTCATGTTCCGTGGCCAGCGTTACGAACTTCGCACTGGCCCGCGCATGCAGCCCGCGCTTGTTGCGAATCGTCACCGGACGGCAAACGCCGCCTTCATGACCACTACTGCCGTCGGCAGTCAGGCGACTTCGCCGAGGATTTTGGAGGCGACCGAGATATATTTCCGCCCCGCCTCCTGCGCGGCCTCGATGGCGTCATGCGCCTCCATCTCGCCCCGCACGCTGGCAAGGCGGATCAGCATGGGCAGGTTGACCCCGGCGATCACCTCCACCGCGCTCGACCGTCCCGCGCCCATCAGGGAGATGGCGAGGTTTGAGGGCGTGCCGCCGAACATGTCGGTCAGCACGATGACACCCGTGCCCGAATCGACGCCGGCGATCGCGTCGGCAATGTCGCCGCGCCTTGTTTCCATGTCGTCCTGCGGCTGAATGCAGATCGCGGCGATCTGCTCCTGCTTACCGACAACATGTTCCATTGCCGAAATAAATTCACGGGCCAAGCCGCCATGCGTTACGAGAACCATACCTAACATAAGAATTTACGCTGCCACCCCCGTGCCACCGGCCTCGGCCTCGGCACCTTCACTATGTCCAAACACGTCGCGATGCACCACGTTCGGCGACAGGCCGACATCCCGCAGATACGCCGCGAGCCGTTCGGTGACAAATACCGAACGGTGGCGACCGCCCGTACAGCCAATCGCGACGGTAAGATAGGCCTTTCCTTCTTTTGCATAGAAAGGAAGCAGTGTCTCGACGAGGCCCGATATGCGCGTGAATATGTCGGAAAAGGCGGGATCGTCAGCGACATATTCGCCGACGGCGGGGTCCAGGCCGGTCAGCGGACGGAGGGTTTCCACCCAATGTGGATTGGCCAGAAAGCGCATGTCGAACATCATGTCGGCGTCGCGCGGGACGCCGCGCGCAAAGCCGAAGGACATCAGCGTCAGGGTCACGCCCGCCTTGGCCTCGCCGGCGAATTTCTGACGGATGGCGCGGCGCAGATCATGGATACTGTAGTCCGTCGTGTCGATCACGACATCGGCCCAGCGGCGTAGAGGGGCCAGCGTCTCCCGCTCCCTTGCGATACCGTCTGTCGCGGGCCGGTCGAGTGCCAGTGGATGCCGCCGCCGCGTCTCCGAGAACCGCCGGACCAGCTCGCCGCCGGTGCAATCGACGAAGAGCACACGGGCATTCGCGCCGCCCTCGCGCAGCTTCTTGATGCGCGCGACGACGCTTTCGGCGGAAAAGGCGCGTGTGCGGGCATCGATGCCAACGGCTAGCGGACGCCCCTCGAACTCTTCTGCGCTTTCCATTTTCAGTAGGCGGTTCAGCAGCGACAGCGGCAGGTTGTCGACCACTTCGTAACCGCTGTCTTCCAGCGCGCGGAGCGCGGTCGACTTGCCCGCGCCGGACATGCCCGTGACGATCAGAAGGGGGGGGCGCCGCTCTTCAGCGGAGATCAGGTTCTCGACACTGGCTTTGCTCATAGCCGCGTCAGCGTACACGGTTCCGGTTTCAGGTTAAAGCGATCTCTATCAGGATTGGTGCGGACGGTAAGCGCGAATTGACGCGGATGGAGCGGAGCGAGGTCGTGCCGAACACCCGCTCCATTGGTTCCGGCATCCGCTCGGGCGGGGTCTCCAGATCGACGTGCAGGGCCAGGATCGCACGTTCGGCAAATGGCTGCGGAACGATCCCCAGGCCGCGTATTTCCATCTGACCGGCAAAGTCCGGTACCGGCGCGGCGACAAGTCCGGCGGCCTCTTCGACCAAGATCGTCTGATCGTCCGCCACCAGCAGCGCGCCGCGGTCAATCAGCCTGAGCGCAAGGTCGGATTTTCCAGCTCCGCTCGGCCCGGTCAGGATCACGCCCTTCCCATGAAGGGAAACCGTTGTGGCGTGAAGGCGGATAACGCTCATGCGGCCGTGAGCGCCGGTGCGGCGGGAATCCTGACCGTGAACCGCGCTCCGCCCGCCTTGCGGTTCTGGCCCGTCAGATGACCGTCATGCGCTTCGACGATGGCCCGGGAAATGGCGAGGCCGAGGCCGCTATGCTGCCCGAACGCTTCTCCGCCCGGCCGTTCCGAATAAAAGCGCTGGAAAATCTTTTCCTCGGCCCCTTCCGGGATGCCGGGGCCGCGATCGTCGACACGCAGCACGACCTCTCTGCGCCCGCCCGCCGCGCTGATTTCCACGATGCCGCCATCGGGTGAAAAGCTGACGCCATTGTCGATCAGATTCCGTGCCACCTGTGCCAGCCGGTCGCGGTCGCCAAGCACCATAGCCGTTCCCGCGGCAGGCCGCGCCAGCGCCAGCTCGATCCCGCGTGGCAGGCCGCGTTTCTCGTAAACATCGACGATCGTTTCCAGCATCGGTGCCAGGTCGACCGGCTCGTAATGCGCGCGGCTCAGCTCCGCGTCCAGGCGGGAAGCGTCGGAAATGTCGGTGATCAGCCGGTCGATACGGCGCACATCCTCGGCGCAGATGGCCAGCAGCCGCGCGCGCAAATCGGGATCGGTGATCCGGTCCAACCCCTCCAGCGCACTGCGGAGCGACGCAAGCGGGTTCTTGATTTCATGGGACACATCGGCGGCGAAGGCCTCGACGCCGTCGATGCGCGTCCTCAGCGCCGCGGTCATGTCGCTCAGGCTGCGGGCAAGCGCGCCGATTTCGTCCTTCCTCAACTGAAAGCGGGGTACGGTGACTTCACGCGAACGTCCCAGCCGCACCCGCTGCGCCGCGATCGCAAGCCGCCGCAACGGACGGACGATGGTACGCGCGAGAAAGCTGGACAGCAGGAGCGACAGCGTCAGGACGCCCAGAAATACCAGAAACAGCGTCATGCGCTCGGCCCGAACGATGGTGGTGATATCGCGCCGGTCGCGAGTCACCAGCAGCGCGCGTCCGTCCGGCAATGGCAAGGCGGCATAGGCGATCGGCGTCCGCTCCGGTGTCTGGCGCAATTGCGTGACCACTTGACCGCCTTGTTTGGCAGC
>JBARZR010000050.1:0-17554 GCA_049650205.1 Pacificimonas sp. | reverse complement strand
CAAAGATACAAACCGGAACTTCACGTCATAACTCTGGATTCCCGCCTTCGCGGGAATGCCGATGCTGAAAAAATCTAGTCTTAAATGGGCATCCGCATAATATCCTGATACGCGGCGATAACCTTGTCGCGCACGGCAACAACCGTTTCCATCGCCATCTCGGCGGAGTTCATTGCGGTCACCACATCGACCATATCGGCCTTGCCCTGCACCGCCTGTGTCGCAACCGCCTCCGACGCTCTCACCGCCTGCGAGGCATCGACGACGGCGCTTTCCACCATCTTGGAAAAGCTCGCCCCCGGATTTCCCGCTTCGTTCGCCACGGGCGGCATGGCGGCGGGCGCGATCCCCGCTGTCCGCGCATAGGCACTCATCGCGTCAAAGGATTGAATAGACATCTAGATCACCTCAGCAGGTCGATTGTACGCATGGCGAGCGCCTTGGCCGCCTCTATGGATGACAGGTTCGCCTCGTAACTGCGCTGGGCTTCGGACATATCCGTCAGTTCGACCAATGAATTCACATTCGAACTCAACACATAGCCTTCGTCATCCGCCATGGGATGACCGGGTTCATAGCGTTTCACGAAGGGCGCACGGTCGGTGTGAACACCGTCCACCTTGAGCTGCATTGCACCAGATGCACGGTCCAGTTCGGCGGCGAACTCAACCATGCGGCGCTGATAGGGCGTGCCGCCGGGCGTTGTTGCGACACTGTCCTTGTTGGCGAGGTTCTCCGCGATCACGCGCATCCGCATGGACTGCGCCTTCAGACCCGCGGCGGAGGCCGACATGCCAAGCGAAAGGTCCATCAGCGTGCGCCCCGGCCAAGGGCGATTTTGAACATGCCCATCTGCTTACGGTAGAGATTCGTCATCGCGGCATAATCCATCTGGATCTCCGCCATGGTCAGCAATTCGGTTTCCAGGCTGACATCATTGCCGTTCGGCTTGATCTCGCCCGTGCCGCGCGGATCGGCGGTTTTGGCGGACGTGCTGCCCAACGCCCGCATCCGCGCGCTGACTTTCACTTCCGGCGCGCTTCCCACCATGCGGGAGAAGTCCGGCGCATGAATGTCGCGCGCGCGGTATCCCGGCAGATCGGCGCTGGCGATATTCTGCGCCACGGCCCCCTGCCGCGCGCCCAGCCAGCGCATGCGTTCGGTCATCGCCGTCATCAATGTGGTTTCGGTCATGGGGCAGGATTTGCCGCCATATAGTTGAATTTGCGTTAACTATGAGGGCGAACCATGAGAGCCCCGTTATCCCGGCGCAGGCCGGGGCCAACTTAAAGACGTGATGCAAAAACGGATTCAAAAGACGGATCCCGGCCCACGCCGGGATGACGGTTGTCCATTGGGACATGGATTTTTCATTTCGTCATCCTAACGGCCCGTTAACCATCTTCATTCAGATGTCGGCGCATGGACGCACTCGACTATCTTCGATTCCTTGCCGCGCTGGCCGCGACGCTTGGCCTGCTGCTGCTCGCCGCCTGGGCCTTGCGTAAATATGGCCATCGGCTCGGCGCGCTCGGCCTGCAAGGCGTGGCGCGAAAGGACCGTCGCCTTCAAATCGTCGAAACCCTCTCCGTCGGTCCGCGCCAGCGCATCGTCATCATCCGCAGCGACGACCGCGAGCATCTTGTCGCGCTCTCCCCGGACCGCGCGACAGTCATCGAAAGCGGCATCGAGACATGACCGCGCGCCGTTTCAATTTCCTTACGCTGCTCGCAGGAACCCTCTTCCTGATCCTCGTCGGATTCCCGGCGGAGGCGCAGTCGATTAATCTCGACCTTGGCGGCGGCGAGGGCGAGACGGTATCTGGCCGGGTCATCCAGCTCGTGCTGATGATCACGATCCTCAGCCTGGCGCCCGGCATCCTAATGACCATTACCAGTTTCACGCGCTTTATCGTCGTGCTGTCGCTTCTCCGCACCGGCCTTGGCACGCAGGGCGCGCCGCCAAACGCCGTGCTTGTCAGCCTGGCGCTGTTTCTGACCTTCTTCGTCATGGGCCCGACCTTCGAGCAGGCGTGGGAGCAGGGCGTCGATCCCCTCACCAAGGGCGAGATCACCGAGGAGGTCGCCTTCGAGCGCGCCTCCACACCCTTTCAATCCTTCATGCTCACCCATGTGCGCCAGGACGATCTGGAGCTGTTCATCGACCTGTCGGGCCGGGAAATCGAAACGGCCGAAGACACCCCCATGACCGTGCTCGCCCCTGCTTTCATGGTATCCGAACTCCGCCGCGCCTTCGAAATCGGCTTCCTCCTGTTCCTGCCCTTCCTTATCATCGACCTGGTGGTCAGCGCGATTCTGATGGCAATGGGCATGATGATGCTGCCACCCGTCACGATCAGCCTGCCCTTCAAGCTGATTTTCTTCGTATTGGTGGACGGCTGGCATCTGGTCGCGGGCAGCCTGGTGAAGAGTTTCACCGGCTAGTCTGTCAGCGCCTGTTCATGTGCGATATGTCAGACGGACCCTGACGGTATGCGGCCTTGCATCGCCGCGCCTCTGCACCATATCACATTTCGTAATTTCGCAACAGGAACATCCAAATATGACCCGTTTTTCCAAGCCGCTCCTGACCGCCGCCGCGCTCGCTATCCTGCCCTTGGCCGGCTCGGCGCTCGCCATGCAGGCCGCGCCGCAGGCGCAGACCATGCCCGAAGGGCTGTCGTCCAAGGACATGAAGACCTGGACCAAGGCGAACAAGAAAGAGCTGAAGGCCATGTCGCGCCATGAACGCTCCGCATCGGACCTGAGCGATGCCAACCGAGATGTCGCCAAGGCCCGGAAGAAGCTGGAAGACGCGCAGGATGACCTTGAAGAGGCCCGCAAGGATCTCGCCAAGGTCGAGAAAAAGCGCGCCGACTATCAAGAGGACATCGCCGACGCCAAGGCGGCAAAGGCCAAGATAGCCATGCGCGCGACCGCCTCCCGCTAGGTTTTCAGCCTCGACATTTGGTGGGCAGCGCCGGGTCAGCGATGATCCGGCGCTGTTTTTCTTTTCACACAACAAGGTTTGCGCCGTTCGCCTGACCTGAAAAAGCGCGTAAGGGGTCCGCGATGAACGCCCCGCTTTCCCAATCGCCGCCGCATCCCTTCCGCATCGCGAATTTCCGCGCCTACTGGGCCGCGCGGCTGGCGATGACGCTGGCGCAATATGCCATGCTGCTGATCATCGGCTGGCAGACCTACAACATCGCCCGCGATGGCGGCATGAGTGTCGCAGGTGCATCGGGACAGCTCGCCCTGATCGGCCTTTTGCAGTTCGTTCCCCTGTTTCTGCTGACCCCGTTCAGCGGTCTGGCCGCAGACCGGTTCGACCGGCGCAAGGTCGCCCGCGCCAGCATCGCGCTGCAGGCGATATGCGCCGCCGTGCTTGCCTGGGTCACCTGGCAAGGGGCGATGACGCTAACCATCCTCTTCACCATCGCCATTTTTCTCGGCGTCGCCCGCGCCTTCGCTGGTCCTGCGCTCGGTGCGCTCGCGCCAAACCTCGTGCCAAAGGCGGTGCTGCCCAGCGCCATCGCGCTTAGTTCGATCAGCTGGCAGACAGGTGCCATTGTCGGCCCCGCGATTGGCGGTTATTTCTACAAAGTCGCACCCGCCCTGCCCTACACGATCGGTTTCGGCCTGTTCGCGGTCAGCTTCCTCGCGCTCGGTCTGATCGGCGATGTCCCGCGCTCGAAAATCAGCGGCGCGCAGCGGCCCATAGGCCAGATCATCGATGGCCTGACCTATGTGCGCCGCAACAAGATCGTCCTTGGCTCCATCACGCTCGACCTGTTCGCCGTCTTTCTCGCGGGCGCGACGGCGCTGTTTCCCGTCTATGCGCGTGACATCCTGCAGGTCGGCGCAGAAGGGCTCAGCCAGCTTGCCGCCGCCCCCGCCGTCGGCGCTGCGCTGACCGCCATATGGTTCAGTATCCGCCCGCTCAAGACGGGTGTCGGCCCGAAAATGCTGGGCGCGGTCGCCGTCTTCGCCGTCGCCACCATCATCTTCGCGTTCAGCAAGACCATGCCGCTGTCGCTGGCGGCGCTGTTCGTTGTTGGCGCGGCGGACATGTTCAGCGTCTATATCCGCGGCTCTCTGATCCAGCTGCACACGCCCGATGAAAAGCGCGGACGGGTCAGCGCCGTATCGCAGGTCACGATCAGCGCGTCGAACGAACTGGGCGATGCGTTTTCCGGCTCCCTCGCCTATCTGATCGGCCCCGTCCTGGCCGTTGCCATCGGCGGCGTTGGCGCGCTGGTCGTGGTCGCCGCCTATCTGGGGCTGTTCCCGGAATTGCGCCGCGCACGGACCTTCGCGCCGCCTGATGAATTGTCTATGCAAGAGCCTCAGAAGGAGACCGCATCATGATCGCCGCCAACATTCTCGAAACCATCGGCAGTACGCCGCACATCCGCATGGCGAAGCTGTTTCCGGAACATGACGTCTGGATCAAGTCCGAACGCACCAACCCCGGCGGTAGCATCAAGGACCGCATCGCGCTCGCCATGGTGGAGGACGCGGAAAAATCGGGCGCGCTGAAACCCGGCGGGACGATTATCGAGCCGACCTCGGGCAATACCGGCGTCGGCCTGGCCATGGTCGCGGCGGTAAAGGGCTACAAGCTGATCCTTTGCATGCCGGAATCCATGTCCATCGAGCGCCGCCGCCTGATGCTGGCCTATGGCGCGACCTTCGACCTGACCGACAAGACGAAGGGCATGAAGGGCGCTATCGAGCGCGCCGAGGAGCTGAAGGCCGAAACGCCGCGCAGCTGGATCCCGCAGCAATTCGACAATCCGGCCAATTTCGAAGTCCATAAGAAAACGACGGCATTGGAAATCCTGCACGATTTCGACACACCGCTGGACGCGATGATTACCGGCGTCGGCACCGGCGGCCATATCACTGGCTGCGCGGAAATCCTGAAACCGAAATGGCCGGAGCTGCAGGTCTGGGCGGTCGAGCCTACCCTCTCCCCCGTCATTTCCGGCGGTCAGCCCGGCCCCCACCCCATTCAGGGCATTGGCGCGGGTTTCATCCCCGACAACCTCCACACCCAAAGCATCGACGGCGCGATCAAGGTCGACCCCGAAGATGCGAAAGACATGGCCCGCCGCGCCGCCGCCGAAGAGGGCATGCTGGTCGGCATATCGTCCGGCGCGACGCTGGCCGCCATCGGCCAATGGCTTGTGGATCAGGAGGGCCGGAAACGGGTCATCGGGTTCAACTACGACACTGGCGAGCGCTATCTGTCCGTGCCCGATTTCCTGCCGGTGGAGTAAGAACGCTCCCCTCCCTTCTAGGGAGGGGGTGAAAAGCGATTAGCTTTTCACGGGAGGGTGCGAGACGCGAGGCGGCGAGCTGCGATGTTGCCGCACGCGCCGACGTTCGCCTTCAGCATCGCAACCCTCCCCTAGCCCCTCCCTTTCAGAGAGGGGAATTCACCTTCCTTCCGCCAGCGCCGCCCATGCCGCTTCGTCGATCACCTCGATCCCCAGCGACTCCGCCTTTTTCAGCTTCGACCCCGCGCCCGGTCCGGCGATCAAAAGGTCAGTTTTCGAAGATACCGACCCTGACACCTTCGCACCAAGCCGCTCCGCCTGCGCCTTCGCCTCCTCGCGAGAAAGCGTCTCCAGTTTCCCGGTAAAGACCAGCGTCTTGCCCGCAACCGGCGATTCCAGCGTTTCGAAGACCTCATCCTGCGGGCGCGCCGCGTCCATCAGATCATCGACGACCTTCCGGTTATGCGCTTCGCACCAGAAATCGGCCAGCGCCGCAGCGACCTCCGGTCCGATCCCGGCGACGCCAATCTCGGCGGCAAGCGCATCGTTCGCGCGGCGCTCGGCTTTCTCCCCGGTTTCGCCGACGGCGGCGGTTGCGCTTTCTTTCATGTCGGAAAGCCTGCCGAACAAAGCGCGCAGATTTTTCCAGCTTTCATAGGCACGCGCCAAGTCGCGCGCGGTAATCTCCCCGACGTGGCGGATGCCCAGACCGAACAGCAGCCGCGACACCGTCGTCGTGCCAACGCGCGCCTTTATGGCCGCGATCAGATTGGCCGCCGACGTCTCGCCCCAGCCCTCCAGTGCCGCGATCTCGTCTTCATGCGCCGGCAGGTGAAAAATATCGGCGGGGCCTTCGGGCAGCCAGCCTTTCTCGAAGAACAGCCGGATCGACTGTTCGCCGAGCCCGTCGATATCCACCGCGCGGCGCTGCACGAAATGTTTCAGCCGCTCGACCCGCTGCGCTTCGCAGGTCAGGCCGCCGGTGCAGCGCCGGTCGACCCCGCCCGGTTCGCGCACTGCCGCACTACCGCACACCGGACACGCTTCCAGTGGCTCAAACGGCGCCAGTTTCTCATGTTCTGCCGCGTCTGAAACCTGCCCAAGTATTTGCGGGATCACGTCCCCCGCCCGTTGCAGTTCAACCCGGTCGCCGACGCGCACGTCCAGCCTTTCGATCTCGTCTTCATTGTGCAGCGTCGCATTGGTCACGACGACGCCGCCGACGGTGACGGGCTCCAGCCGCGCAACCGGCGTCAGCTTGCCCGTGCGCCCAACCTGGATGACGATGGCGAGCAGGCGCGTGACCGCGCGCTCTGCGGGGAATTTATGCGCGATCGCCCAGCGCGGCGCGCGGCCCACACTGCCCAGCCGCGCCTGCCAGTCCAGCCGATCCACCTTGTAGACCATGCCATCGATATCGAAGGTAAGGTCGGCGCGTCGCCGCTCGATATCGCGATAGAAATCCAGTATTGCCGCGCTGTCGCCAAGAACGCGTTCCGTCACCTGAAACCCCAGCCCCTTGAGCCACGCCATCATGCCGGACTGCGTATCGTGCGGCACGTCGGAAATATCGCCCCAGCCATAAGCGAAAAAGCGCAACGGCCGCGCCTTTGTGACATGTACATCCAGCTGTCTGAGCGACCCCGCCGCGCTGTTTCTCGGATTGGCGAAGATCTTTTCGCCTGCCTCCGCCTGACGCATGTTCAACGCCGCAAAATCAGCCCTGGTCATATAGACCTCACCGCGCACCTCCAGCACGTCGGGAGCGCTCTTCAGCCGTTCCGGAATGTCATCCACCGTGCGCAGATTGGCGGTGATATTTTCACCGACGCGCCCGTCCCCGCGCGTGGCTCCCTGCACCAGTTCGCCCTTCTCGTACCGCAGCGACACGGCCAGCCCGTCGATCTTCGGTTCCGCCAGAAGGGCGACGGGTTCATCCTCGTCCAGCGACAGGAATCGCCGCAAACGCGCGACGAATTCCGAAACGTCTTCATCCGAAAACGCATTGTCGAGCGACAGCATCGGCCTGACATGCGTGACCTTCTCGAACGAGGAGGATGGTGCCGCGCCGACGGTCTGAGTCGCCACGCCCGCCTCGACGAGTTCAGGATGGGCCGTCTCGATCTCCCGCGCGCGCCGGACCAGCGCGTCATAGGCGGCGTCGTCGATCTCCGGATCGTCATTCTGGTGATAGGCGACATTCGCCGCCGCGATCTGCTCGGACAACGCCGCATATTCGGCGGTTACGTCTGCATGCGGGGAATCAGATTTATCAGACATGCACTCCCCTTACCCCAAAGCCGTCATTCCGGCGTAGGCCGGAATCCAGTCCTGCATTAAAAAGAACAACCTTGTTGAAAGCCCGGGACTGGGCCCCGCCCTGCGGCGGGGTGACGCCCTTCTACGATGTCAAAACAATCACCCCAGCAGCCGGTCCGCCTGCGCCCGCGCTTCCTCTGTCACTTCCGCCGCCGACAGCATCCGCGCGATTTCCTCTCGCCGCTCCGTCGGCGATAGCCCCGCCACATCCGTCCGCGTCACGCTGCCCTTCGCGCTCTTGGCGATCTTCAGATGCTGCGATCCACGCGCCGCCACCTGCGGACTGTGCGTGACGACCAGAACCTGCGACTCTTCGGCCAGCCGGTGCAGCCGGTCGCCGATAGCGCTCGCCGTCGCGCCGCCGACGCCGCGGTCGATCTCGTCGAAAATCATCGTGCCCGCCGTCCCCGCCGCCGCCAAGGCGACCTTCAGCGCCAGAATGAACCGCGACAGCTCGCCGCCCGACGCGATCTTGATAAGCGGCCCGAAATCGCTGCCCGGATTGGTCGAGATTTCGAACGATACATCGTCCGCGCCCGCGCCCGTCCACGCCCGCTCCTCCAGCGGCGCGACCACCGTGCGGAACCTTGCCGCGTCCAGCTTCAGCGGCGGCAGTTCCGCCGCCATCGCCTTGTCCAGCCGCACCGCCGCTTTCTTTCGCGCCGCCGTCAACCTGCCCGCCGCATTGACGAACCCATCCCAGCTTTCGCGCACCGCAGCTTCCAGCCGCTCCAGATCGGCGGTACCCTCGTCGATGCCGACCAGCCGTGCCTTCATCTGCCCCAGCAGATCAGCCAGCAGGTCCGGCTGCACCCTGTGCTTGCGCGCCAGTGCGCGCAGGGCGAACAGCCGCTCCTCCGCCGCGTTCAGATGCGCCTCGTCATAGGCCAGATCGCGCTCCGCTTCGGCCAGCTCCGCTTCGGCCTCGTCCGTCTCGATCAGGGCGCGGTCCATCGCGGCCAGCGCCGCCGACAGCGCCGGGTGGAGTTCCGCGATCCGTTCCAGCCGCCGCGCCGCGCTGCGTATCTTCGCCAGCCCGCCCTTCGATCCTGACAATTCGTCCTGCACGTCGCCCAGATCCTCGGCGGCTTTTTGCCCGTCCAGCATTTTCTTGCGATCACCCGCCAGTTCGGCCTCCTCGCCCTCGCGCGGGCCGAACTCGGTAATCTCTTCGATGCTCAGTTCCAGAAATTCCCGGTCGCGCGCGGCCGCTTCGATATCGTCCCTGCGCGCCGCCAGCGCCCGGGTCGCCGCGCGCCAGGTCGAACTCGCGGCGGCACAGGCCGCTTTCGGCCTGGAAAGATCGCCAAACAGGTCCAGCAGATCGCGGTGTCCCTTTGGATCGAGCAGCCCGCGCTCATCGTGCTGGCCGTGGATTTCGACCAGCATCGTGCCGACATCTTTCAATAAGGTCGCGCTCACGGGCTGGTCGTTGATCCACGCGCGGCTGCCGCCATCCGCCCGCACCGTGCGGCGCAGCATCAGTTCGTCGCCGTCCAGCTGGATATCCTGTTCGGACAGCAGCGTACGCAGCCCATGATCCTTTGGCAGGATAAAGCTCGCCGACACCTGCGCCTTCTCCGCGCCCTTCCGCACAAGGCCGGTCTCCGCCCGCGCGCCGAGCGTCAGGCCCAGGCTGTCCAGCAATATGGATTTGCCCGCGCCGGTTTCGCCGGTCAGCACAGTCAGACCGGCGCGCATGTCGAGGTCCAGAGCCTCGATCAGCAGCACATCGGAGATGGTCAGCGCGGTCAGCATGTTCCCGCCTTAACGCGGAACAAAGCGGCAACCAAGTGGCGAAGCGCCCTTAGGCAGACGCGTGTTTCTGGATCAGATTGTAGCTGCGCTCATACCATTTGGAGCCGGGATAATTCGCGCTCAGCACAGCCGCAGTCCGCCGCGCCTCCTGCGGGATACCCAGCAGCAGATAGCATTCCACCAACCGGTGCAGCGCCTCTGGCGTGTGGCTGGTCGTGTCATAGGTCGTGACGACATTCTCGAAACGCTTTACGGCGGCGATATACTGGCGGCGCTCCTGATAGAAACGACCGATTTCCATCTCCTTACCAGCAAGGTGGTCGCGCGCCAGGTCGATCTTCAGCCGCGCATCAGACGCATATTTCGTATTCGGATAGCGCCGCGTGAGTTCGGTCAGCGAGTTGAGAGCGGCAAGCGTCGTCGCCTGGTCCCGTTCGACATCCTCGATCTGCTCATACTGGCTCAGCGCAATCAGGTAATAGGCGTAGGGCGCGCTCTTGTTACCGGGGTGCAGCTGCAGGAACCGCTGCGCCGCGCCGATGGCGTCCTGATATTCGGCGGCGGTATAATAGCTGAATGCGCTCATCAGCTGCGCGCGGCGTGCCCAGACGCTGTAGGGATGCTGGCGCTCGACCTCGTCGAAAATGATCGCCGCCTGCTTGTAACGGCCCCTTTCCAAGGTGTCGCGACCAAGTGTGTAGAGCGTCGCCACATCGCGGGCGACATATTTGCGGTCGATCACGTCATTATCATTGCCGCCCCCGGCACAGGCGGTCAGGGCAAGCGTGGCGGTCAGGGCGATCAGCGCGGTGCGCGGGAAACGAAAACGGTTCATAACATTCGACCTAACCCCAAACCACACTGTCGCCAAATGATTTGGATACGCTTCCCTATTCGCGCATCCCCCGCTAGCAGACAGCCATGCTCCGTGTCCTTACGCTTTCGTCACTATATCCCAATGCGGCACAGCCGAATCTTGGTGGGTTCGTGGCGCGACAAACGGAGAAACTGGCGGCGCGCGACGATGTCGATGTCACGGTCATCGCACCCGTACAGGCGCTGCCCCTGCCGCTACCGGACGTCTTGCGCTCCCGCCTGCCCTATGCCGGTCAGCGCGACGTCCCGCAAGAAGACACGCGCGGCGGAATCGCCGTACATCATCCCCGCTACCGTTCTTGGCCGGTCATCGGCTGGCGTCTCAATGCGGACGCAATCGCCGCCACGGTCATACCACTGGCGAAAAGGCTTCATGCCGAAGCGCCGTTCGACGTGATCGATTGCGAGTATTTCTTTCCCGACAGCGTCGCCGCGCTCCGGCTCAGTCGTGCGCTCGGCCTGCCCTTCTCCGTCAAGGCGCGGGGGTCGGATATCCGCTATTGGGGCGGGCGGCACCGTGCCCGGCGGCAGATGATGGGTGCGGGGCGTCACGCCAACGGCATGCTGGCGGTATCGCAGGCCCTGCGCGACGACATGGTTCAGATGGGCCTGCCGAGGGAGCGTATTGCCGTTCATTACACCGGCATCGACATGGACCGGTTCCATCCCGGCGCCGCGCCAAAGGCGTCGGAGCCCCGGCTGATCGCAGCTGGCAATCTGGTTCCCGTCAAGCGTACCGGCCTGCTGATTGAAATGATGGCACATCTGCCGGACGTCCGTCTCGATATCATCGGCCACGGAGCGGAACACGCCAGTCTGGAACGCCAGATCGAGCGGCTGGACCTGTCGTCCCGCGTGACCCTTCTCGGGCGCCTGCCACATGATGAACTGCCTGCCCGCATGGCGGCGGCGCACATGCTGGTCCATGCGTCCGCAAGCGAAGGGCTGGCAAATGTCTGGCTGGAGGCACTGGCAAGCGGCACACCGGTCGTCAGCACGAATGTGGGCGGCGCTGCCGAAGTCGTTACCGAGGGCGTTGGAACCCTGATCCCGCCCGACACGAACGCCGTCCGGCTCGCGACCGCGGTCCGCGGGTTGCTGGACAATCTGCCCGCGCCGGACGTCACCCGCGCCGCCGCCGAACCGTTTTCCTGGGCCGCGAACACGCAGGCGCTTTACGATCACCTCACGCTGATGACGCAGAAGGTGAAAGCGGCAGGATGAGCGCCGCGACGGCGCGTTCCTCCGACATCAGCAGGTTATAGGTGCGCGCGGCGGCGCGGCTGTCCATGACTTCCGGGCCGAAGCCGCGTTCTCTTAGTTTCTTCAGAAGCGCGAAATCGGGCCAGTTCATCTCCGCACCGCTGCCGATCAGGACGACGTCGCGCGGCACATCGAGAGCAGACAGCCCTGCGAAACTGTCCTCATGCAAATCGGACACCGTGTGAAGATCGACCGGCTGCAGTCCCTCGGGCCAGATTAGAAATCCGCCGTCGAGCGCTGTGCCACCGACGACGAAATTGCCACCGCGCACCGCCTCGATGCGTTGACTGCCAACGGGTCCATCGGTGCGCTCGAACACCATCTAGCCGCGCGTATCGACACGCTCCGCGCCGCTCGTCTCCTCGGCCAGGAAGCTGTTTGGTCCCACGCCCAGCCAGATCAGGATCGGCCCGGCGACGTAAATGGAGGAATAGGTACCCACGAACACGCCAATCAGCATGGCGAGGGTGAAGCCGAACAGCACTTCGCCGCCAAAGATCAGCAGCGCCAACAGCGCGACCGCCATGGTCAGCGATGTCATCACCGTGCGCGCCAGCATCTCGTTAATCGACAGGTCAAGGAGCGGAATCATCTCCATCTTGCGATATTTACGCAGATTTTCCCGGATACGGTCATAATTCACGATGGTATCATTGAGCGAATAGCCGATAATCGTCAGCAGCGCCGCAATGATGTTCAGGTTGAACTCGATATTGGTCCAGGCGAACAGGCCCAGCGCGATCAGCACATCATGCACCAGCGCGATCAGGGCACCAACGCCGAACTGCCATTCGAAACGGATCCAGATATAGGCCGCAACGCCCACCATGGCGAGCAGAGCGGCCAGCGTACCATCGCGGATCAACTCGCCGGATACCTTGCCGGACACGATGTCCTGACTGTCCAGCGTCACGCCGGGATAAGCGCCGGAAATCGCGCCCAGCACCCGTGCGCCGCGCTCCTGAACGGCGTCCGGTCCTTCGGTTTCCGGTAAGGGCAGGCGAATCTGAACAACGTCCGGACTACCGAACTCTGTTACGCTGGTATTGCCGATGTCCAGCGCGCCGATGCGCTGGCGAATATCGGGAATGTCCGCATCCTGTTCGAATGTCAGCTGCATGACAACACCGCCGGCGAAGTCGACGCCGTAATTCAGCCCACGTGTGGCCAAACCGACGATGGAAAGCACCACCAGCGCCACTGTGATCCCGACGCCGACGAAGCGCCATTGGACGAAACCGATATTGGTGTCGTCAGGGACGAGTTTCAGAAGTCTCATAGCGTGATGGCCTTCGGACGGTTGCGGCGCAGCCAGATCGAAGCGAAAAGGCGCGTCACGGTAACGGCGGTGAAAACGCTCGTGGCGATACCGATACACAGCACGACGGCGAAGCCCTTGATGGGTCCGCTGCCCAGCCAGAACATGATGACAGCCGCGATGATATTTGTGACGTTCGCGTCCCAGATCGTGCGGCTGGCCTGCTGATAGCCGGTCTCGACCGCCTGGATCACGCGGCGCCCCTTGCGCAGTTCCTCTCGGATACGCTCGTTGATCAGGACGTTGGCGTCCACTGCGGCGCCGACCGTCAACACGAACCCGGCAAGGCCAGGCAGGGTCAGCGTCGCGCCCAACAGGCTCATCACGCCCACGATCATCGCTAAGTTGAAGGCAAGCGCGATGTTCGACCACATGCCGAAACGGCCATAGGTGATGAACATGAAGACCATCACCAGCGCCACGGCCAGAATGGACGCATAGCTGCCAGCCTCGATCGACTGCCTGCCGAGGTCGGGGCCGACCGTGCGCTCCTCCACCACCTGCAGTTCGACCGGCAGTTTGCCCGAGCGCAGCAGGATGGCGAGTTCGTTGGCGCTTTCGGTAGTGAAATTGCCCGAAATGACGCCACTGCCGCCCAGAATCGGTGACTGGATGGTCGGAGCGGAGATTATGCGGTCATCGAGAATGATGGCGAACGGTTTCTGGATATTCTCCCGCGTCACCCGCGCGAACCGCTGCGCACCCGTCGAATCGAAACGGAAATTGACGACCGCCTGCCCCTCCTGAAACTGCTGCTGCGCATCGACCAGCTGGTCGCCGGAAATGATGACCCGGCGCTTGACCGCCATCGGAAAGCCGGTGTCGGCATTCGGCAGGACTTCACTACCGGCGGGAGCGCGACCGCTGATCAGCTGCTCCTGCGTGGCTTCCAGGTCGACCAGCTTGAATTCCAGCTTGGCGGTCTTGCCGAGCAGATCCTTTAGCGCCTGCGGATCGTCGAAGCCCGGCACCTGCACGACGATACGCTCATCGCCCTGCCGGATGATATTGGGCTCGCGGGTACCGAGTTCATCGATGCGGCGGCGGATGACTTCGACCGCCTGCACCATGGCGCTGTCGATGGCGGCGACGTTGCCCTGGGTTGTCGGTTCAAAGAGGATGCGGTTGCCATCGACGACGCTGACATCGAAATTGCGCGCGCCGGTGACGCCAATGGGTTCGGTCAGTTGCCGCGAAATATCCACCGCGGCGTCGACGCGCGAGGTGTCGCGCACCATGAAACTCAGCTGCCCACCCGTCAGCGACACATCGCCAATCGCGATACGGCCGCCATCGGCCCGCCGCATGGCATCGCTGATCGTCCCCTCCAGCGTTTCCAGCCGGGATTTGAACAGGCTGTCGGTATTCGCCTCAAGCAGAAGGTGGCTGCCGCCCCTGAGATCGAGGCCGAGATTCATCTGCGACTTCGGCGCGAAATCCGGCCAGCCCGCCACCTGCTCCTCGGAAAAGGCATTGGGCAGCGCGAACCAGATGCCTGCCAGCACGGCGAGGACGATCGCCCAGATCTTGCCCTTGGAAAAGTCCAGCATCTATTTAATCGTTCGCCGCCTTGGCGGCGACCGGCAGGCGAACTTCCGCCAGCGTCCCACGCACGACCTTCACGACGTTGCCGGGATTGAGTTCGACCTCGATTTCACTGTCGTCGTCGCGGACCTTCTTGACCTTGCCGACCAGGCCGCCCGCCGTGACGACGGTGTCGCCGCGTTTCACGTCCGCGATCATGGCCTTGTGCGCTTTCATGCGGCGCTGCTGTGGGCGGATGAGCAGGAAATACCAGATCAGGCCGAGGCCGATGAACAGCGGAATGGGACCGGCGAGAAAACCGGCGACGCCGCCCGCAGGAGCGGTGGCCTGGGCGTAGGCAGGGAAAGAAAACATGAAAATCTCTTGGCTGTCTGTGTGCGGGCGCTACTTAGGAGGACAGGACCGGAGGTGCAATGGAAGAGGACCAAATGCCGGAGTTGACGCGCATCGCGGACGCGCTCGAACGCCTGTCCCCACCGCGCGCCGATGCCGATCTGAATGCCGCGCCCGCCTATCGCTGGACCTGTCGCGGCATGTGCGCGGTCGCGGCGCTTGATGTGCTCCCGCTCGACGCCTTCGCCGCCATCGACGCGCAGAAGGCCGCCCTCCTCGAAAACGCCCGGCGACATGCCGAAGGAAAACCCGCGCATGATGTCCTGCTATGGGGCGCGCGCGGCATGGGGAAGAGCGCGCTCGTCCGCGCGGTCGCCGCCGATGTGGGCATACCGCTGGTACAGGCCGACGCGCTCCGCATCGCCGACCTGCCGCAACTTTTCGCCCGACTGGCGGAAGTCGATCGGCGCTTCCTCATCTTCATCGACGATCTCGGCATCGATGAGGAGGCGAGCCTGCGCCACCTTCGTTCCGTTCTCGACGGCGGCGTGCAGGCGCGACCGGGGAACTGCCGTCTCGCCGTGACGTCGAACCGCCGACACCTCGTGAAGCACGACATGACAAAGGCCGTGGACGACGACGTAAATCCCCGCGACACCCTCGACAACCAGCTTGCCCTCGCCGAGCGTTTCGGCCTGTCGCTCGGCTTCCATGCGTGCAGCCAGGACGACTATCTCGCCATCTGCCACAGCCTCGCTGGCGCGCAGGGGCTTAACGTGGACGACGGGGAGGCCATCCGCTTCGCCACCAATCGCGGCGCGCGTTCGGGCCGCATTGCCAGTCATTATGTAACCGAACTGGCTGGCAGGGCGTGACAAAGCCTTTGTCGCCTGCGTTTCGCCTCCCTAAGAGCCGCGCCATGGGGACCGACATGAGCATGGATAAGTGAACCCGGCACTCATCAGCGCCGCCGTTCTGCTATTGGCGCTTGTCCTCTTCGTATCCGATCGGGTCCGCCCCGATCTCGTCGCGCTACTGTCGCTGCTCGCCTGCGTATTGTTCGGGCTTGTGACGCCGCGCGACGCCTTTGTTGGCTTTGCCGACCCAGCCGTCATTACCGTCGCCGCCGTCCTCGTCATCGGCCGCGCCATCGAACTCTCCGGCGTCGCCACCGCGCTCACCAGTCGCCTTGCACGCAGCGAAGCCTCCTTCCAGGTGCAGCTGTTCTTCGTCATGATCGTCGGCGCGGTGCTGAGCGCGTTCATGAACAACATCGCCGCGCTGGTCATCGCCATGCCGATCGCGTCAAAGCTGGCGATTGAAGCGAAACGCTCGCCAACCGCCGCGCTGATGCCGCTCGCCTTCGCCACGATTCTCGGCGGCATGACCACCCTGATCGGCACGCCGCCCAACCTGATCCTCTCCTCCATCCGCCGCGACCATGTGGGCGAAGGCTTCGGTTTCTTCGATATGAGTGGTGTCGGCGTATCGGTGGCCATCGTCGGCATGATCTACATGGCCGTCGTCGGTTTCCGCCTGCTGCCCGAACGCCGCGCCGCCGTCCGCGCCGTGGCGAACCCCTGGCGCGTGTTCGAGATCATCGTCCCCGAAAGTGCCGCCGATACTCCCGAACTGCGCGAGGTCTTCCGCAAGGAGGGCGCGCGCATCCTGCGCATCTACCAGTCCGGTCGGCGCAGCTGGGGTGCGGAACAGGGTCCGCGCCCCGGTCGCCGCGTCCTCGTGCTGTCCCGCAAGAATCCTTGGAAGCTGGCCGAGGACACGGGCTACGCCGCCGTCCATCAGCGCGACGAAAGCCCCGACGCCGTTACCATCCGCGCCGCCGTCGCGCATGGCAGCTTCCTGATCGGTCGCACCTATGACGCCGTCGCCGCACGCACCGAGGGACGTCTCGCCATCGTCTCCGCCGGACCGAGGGCGGCCAAGGCGAAGCGTCCGCTGCGCGACATGGCCATCGCGCCAGGCGATCAGCTGTTCATCCACGGCAGCGCCACCGTCATCGCGGAATTCGTCAGTGCCGCGCGCCTGCTGGAAATCGGCCGCCTCGACCTGCAGGCCGTGGACCTGCGCCGCGCCGCCAGTATCATCGGAATCTTCGCCGTCGCCATCGCCGCGACGGCCTTTTTCGACGTCCTGCCGGCCATCGCCTTCGTCGCGGCGGCGGCGGCCATGCCCTCGCTGCGCCTGCTGCCCACCAATGAAATCTATCGCAGCATCGACTGGACCGTCGTCGTCCTGCTTGCGGCGATGATCCCGGTTGGACAGAGTTTCGAGACCAGCGGTGCGGCGGCTGCGGTCTCGCTCTGGCTGGCGGATGTGCTTACAGGCGCGCCCATATGGGCCGCGCTCCTGTCGCTGGGGGCGATCACGCTTCTGCTGTCTGCCATCCTCAACAATGTGGCGACGGCCATCATCATGGGTCCACTGGCGATCCAGATCGCGGAAATCCTCGGCTTCCCAATGGACGCCGCGCTCCTGATGGTACTGGTCGGCGCGTCGGCGGCGTTCCTGACGCCTATCGGCCATCAGAACAACCTTCTCGTCATGCGCCCCGGCGGCTATCTCTTCAGCGATTTCGCCCGCATGGGCGCGCCCCTTTCGGTCCTTATTCTCGCCGTTGCGACAATTTATCTGGCTATGTTTGCCGTGTAGGTGCTAGAGCGACATTTGAGTTTCACTTGAAAGACTCATGATGCGCATATGGCCTCCCCTGCTGCTCCTGCTCGCCGCCTGCGGTTCCGAAGCGGCCGTGGAAGAGGAGGCGCCGCCGCCGCTCGTGAAAATCGCCATCGTGGGAAACGCCACCACCGTCCAGGCTGCGGAAACGGTCGGCACGGTCC
>JBARZR010000049.1:0-3618 GCA_049650205.1 Pacificimonas sp. | reverse complement strand
GGGTCTGCGGGCGCGGGCCTCGACGCAGGCGGCGGCGCGGGATTGGCGATCGGGATACCGACGCGCTCGACAGGAGCGGTCAGCGCCGCCTCCCCGTCGACGCGCTTGCGCAGCCGGTACCCTGCCTCACCGGGCTCCAGCCGGACACCGCGCTGGTCCAGCGCGTAGCGCAGCCGCGCATAGGTACCGGTATAGGCGATCCTGACACTGGACGTGCCGCCGATATTCAGCGTTTGCAATGTGGCCTGCTCGATCTGAGGCATTGCATCGAGCGTCGCTTTCATCGACGACCAGGCAAAGGCATCCGGCGTAACCACGGTTGCGGTCAGCACCTGTCCGGCCTCGAAGCCGTCATCGATTTCCGCTGCCGGAGCCTCGATCGGTGCCAGCGCGAGACTGAGCGAATCGTCTGCCTGGATTGTCCCATCCTGCAAGGCGCGCGCGTAGATGCCGTCGATACGCGTTACGGCGGTCCCCATCATTTCGGGTATCTCGGAGGGATTGGCCGCACGCAGCTCGAACCGCTCAAGTTCCTCGCTGTCCGGACCGTGCCGTGCCACGAATATTGCCGAAATCGGTCCGCCGGGATAGGAGCGGCGCAGGCGCGCCTGGGCCACCAGCACGTTATGAGCCTGATAGCCCGTCAATATATTGCGCCACAGCCTGCGATCGCCCCGCGCGCCCTGCCAGCCGTTCAGCAGGATCTGGTCGCCACTGGTTCCCTTTGGCCGGATATAGTCGATCACGCTGGATGCGCCGCCGAAGCGCTGCCACGCCTGGAACCACGGGCTATCGGCATCGACCGTCGTTACCGCCCCCGCATCTACCAGAACAGGCAAGACCAGCATGGGGCGCGACTGGAGGATACGCGCACCTGCCGGCAAGCGCCGACCTGCCCGCTGCCGGTCGAACACGACTCCCAGGGTCGCGATATAACGGTCGTCACCGAACCGCTCACGCTCGACCTCGATGGAATCGATCATCGCGTCCAGCGCGGCATCGGACAGGGACGGCGCACGTTCAGCACTGAGGCCGGTCAGACGCGCCCATAATTTCGGCCAGGCCTGACGCGGCGCTTCTCGGAAGGCGGCATCACGCGCCTCCCCGACGGATTTCGCCCGCACATCAAGCCGGATGCCGCCGACCGCGAAGGCCGCGCCGCCTGCGCCCCCACCGCTTTCCTGCGGCGCATCATCCTGCGCCAGGGTCGCGGTGAGTGCGAAAGCACCAAAAAAAAACGCGGCGAGCGCGGCGAACCATCGAACATTCATACCGCCCCTCTAACAGCCCCCGGCGCGTATTTGGGAGTCGGATTCTCACTCGTCCGTCGCTAAGGCCGAACGCCATGACGAAATCTGGCTATACTTATGAGCAGGCGGGCGTCTCAATCGCCGCCGGAAACGCACTGGTCCGCGCCATCGCGCCGCTGGTCGCCGCCACGAAGCGCCCTGGCGCGGACGCCGATATCGGCGGCTTCGGTGCGTTTTTCGATCCGAAGGCGGCAGGGTTTGATGACCCACTGCTGGTTGCCGCGACGGACGGCGTCGGCACGAAACTGAAACTCGCCATCGACAGCGGCAAACATGACACGGTCGGCATCGACCTCGTTGCAATGTGCGTCAACGACCTGATCGTTCAGGGTGCGGAGCCGCTGTTCTTCCTGGATTATTTTGCCACCGGCAAGCTGGAATCAGGCATCGCCGAGGCCGTCGTCGCAGGGATAGCGGAGGGCTGCCGCATGGCGGGCTGCGCGCTGGTAGGCGGGGAAACGGCGGAAATGCCCGGCATGTACGGCGCGGGCGATTACGATCTTGCGGGCTTTTGCGTCGGCGCGGTGGAGCGAGGACAGCAACTCACCGGCAATAAGATTGCCGCCGGTGACGTCATCCTTGGCCTCGCGTCCAGCGGTTTCCATTCCAACGGTTTTTCCCTGGTACGGCGCATTTGCGACGATTTCGAACACCGGCTGGACGCGCCCGCTCCCTTCAATGACAGCCGCAAGCTGGGGGAGGCGCTGCTGGAACCGACGCGGATCTATGTTAAGTCGCTACTGCCGTCGGTGCGGGCAGGTCATATAAAGGCGCTCGCCCACATCACCGGCGGTGGCCTGCTGGAAAATATCCCGCGCATATTGGGGCCGGATCATCGCGCCGTCATCGACGCAGGTGCATGGCCCCTCCCCGCCAGCATCGACTGGGTCCGCGCGAAGGGCAGCATCATGCCAGAGGAACTCGCCCGCACATTCAACTGCGGCATCGGCATGGCGATCATTTGCGCGGCGAAACATGCCGACGCGCTCGTTGCTGCGCTGACGGAAGCTGACGAAAGCGTTTTCCGCATCGGCCATATCGAGGACGGCGACCGCGCCACCATCGTCAACGGCCTTGCCGGATCATGGGGCGCGGACGCCGCCTGGTCCGCCGCACATCATGGCTGAGACGCAACAGCGCGCCCGCATTGCTGTTCTGATTTCCGGTCAGGGCACGAATATGGCCGCCTTGCTTTACGCCTCTCGCGCCAGCGACTGCCCTTATGAAATCGTGCTGGTGGCCGCCAACGATCCCGACGCGCCGGGCCTCGCCCTGGCAAAAGCGGAAGGCGTGCAGATATGGGCGAAATCCCATAGGGGCATGGACCGTACCGCCTTCGACACGGAAATCGGCGCGGCCGTTGAGGCGGCCAACGCGGACTATATCGCGCTCGCGGGCTATATGCGCCTGCTCTCGCCGGACTTCGTTGCGCGCTGGCAGGACCGGATGCTAAACGTTCATCCGTCATTGCTGCCGAAATACAAGGGGCTGGGCACGTTCCAGCGCGCCATCGACGCAGGTGACAGCCATGCGGGCTGCTCCGTGCACATCGTTACGCCCGAAGTCGACGACGGCCCCGTCCTCGGCCAGACAAAAGTCGCCATATTGCCTGGCGACAGCGCGGAAACCCTGGCCCGCCGCGTCCAATTCGCGGAGCACCAGCTCTATCCCGCAACGCTCGCGCGCTGGATTACACGCAAACTGGACCCCGACTGGCTGCTCTGCGAAGTCGGCAGACACGCCCTTGCCCTCCCCGAAAGCGAAGCGCGCGACACACATGGATCACCTGGATTCCGCTGTGTGAAGGGCAAGTATT
The DNA here is from genome assembly GCA_049650205.1 of Pacificimonas sp. Classification (GTDB taxonomy): domain Bacteria; phylum Pseudomonadota; class Alphaproteobacteria; order Sphingomonadales; family Sphingomonadaceae; genus Pacificimonas. Next base: position 492 of record JBARZR010000049.1, on the reverse strand, counting down.
TCGCAATTTTCAGTGACAATCACCATGGCGACGGGCGCACCGCGCTATTGGTAAAAACCAGCGGCCAGGACGAACTGACGGCCCTCGTCGAGGCGGATCCCGACCTCTATCACAAACCAGCCTATTACGGCGCGTCCGGCTGGGTCGGTCTGCGCCTCGACACCGGTGATCCAGACTGGGCGTTGGTTCAGGATTGGCTGCAAAGAAGCTGGCGGGCCGTCGCGCCCAAGCGCCTGACGAAACTGATGGACGCGGCGGACGAATTCTGAAGACCTGAAATAATTTCGTCATCCTGAACTCGTTTCAGGATCTCCATCCACTTACGCGCAGTCTCGTATATCGCGCGAATATCGGCACGAGATCCTGAAACGAGTTCAGGATGACGATCTGTAAAGAGCTACCCTACGATTTCGCTCTCTTCGAAGAACTGCGCAATTTCCATCTTCGCGTTCTCGGCGCTGTCGGAACCGTGCACGCTGTTCGCGTCGATGC
>JBARZR010000048.1:0-6492 GCA_049650205.1 Pacificimonas sp. | reverse complement strand
ACACAGGCAACATTTTTCGCCTTATGCTATCTCAAACTCGGTTCAACGGAAAGTTGACAGATTGGTGATAGCGCCGCATATTAGCAGCATCACAGCTACAGGCGTTCATAGGCATCGCCGATATTTGAGAGACGCGCCACTGCAATGGTAGCGTCTCTTTTTTTGGAGGCCGGGCTGCAACCCGACCCCCTCACGTCAATTAAGACGAACGGTCGATAATCTGAATGATTACGCCGGTCGCCGTTACCACGAAAGTGGCAAGGGCAGTTATCACTGCTACAATTTCCATAGACATCCTTTCTAGATGATCCTCGTTGAATGGGATCACCAACCGAATTGTAACAGACGTGCTGTTTCGGATGCTATATAAATCCGCACACCATCTTGAACCGCCTGCAAATGGTGGCACTAATGCCGATGATCAGCGTCGTTACCGCCGTCATTCAACGATTTTGAGTTTTTATGATTCTAGATCAGCACCCGCTCTACTTCATCGAGAGTGACACTATCATCGCGTCGGTCATAAAGCTGCGTGGTCCTGGTCGACGAGTGGTTCGCCATGGCGGCGGCGGTTTCCAACGTGCCGCCGTTCTTCAGATAGGTCGTTATCCCAGTCGCGCGGAATGAGTGGTTGCCGACCGTCGTCTCGATTCCAGCTTTTTTCGCACGGCGGCGCACCATGGCGAATGCGTTGGCCTGGGGCAGGGGCGCGGTGGTGAGGATCTTCGTGCCGCGTCCGATGGTGCGGAACAGCGGTTCCTTGCGGTCCTCGTCCAGACCGCAGCCTTCGACATATTCAGTCAGGTAGGTTTCGAGATTATGGTGGCAGGGCATTTCGTGCCGCTTGCCGCCTTTCTCGCGCAAGCGGACCCAGAGCCGCCGGTCCTGCACGAACACGTCCTCGATCTTCATGGCGAGCGCCGCGCCAATGCGCGCAAAGCTATAGACCATAAGGCCTATAAGTGCGCGGTCGCGCAATCCGGCCTCCGTACCAACATCGATGCTGTCGATCAGCTCGCGCGCTTCATCCGGGGACAATACTGGCGTTTTCCCGCGCTTCACGCTGTGCGCGGGGCCGCGCACTGACGACGCTGGGTTCACCGGCACGACCTGACCTGTCACCAGCCAGTCGAACAAATGCCGCACGGCAGCAAGGCGTAGCTTCACTGTCGGTGCGCTATGCGTCACGCCAAGTTCCTCAATCCAGGCCGCGACATGCAGCGGCATGACCTGGGGCAGGGCGGTCACGCCGCGCAGCTCGCACCAGGTCAGGAAGTCGCTCACCGCGCGGCCATAGGCGCGGCGCGTGTGCGGATTGCGGATATTGGCGGTGAAAAACTCGACGAAGCGCATTTGCGCGCGGTCGTCGGCCGCCGCGATGATTGTGGGAAGCGCGGACGCGAAAGAAGCAAGGGGAGCTAGCCGGTTCATCGTACCTTTGATGCGACGAAGCCGTCACCAATGATCGCGCCTGCGCCACTGTCCGACACTGTTTTTGCCATGCCGGTAAGTTCGACTTTCCCGCCCTCGTTGATAATCGTTCCATTGACCATGCCGGTCACAATCGCTGTCGCACCCGCTTTCACGATCAGGTCGCCATTCAGCATGCCAGACAGCTTCAATGTGCAATCCGCATGAACCGTTGCGTCGCCACCAATCATACCGCTGGCTTCAGTGTCTTCGGTGATCTCGATCGACCCTGGCGTCATGCCACTAATTTTCGTCATGGTTTGCCCTCCTCAGAATTCATGTGTCATACCGCAAAAGTTATATACGATAAAGAACATTATCATATATAGAAGGAGACTTTGAATGGAAATGGTTATGTGACGCCCGAAGACATGATCCACGCAAATAATCATTTTAGGGTTTCTGAAATTGGATGCGGCGACGGGACTTGAACCCGCGACCCCCTTGGCCGTACATGAGGTAGCCCACCATCATGCCGTAGCAACCAAGGACTCTGTCCTTCTGAGCTACGCCGCAATCTCGTAAATCAGTCCTCGTCCTTCACCAGGCGAAGCGCAGGCTTCCTCGGCGCGCCGCGCCGGTTCGCCTTGATCTTCGCGATGGCCCGCCGCTCGGCAATTTCGTCGAGCTTTTCTTCGGCGAACGGCATGGCGGCTTCGATCAGACCGTCGAGATGATAGATGTTCGTCTTGCTGCCAAGTTTGGTGCGGCGCTCTTCACGTTTAATGAACCCAACACCTTCAAGCGCGGCAATGTGCTTCTGCACAGTCCGTGGATGCAGCTGCATCGCCTTCGCCATCGTTCCTTTCGAAGGATAGGGTTTGCCTTCCGCCGTCCACCACTTGCTCGCTAAGTACATGATGATGTTCATGTCGATGGCATCGAGGCCGAGCTGCTTCTGGTTTTCGATGATGACACTGGGAAGTGCCGTCCAGCCCGCCTCCATGAGCGGTTTGGACCATTTCTGCTCATTCGTCCGCAGATTGGACTTACCTTCGGTTTTTGGTGTTGCCGCCATGTTTGATCTCGCTTTCGAAACCCAATATGTGAGTGGAATTGAGGGATGGCAACTTGATGGGGAAGGCCTTCAAGGCCTCCCGTCCTGGGCGCTGGCAGCCTCCTCTGGGTGGCGGAACGTACTCCCACCGGGCGTATGAGCGGGCCTGCAAAGTAGGACACCCATTCAACCATAAGCCCATACAACCATACACCTTTGCGTATCATACCGAGTAACCGTAGAGGGGGCGGCGTTCGGACCTCCCTCTCCTTCGCTTTTTTACCGCAAAGTTGCGCCATCAACGCAATGTGGATCGCCTGAGCGGCTAGTATAATGACCGGGCTCAGGATGACTAATTTCCATATCGGGTTCTCATCATCGCACTGGTTCGAAAACTGCTCCATTTCCAGACCGGTTCCTACTGCTACGGAGAAGTATGCAGCATGAAGGACAGATACCGCCGCTTTCCAACTGGAACGATTACAAACTGCTTTTAACCGTGGCGGAGGCAGGCGCGCTTCGCGGCGCGGCGCGAAAGCTCGCCATATCGCGTAACACGCTGAAGGCGCATCTCGATGACATGGAGAAGCAGCTGAACGGGTCGCTCATGACGGCGGACTTTCGGGGCGTGAAGCTGACATCCCTCGGTCTTGGCGTTGTGGAACGGGCTAGGCGCATCCGGGAACTGATCGACCCGGCCTGACCGGGTTCGCGCCCGTGATATTGATCGACGCAGCCGACACACCATTTCGGGTCCATGACGACAGCCGATACCGATATCTGGGCGGGCGACATGCTCGACCGCGAACGCGAAGCGCTTATGCTCGAGCGTTTCCTGAACGACGAGACCGACGCTCTGCAAAAACAGCGCCGGGAACAGGCTTATGTCCTGGCGCTCGATGCGCCCTATGGCGAGGGCAAGTCCTGGTTTCTCGGCCGCTTCCACAGACATCTGGCGCTCAATCATCCGGTCGCCTTTGTGGATGCCTGGGTCGACGACGCGAACCAGGAACCGCTCGTATCCATCATGGCGGCGCTCGAAGAGGCGCTGAAGCCATATCTCAAGAAGAAGGTGGTCAAGGATACCTTCGACGCACTGACACGCGCGGCGCTGCCCATCATGGGCAAAGCCGCGATCGGCGCCGGCGGTAAGTTTCTGAAACGCTATGTCAGCGACGACATTGGCGGCGATGCCGATGCGCTGATGAAGGAAGCCGGCGCGACGAAGGCGGACGAAGACGATACGGTTATCGATGCCGGCATCGACGGAGCCGTGAAAGGCGCGACAGAAGTCGTCGACAGGGCTGGCAAAGCCATGCTCGACCAGTATCGAGCGCGCCAACGTTCCCGCGCGGCGTTCAAGGACAATCTGCGCCAGCTTGCCGCCGCCGTCGACAAGTCAGACGATCGTCATGCGCCCATCTATGTCATCGTCGACGAACTCGACCGTTGCCGCCCTTCCTATGCGATATCGCTTCTCGAAGAGGTCAAGCATCTGTTTGACGTGCCCGGGCTGGTGTTTGTGATTGCCCTACACGGCAAGCAGCTCACGCATAGCATCAACGCCGTCTACGGCGCAGAGTTCGACAGCAACGCCTATTTGCGGCGCTTCTTCAATCGCACCTACGAATTGCGGCGGATCTCCGTGAAAGAGCTAGTGCTCAATCATCTTGGCGACGTGCCGCCTGGTGAGGCCGAAGGCGTCACCTTCAGCAAACCGCTGATGCGTACGGGCGGTGGGTATATCGATATGCCAGTGCCGGAATTGACCGGCGCGCTTCTGACTGCCTGGAACGTGACGCCCCGCGAGGCGCAGGCGGTTGTCGACAGCTTCCGGATATTCGTTCGGAACTGGAACAGCCGCGCGCCGATCGAACTGCCGCTGTTGCTAGCTTTGATCGTTCGGCTTGTCCGCGGTGAAGAGCTGGAGCCTGCGCTTCCCGACACGGATACGGACGATGTCGAGTTCGGGGTAATGACCGGCAACAGCTATTCCGGCCTGCAACCTGCAGGATCGCGCTCATTCCTGAGCGCTTATGGAGCTGCCATGCATGTCGATCTCGTAGATGACGTTCATAGGCTGAGCGACCATGGCCCGGATGCCCATATGAAGAATGTGCTTCAGCGTGAGTTCGCCGTTTTGCACAACAGCAGCTACCGGACGAACCTCCCCCGTCCGCGATCAACATGGTTGACCTACCCCGACCGCCTGCGCGTCGTCGGTCGCTTCGTCGATATCGATGGTCCGGTTCAGCCGGACAGTACCACTTAAACGATCAGTTGCTGAACGGATCATATCCCATGCCGCCGCTAGTGCTGTCAGGACCGTAGCTGGACGAGGATCCGATCAGGCTTCCGGAAGAATAATGATCCTGGCTCATGCCGATGCTGTCCGTCGAACTGGCCGACAACATGCCCCAGTCGTCCGCGCTCGACGTCGACATGCCGCCATAGCCACTCGACATCCCATAGGGCCTGCCATCGACGTCGCTGATGCTGGATCCACCTTTCATTGGCAGGCCGGTCTCGGGGTTAGTGGACGGTCCCTCGTGGTAAGGCCGGAACAGTCCCTCGATCCAGTCGAACATACTCATGTGCCTTCTCCTTCTCTGGTTTGCCATTATCCCAAGACGGGTTTATCGGGGCAAGCCGCTATCAGCCCCCTTCCCTTTTTTTCAGGTGGTGGATTGATGACACGCCCGGTCGACGACGATCTTTACAGACGCTGCATCGCGCGGCTCATCGAAGTTCGCGCCGAGGCTGGAATATCGCAGGCGGGTCTTGCCACCAGGCTGGGACGACCGCAGTCGTTCGTGTCCAAATACGAGAATGGCGAACGCCGCCTCGACATCGCCGAGTTCGTGGCAATCCTCGAGCAGCTCGACCGCAACCCCGTCGGGGAATTGCGGTCGCTGCTGGCGGACTAGCGCCCGAACGATTCAGTCTGAGGATTCCCGGTTGGCAACGATCTTTTCCATGGCCGCTACCGCTTCGTTTCGGAACTCCGGATCGGGATTCAGCTTGGCCCATCTGTCATTCAGGACAGTCATATAAATGATATTCCGCTCCATGGCGGAGACCGGCTCGCTGGCACTTTTTCCCGGCTCAGCTCATCACGGATAAGCTGCCGCGAAAGATCGGACATGGTCATCTGCCGTTTCTTCGCCAGCTGGCGAAACGCAGCCATGGTGTCGGTCGGCAGATAAGCCGTAACTCGGTTCGGATTCATATTAAACCAATCTATTTTTGATCGGTTCACCCTTCGCAAAGCAGAAAAAAATAGCACCAAAGTGCACCAGAAAACAGCTTTGGATTCTCTTATATTAACAATACTTTATATGAAACCATAAGCCTTTGCGGTAATCCGTAAAGATCCGTAACACATTATGCAATTTGCTAACTGTATGTATTTCATTAACAATACCTGCATGTTTACTGCGTAGGGTGTGCCTGTCAAACAAGCTGATTCCGACATTCGATCAGAGAGCTTTTCGGGCATCTACCTAGTGCGACTTTTTTGCTTTCCAGTAAGGAGTTAGGCGCTCGCAACGAGCGCAATTTCACAACAATCCTCGTCAATATGGCCAAGTTTCTGTTCTTGGTTTGAACTGGATATGGGAACAAATAGCGTGCATCGCATACCGACCTGCCGGGTTCATGAGGGGCATCAATCACACATTCGAGAACCGAGTTTACGCAACGTCCAACCCAGAGTTATTCGCGGATAACTCGGGCGTGGTTTAAGTTTGTAAATGGCAGCTATGCGTCCCAATTTCTGTCATCGGCTCGTCACTGCTGGTTGCTCGAGAGCGGACGTAAATTCTGAACGCACAGGTCATTACCCCGAGGTGTCCAAAAAGAATTTTTAGCTAAACGACCCGTTCGATGGATTTAGCTCTCATTGACCGGCAATTACCCAATTGAAAAAGATGACTGTCGCGCGGCAACAACCTAGAAGCATTGCACTTGCCTACAGGAGCAATCCACCGATGCCATTTACCACTTCAGAATCGAACATGTGGTCC
>JBARZR010000047.1:0-7979 GCA_049650205.1 Pacificimonas sp. | reverse complement strand
TCGCACTCCTGCTCTGGTTCGTCTGGCAGACATCGGCGGTATTGCCGCCATTCCTTGGGGGGCTGGCGATCGCCTATCTGCTCGATCCGGTCACGGATCGTCTGGAGGCGCGCGGATGGAAGCGATGGATTGCGACAACATTTGTACTGGTAGTCTTTTTCGCGCTGTTCGCCGGCCTGATTCTGCTGATTGCGCCCTTGCTGGTGTCCCAGCTGACGGCGCTGATCGAAAGCCTGCCGGTACTGATCGCCACGCTGCGCCCGCTGGCAGAGCGGCTTTACGCCGAGGCCAATGTGCTGGTGGACCTCGAAGGCGCGACCGACGACCTGCTGCAACGCGTAGCCGGCATGGCAACCGGCGTCCTGAGGGGGGTGCTGGAACAGGGCCTGGCGTTTTTCAATGTTCTGGCCCTGTTGGTCATCATGCCGGTCGTCGCCTTTTATTCGCTTAGGGACTTTGACCTATTGACCGCAAAGATGCGTGGCTGGATTCCGCCGCGGTTCGAAACGCGCACGAGCCGCCTGCTGGAAGAAATGGACAATGCGCTGGCCGGATTTATCCGCGGCCAGTTTCTGGTATGTTCCGCCCTGGCGGTCTTCTACGCGGCAGGGTGGTGGCTGACTGGACTGGAATTCGCACTGGTCCTGGGGCTGATAGCCGGGATATTGGCGTTTGTACCCTATCTGGGTGCTGTGATTTCCGTGGTGCTGGCGCTACTGGTCGGACTTGGGCAATTCGGGGTCGATCCCCTGCAACTGTTCTTCATTTTCCTGGTGTTCCAGATCGGACAGATCCTGGAGGGGTCGGTACTGACGCCGAACCTGATCGGCGAGCGGATCGGGCTGCATCCGCTTTGGGTGTTGTTCGCGGTATTCGCAGGCGGGGAGCTGGCCGGACTGTGGGGCGTATTCCTGGCCGTGCCGGTTGCGGCCGTCATCGCGGTTCTGGTGCGCGCGGTCATGCGGGCCTATCTGAGGAGTCCGCTATACGGTGCCGAACCGGAAGCGGAATGACGGAACAGATTGCGCTGCCACTGGGCCAGAGGGACGGATCCGGAGAGGCGCGTTTCTTCATTGGCGACGCGAACCGCGATGCCGCGGCGCGACTTGACCTGTGGGAAGGCTGGCCCGACCGGGCGGCGATTTTGCTGGGGCCGGAAGGTGCGGGGAAATCGCATTTGGCACGGTTGACGGTGGCCCGAGCGAGAGGTGCGATGACTTTGCTCGAGGATATCGACCGAGACCCACCGGAGGACGCGCAACTGTTTCACATGTTGAACCGCGCGCGCAATGGCGGTGAACCTTTGTTGTTGACCGCACGGGCGCTGCCTAAAGTGGCGCTGGCCGATCTTGCATCGCGGCTACGTGCCTTGCCGCTGCTGACGATAGCGGAGCCGGACGACGTGCTGCTCGTCGAATTGATTGGCAAAGAACTGGCGGCACGCGGGCTGCGGGTGGGACCGGACGTCATCTCGTTCATCGCGCAGCGTATCGAAAGGCGTTACAAGACCATACAGGATACGGCGGCACGGATCGACGCGGCGGCGCTGGCGGCGCACCGGTCCGTGACAATCCCGCTGGTGAAGACAGCTTTGTTCGAGGAGTGATGATGGCTGAGGCAGGCGACCCGCAACATGACGGCATCACGCTGACAAGCGACCGCTATTTCAATCGCGAACTGAGCTGGCTGAAATTTAACGAGCGTGTGCTGGAAGAAGCCTGCAATGCCGAGCACCCGCTGCTGGAGCGCCTGAAGTTTCTCGCGATAAGCGGTGAAAACCTTGATGAATTCTATATGGTCCGCGTGGCTGGTCTTATTGGGCAGGTCGAAGAGGGTGTAGAGACGCTATCCGAGGATGGATCGACACCCGCGCAGCAGCTGGAAGCCGTGCTGGCCGAGGGCGAAGCGCTGATGGCGCAGCAGCAGGGCATCTGGCGACAGTTGCACGGCGAGCTGGACGATGTCGGTGTCGAAGTCCTGCGCCCGGACAATATCGCGGCGGACGAGCGCGGGTGGCTGGAACGCTATTTTCTGGATCAGGTGTTCCCGGTGCTGACGCCGCAGACCATCGATCCGGCGCATCCCTTTCCCTTCATTCCGAACAAGGGCTTTGGGCTCGCCATGGCGCTGACGCATCCGGCGGACCGGGAGGATATTGTGGCACTGGTGCTGATGCCGTCGGCGCTACCCCGGTTCGTGCGGCTGCCCGGAGCGGACGCGCGCTATATCGCCATCGAGGATGTGGTGCGGCTGTTCATACATGAGCTGTTTCCCGGCTATGCCACCGAAGGCGATGGCGTTTTCCGCATCATCCGCGACAGCGACATCGAGGTGGAGGAGGAGGCCGAGGATCTGGTGCGCTTCTTCCAGAGCGCGATCAAGCGGCGGCGGCGGGGGCAGGTCATCCGCCTGAAGGTGGAATCGAAAATGCCCAACCGCCTGCGCCGTGTGGTGAGGAAGGCGTTTCAGATCGGCGATGACGCGGTTGCCAGCATGGACGGGATTATCGGGCTCAGCGACCTGATGCAGCTCTATGAAGAGAATCGGCCCGAGCTGAAATTCACGCCCTATGTCGCGCGCTTTCCCGAACGAATACGAGAGCATGGCGGCGACTGTTTCTCCGCTATCGGAGAAAAGGACATCGTCGTCCATCATCCCTATGAGAGTTTCGAAGTCGTGGTCGCGTTTCTGAAACAGGCGGCGGCAGACCCCGATGTGGTAGCGATCAAGCAGACGCTTTATCGCGCAGGCAAGCAGTCCAACGTGATCCGCGCGCTGATCGACGCGGCAGAAGCCGGAAAATCGGTGACGGCGGTCGTCGAGTTGAAGGCACGATTCGACGAGGAACAGAATATCCAGTGGGCCGCCGAACTGGAGCGCGCGGGCGTGCAGGTGGTTTATGGCTTCATCGAGTGGAAAACCCACGCGAAGATGTCGCTGGTGGTCAGGCGTGAAGGCGCGACGCTAAGAACATATTGCCATTTCGGGACTGGCAATTACCATCCGGTCACGGCAAAGATTTATACTGATCTCAGCATGTTCACGGCCGATCCTGTGCTGGGGCGTGATGTTGCGCAGATATTCAATTACATCACCAGCTATGTCGAGCCCACGAGGCTTGAAGCGATGAGTATCAGCCCCAGCCGGATGCGGCACGATCTTGTTGCCCTTATCGAACGTGAAATCGAGAATGCCGAAGCCGGACGCCCCGCCGGCATATGGATGAAGATGAATTCTCTGGTCGATGCCGAGATGATCGACCGGCTTTACGACGCCAGTGCGGCGGGGGTTCCCGTCGATCTGGTCGTGCGCGGTATCTGCTGCCTGCGTCCCGGTATCGAGGGTCTGTCCGAGAATATCCGCGTACGGTCCATCGTCGGACGTTTCCTGGAGCATAGCCGGATATACGCCTTCGCCAATGGCGAAGAGCTGCCTTCCGACAAGGCGCAACTTTTCATAGCGTCCGCCGACCTGATGCCACGCAATCTCGACCGGCGTGTGGAAGTTCTCGTCCCGATTAGAAACCCGACCGTGCATGACCAGATCATCGACCAGGTCATGCTGGCCAATCTGAAGGATACCGAGCAGAGCTGGGAGCTGATGCCGGACGGCAGCTACACGCGCATCTCGGTGGAGGGCGACAGTTTCAATGTGCATCATTATTTCATGAATAATCCGTCGTTGTCCGGGCGCGGCACGGTGATCGAGCAAGCGCCCGATGTGCCCCGCCTCAATCTTCCAAAACATGTGCTGGGCGAGGGACGCGCAGCATGAGCGTGGCCGCGGAGCATATGGGCAAGCCCATCCGTGCCGTAATCGACATCGGTTCCAACTCCATCCGTCTTGTGGCGTTTCGCGCGGATCGGCGCACACCCTTCACGCTGTTCAACGAAAAGGTCATGGCGGGTCTGGGCACGGGTGTCGCGGAAACCGGCCTTATGCAGGACGAGAATATGCAGATGGGGCATGACGCCCTTTCACGCTTCGCGCTGTTATGCGCGGACATGCAGGTTGAAAGCATCGAAGCCTTCGCCACGGCCGCGGTGCGCGAGGCGGACAATGGTCCTGCCTTTGTCGAAAAGGTGCTTGCCGAAACCGGAATCGACATCCGGACCATCGATGGCAAGCAAGAGGGAAAATATGCGGCTATGGGTGTGCTGGCGGGCATTCCGGAGGCCGATGGCATCGTCGGCGATCTGGGCGGCGGCAGTCTGGAGCTGGTGCGCCTGAGAAAAGGAAAACCGCGCGAGGTCCTGTCGCTGCCAATTGGCAGTCTGAAACTGGCTGAGGCGCGCAAGGGCGGAACCGACAAGATGAGGCGATTGGTGAAAAAGGCGCTGAACAAGGTTGAATGGGCGGTCGAGGGCAAGGATCTGCCGTTTTACATGGTCGGCGGGTCGTGGCGCGCGCTAGCGCAGCTGCAGATGCACCTGACCAACTATCCGCTTCACATCGCGCATCAATACAAGCTGTCGACGCAGGCCATCGACCGGCTGGCGCGGGGCGTCCCCAACCTGCGGCAGAAACGGATGCGTTCGATCACGAATGTGTCTACCGCGCGGACGCCGCATCTGCCGGGTGCGGCGCTGCTACTGCGGGCCGTGATGAAGAAGCTGGGGTCGAGCCATGCGATCGTCAGCGCCTATGGCATCCGCGAAGGCGTGTTCTTCGAGAAACTGGCACCGGAAATCGCCGCGCGTGATCCGCTGATCGCCGCCGCGCGAAACGAGGGGGAGGCGCAGGGGCGCTTTCCGCAGCACGCCGGAGCGCTGATGAAGTGGATGTCGGGATTGTTCCCGGACGAAGACAAATCTGAATCCCGCCTCCGCCGCGTTGCCGCCGAGCTGAGCGACGTCGCCTGGCGCGCGCATCCCGAATTTCGCGCCGAGCGGGCGCTGGAGACCGCGCTTTACGGAAACTGGGTCGGAATCAACGCACGGGAGCGGGCCTTGTTGGCGGCGGCACTGTTCGCGCTTTATGGCGGCGGCGTCACGGAAAAGAAGCGCGAAGCGCTGAGCCGGCTTGCGCCCTTCGAAGAGCTGGACCGGGCGACGGGATGGGGCCTTGCGCTGCGACTGGGCCAGCGGTTGACCGGTGGCACAGCGCGCCCTCTCGGTGAAAGTTCGCTGGCACTTGTAGATGATGAGATCGTGCTGACCCTGTCGACGCGCTGCGAGGATCTCTGGTCGGACTCGGTCGAGCGCCGCCTGAACGCCCTGTCCGCGCATATGATGCGGCCAGCGAAGATGCGAATTGCATGACATTTGTTCCGGCTGGCGTCAGGCGCTAGACAGCTGGCCATGAATATATATCTGACCGCAGCCGCCACGCTGCTCGCCGCCACAGTTCCTTTTCCCGCCGATGCGCGTCCGCTAACGCCGGAGGATCTTCAGGGGTTCAATCGCATAGGCGGTGCCGCATTGTCGCCAGATAGCAATCTGCTTGTCTTTTCGATGCGCGAGACGGATTTCGAAGCGGACAAGGGCCGCACGGACCTGTTTACGCTGGACCTGACCGATCGCAAGGCTGCGCCCGTCCGCTGGCAGGCCGACCCGGAAAGCGATGGCGATCCTGTCTTCTCCGTGAATGGTGAGATGCTTTACTGGCTGTCCGGCCGCAGCGGTGACGCGCAGGTCTGGCGAGCGCCGGTTACAGGCGGTGCAGCCGAACAGGTGACCGCTATCGAAGGCGGGATTGCCGGCTTCCACTTGTCGCCGACAAACGACCATATCGCCTATTGGAAAGACGTAGTTCCGGACGGTGAAGCCATTGGCGACGGCCGTGTTTATGACAGGCTATTCGTGCGCCACTGGGACAGCTGGAGCGAAGGCGAGCGGTCGCAGCTGTTCACGCTCGGCCTGAGCGATGGCGCGGAACCAGTTGCGATTACGGCAAACCTAGATGGCGACGTTCCGGATAAGCCTTTTGGCGATGGCGGCGATGTGGCGTTCAGCGCGGACGGCCAGACCCTGTTCTTCGTCCTGCGGGAGAAGGGCGATACCGAACCCTGGTCGACCGATCTCGATATCTGGAGCGCGCCCGTCGACGGCCGCGCCGCGCCGACCAACCTGACCGACGGTGACGATGGCACGGACTCGAAGCCGACACCCTCCCCGGACGGAAAATTTCTCGCTTACGCCTCTATGGCGCGGGCGGGGTATGAGAGCGACCGATTGACCCTGAAAGTGCGGGATCTGGCGACCGGTGACGTGCGGACCGTCGCTCCCGATTGGGACCGCAGTGCGGGCTCGATCGACTGGATGCCGGACGGAAACGGCCTGGTCGTCGGTGCAAGCGATGGCTGGAACCGGCTGATCTACGGCGTGCCGTTCGAAGGGGAAGTGTTCACGATCCTGTCGCAGCCGGGATCGAATCAGTTCGTTGCGTCCAGCGCCGAGAAGATGTTCTATCTCAATTCCTCCCTGACCGAACCCGGTGACCTCTATGTCCGGTCAGCGGACGGCACGTCGCAACTGACGAGCGTGAACGCGGACAAGATGAAGGATATCGAGCTTGGCGAGGTCAGCCGCTTCTCCTTCGCAGGAGCGAATGACGACGAGGTGTTTGGATACGTCGTGAAGCCAGTGGGCCTGGCCGAAGACGCCGAGGCACCGACGGTGCTGTGGGCGCATGGCGGACCGCAGGGCAACTGGGCGAACAGCTGGTCGTCGCGCTGGAACCCGCAGGCCTGGGCCGGGGCGGGCTATGCCATCGTGACCGTCGATTTCCACGGATCAACGGGTTACGGACAGCAATTCACGGACAGTATCAACAATGACTGGGGCGGAAAACCGCTTGAGGATCTACAAAAGGGCCTGGCTGCGGCGCGTGCCGAATTCCCGTTTCTGAATGATGAAAAGGCCTGTGCGGCGGGCGGCAGCTATGGCGGCTATATGATGAACTGGATTGAAGGGGCGTGGCCGGACGGCATGGACTGCCTCGTCAACCACGCCGGTCTGTTCGACATGCGCAGCTTCTATTATTCCACGGAGGAATTGTGGTTCCCGGAATGGGATTTCGGCGGGCCCTATTATGAGCGTTCCGAGGCCTATGAAAATTGGAATCCAGCCACGAAGGTCGAGGACTGGAAGACGCCGATGCTCGTCATCCACGGCCTGAAGGATTACCGCGTACCCTATACGCAGGGGCTGATGGCGTTCACCGCCTTGCAGCGGCGCGGGATCGAGAGCCGGATGCTGGTGTTCGACGACGAGAACCACTGGATCCTGTCACCGAACAACAATCTGCAATGGCATGATGAAATCTTCCGCTGGCTGGATGCGCACCTGAAGGACTAAAAGCCGCGCGCAATCCGCCCCGCAATCCGTCGCGCTATCGCTGTAGCGCCTTTTCTGTTATGGAGTCCGCTTCGTGTTGCGTGCGTACGACCGCTAGACCGGGAGACAAACCATGCGGATCAGCTTCATAATCTTACCAGCGGCTTTCATCGCCTTCGGCATTGGTGCTTCGGCCACATCGCAGGAGCGGGCATCGACCGGCACCGTGCTGATGGAAGCGCGTACAGCGGAAGCGACGCTGAAGAAATTTCAGCGCGCCTATCGCCAGCAGCGAACAGGCGGGCGATCGCTCCCGCTTGCAAGCATATCCGTGTCGGAAGACTGCTCCGCCGAAACGACCTGCCCCAATGGAACGACGCTGGAATGCAGTATAGCGGGACCGACCACGTCCTGTCACAGCGACGCGTCCGGTGTCGCCTGTTTCCAAAGTCATAGCGATGGCAGTGTGACGGGCTCCTCCGGCACCTGCTGACTGGCAAAGACGTTATTTATACTCGCGCTCGTCCCACCAGGGGTAGAAGTCGGGCATGTCGCGATTGACCTTGTCCGGATAATCCGGCGTGCGTTTTTCCAGGAAGCTTGTGACGCCCTCTTTCGCGTCGGCCTGTCGCCCGCGCGCGTAGATGGCGCGGCTGTCGATCCTGTGCTCCTCCATCGGGTGGTCCGCGCCCAGCATTCGCC
>JBARZR010000046.1:0-3401 GCA_049650205.1 Pacificimonas sp. | reverse complement strand
GACACGGACCGTGATGACCAGGACGATGCGGAAAAGGCGTCTTCCGGTGAAGAGTCCCGCGCCCAAGACAATGGTGACAGCGATGACGGCGAGCGCAAGCCACGCCGCCGCCGGGGTCGCCGTGGTGGCCGGGGACGCCGCGGGAATACTGCCGAAGACACGGCTGCGCATGAAGACTCCGGCGACGACGCTGGCGCGGACGACAGCACGGATGTGAAGCCCGAGCGCAAGTCCGGCGACTCACCCGCGATGTATTCCGAGGCGTCGAAGAAAACGGACGAGCCGGCCACTGGCGATACCCCTGCCAAGGCAGACGACAAGCCTGCGAAGACGCCGCGCCGCAAGCGCCGGACCAAGGCCGAGATCGAAGCCGACAAGGCGGCGGAAGCGAAGGGTAGCGCTTCGGACGCTACGGGCGACGCGCCAGCAAAACCCAAGCGCACCCGGAAGGCTCCGGCCAAGAGGAAGGCGGACGGCGATACGGGTACGGACGCGGCAGCGGATGCCGATGCGAAGCCCGCGAAAAAGCCGGCGGCAAGGAAACGTCCTGCCGCGAAAGCCAAGGCCGCACCTGCCAAAACGTCCGCAGCCGCTGAAGCCCCGGAGACGCCCAAAAGCGTCGTTCCAAAAACCGCGGCGGCGGATTCCGGCGAGGACAGCGGTCCAAAACGCAAAGGCTGGTGGCAGCGTACTTTCGGTTAGGCGACATTACCGGTCTTCCTTTGCCGAATGGCAGGGGGAGACCGTGCGGAATTAACGTATCCCTTTCACTTGCCGTTCAGCCCGTGGCAGTAAGGGAATGACATGCCGACCCTGCGTATCCTGACGACCCTGTTCTTCGCGCTGCTGATCGCCGTGCGTCCCGCTTATGGTCAATCGATCCTGCGCGATGCGGAGACCGAGGCCTGGCTGCACCGGCTGGCGTCCCCGATCGCGGTGGCTGCTGGCCTAAATCCCGACAATGTCGAGCTGGTTCTGATCAACGATCCCAGCCTGAACGCCTTCGTCATGCAGGGCCAGACGATCTACATGCATTCGGGCACGATCCTGAAAGCGTCGGACGCAAACCAGATCCAGGGCATTGTCGCGCATGAAATGGGTCACATCGCGGCGGGTCATGCGGTACGCTTCGGTCCCGAAGGCGGCAAGGCGGCGACCGGCATTTCCATCCTTTCGCTCATCGCGGCGGGCGCGGCCATAGCGGCGGGCGCGGGCGAAGCGGGCGCGGCCCTGCTCGGCCTTGGTCAGCGCGCATCGCTCGGCACGCTTCTCAGCTTCAACCGGCAGCAAGAAAGCCGCACCGACCAGGCGGGCGCGCGCTATCTGGAAGCGGCGGGTATCAGTGGCAAGGGCTCCATCGGCTTTTTCAAGCTGATCCAGAATCAGGAATACCGCCTCGCCGTCGCGCAGGACAATGAATATGTCCGTACCCACCCGATCAGCAGCAACCGCATCGCCGCGCTGGAAACACTCTACCGTGCGTCACCTTATTGGGACACGCCGACAGACCCTCAGCTACAGGCGGATTTCGAGCGCATCCAAGCCAAATTATACGGCTTTATCGAAACGCCGGAACGCACGCTGCGCGAATTCCCGGCGAGCGACACCAGCGCCGCCGCTCACGTCGCGCGCGCCTACGCCTATCACAAGGGCGCGTTCCCCGAGCAGTCGGCGGCGGAGGCGGATGCCTTGCTGGCCCAGAATCCGAACGACCCCTATGTTCTGGAACTGAAGGGGCAGGTTTTGCTGGAGTCCGGCAGGCCCCTGGAAGCCATCGAACCTCTGGAAAAGGCCGTGAAGCTCGCGCCGGATCAGCCGCTGATCGCGACATTGCTCGGCCATGCCCTGATCGCGACCGAAGACGAGTCCTATGTCCCGCGCGCCGCCGAAGTTCTGAAAGAGGCGGTCCGGCAGGACCGGTTCAATCCGTTCGGCTGGTATCAGCTGGGTATCGCCTATGCGAAGCTGGGCGACGAACCGCGCGCGGCGCTGGCCCAAGCGGAAAATTACGCCATGTCGCGGCAGCCGCAGCTAGCCGCCGCCAATGCCGAGCGCGCCATGGCGGGTCTGGAAAGCGGCACGCCGGATTGGCTTCGCGCGCAGGATGTCCTACTGGTCGCGCGCAATGACCTTGAAAAGGACGGCAAGAAGCGCCGTTAGTACCTATGACCAAATCCAGAAATTTCGTTCTCGGCCTGGGTCTGATTGCGCTGATCGGTTTCGCCCTGGCCGCACTCCTCGCCACGCGCCAGCCCAGCCTTGCCGTGGATGGCAGTATGTCCGCAAAAGAACGCGCCGAGATCGAGAAGATCGTGCGCGCTTATATCCTGGAACATCCGGAAATCATTCCCGAGGCCATCAATAACCTGCAGCGCCGCGAAGTCGCCCGCATGGTGGACTCGAACCGCGAAGAAATCGAAACCCCCTTCGAAGGCGCATGGACCGGAAATGCCGATGGCGACGTGATCATGGTGGAGTTTTTCGACTATAACTGCCCCTATTGCCGTCAGTCGAACGCCGATGTGAAACGCCTGCTGGAAGAAGACGACCAGTTGAAACTGGTCTGGCGCGATTTTCCCGTCCTGGGACCGAACAGCAGGCAGGCGGCGCTCGCCGCATTGTCAGCGGCGAAACAGGGCAAATATGAGCGGTTCCATGACAATATGTTCGCCGACGAACGCCGGGTGAACCAGTCCAAGGTCTTCGATCAGGTCAGGAAGTCCGGTCTTGCCGAAGTCCGCACCGCCAAGGACATGGATTCCAAAGCGCTTGAAGACGAGATCGACCGCAACCTCGCGCTGGGCCGCGCGCTCGGCCTGGGCGGAACGCCCGCCTATGTGATCGGCGATCAGGTACTGGAAGGCGCAGTTGGTTATGATGCCCTGAAGGCCGCCGTCGAGGCGGCGCGGGCTGGCTGAAAACCGGCTAGAGCCAGATCAGTTTCGGCCCGGCGGTATACAGCAGTCCGGCCTCGATGGTCCGGCCCGGGAATATCTTTTCCAGCGCACTGACATAGGCCGCCATCTGGCGCCGGTGCCGTCCGGGTATATCGGCAAGTTCACTCGGCACCCGTCGGTCGGTCTTGTAATCGATGACGCGCACGAAGCCCCGCTCGACCAGCAGCACATCCATGGTACCGGCGATGACCCGTTCATCGACCACGGCGGAGATGGGCGCTTCGGTGAGTGCGGTCTCGGCGAACAGCGCGGCATGGGCGGGATCGTCCATGACCGCCAGGATTTCGTCCGCCAGCGCGCCCGCGTCCATGTCGCCCGCCCGTGACGATAACCAGCGCAGCGCCGCGCCGCGCCGCTCGGCGGATGGCAGCGCGGGCAGCTTCTGGAACAGCGCATGGATCAAATTTCCGCGCAGCGCGGCGCGTTCCAGCTGCGGACCCGGCG
>JBARZR010000045.1:0-5566 GCA_049650205.1 Pacificimonas sp. | reverse complement strand
GATCAAGGCGCCGGTCTTCGGCCTGATCATCGCCGTGACCGGCTGTTTCCAGGGTATGCAGGTTCAGGGGAATGCCGAGGAGGTCGGCGTCAGGACCACCGCCGCCGTCGTGCAGGGGATCTTCCTGGTTATCGTGCTGGATGCGTTTTTCGCCGTGTTCTTCACCGCGCTGGGATGGGTCTGATGCCGCGCAAGGACGTTCCCGAGGACAGCGTGATCGACGACGACCGGCGCGGGCCGATCATCGAGGTGAAGAATCTGGTCAACCGTTTCGGCACGCAAACCGTGCATGACGGTCTGGACCTGAAGGTCGAGCGCGGCGAGATTATCGGCGTGGTCGGCGGGTCGGGCACGGGCAAGACCGTGCTGATGCGGTCGATCCTTGGATTGCAGAGTTTCACGTCGGGACAGGTGGAGATTTTCGGCAAGCCGGTGACGGGGTTGGCGGAGAAGGAAGAACTGGAAATCCGGCGGCGCTTTGGCGTGCTGTTCCAGAATGGCGCGCTCTTCTCGACGCTGACGGTGGCGGAGAATGTGCAGGTGCCCCTGCGTGAATTCCACAGCATGACACCCGCGCTGATGGACGAGATCGCGGGTTACAAGATCGGTCTGGCTGGGCTGGGACCGGAAGCGGGACCGAAATATCCGAGTGAGTTGTCGGGAGGAATGCGCAAACGCGCGGCGCTGGCACGGGCGCTGGCACTGGATCCGCGGCTGCTGTTCCTGGACGAGCCGACGGCGGGCCTCGACCCCATCGGCGCGCAGGCGTTCGACCAGCTCATCCTGCAACTTCGCGACGCGCTTGGCCTGACGGTGTTCCTGATCACGCACGACCTCGACACCTTGTATACGATCTGCGACCGGGTGGCGGTGCTGGCGGACAAGAAGGTGCTGGCGGCGGCACCGATCAAGGCGCTGCTGGAAATCGACCATCCGTGGATACAGGAATATTTCAAGGGACCGCGCGGAATGAGCGCGAAGGCGGGCGACGAGATCAACAGGAAGAACGCGGAAGGGGAACGCGCCGCATAAGGGCGCGTTCGTAGCGATATGGAAACAAAATCCTCGCATGTGCTGGTGGGCGGCGTCGCGCTGCTGCTGCTGGTGGCGCTGTTCGGTTTCGTCCTTTGGATCGCCAAGTTCGATACCGGCACGGAAGAACAATATGACGTGTTTTTCACGAGCGTCAGCGGCCTGACGAACGGCAGCAGCGTCAGCTATTCGGGTGTCCCGGTCGGCACGGTGAAGACGATTGCCATCATGCCGGATTCGCCGGAGTTCGTGCGGGTGCGCATCGCCGTGTCGGGCGATACGCCGGTGCTCGAGGGGACGACCGCCACGCTGTCGTCCGTGGGTTTCACCGGTGTGGCCATCGTATCGCTGGAGGGCGCCGTCAAGGGCGCGCCGCCGATCGCGGAACCAGGTCCGTTCGGGGAGCCGGTCATCCCGACGGCACCGGGAACGATCGACTCGCTGTTGAATGCCGCGCCGGAACTGCTCGACAATGTCAGTCAGCTGACCGAACAGCTGACGCTGTTGATGAGCCCGGAAAATCAGGAATCAATCACGTCGATCCTGAACAGTAGCGCGCGTGTGAGCGAGGCGATCGCATCGCGCGATCAGGACATCGCCGCGACGGTGACGGAAGCGCGCGCGGCGGTCGCCAATATGTCGAAGGCGGCGAACGAATTCAGCCGGGTTGCGGGATCGACAGCCGACCTGCTGGATGCCGAGGGTCGCCCATTGATGGCCGATCTGCGCGCGACGCTGCAGCGGACCAATGCGACCCTGATCGAAGTGGAAGCCACCGCCGCCGCGGCGCGGGGCGGGGTCGAGACGGTGACGACGCAAACGCTGCCCGAAGTCAGCTTGCTGGTACGCGATCTGCGTGAGGCGTCGGCTTCGCTGGGCGCGATTACCGCCAAGCTGGACGAAGACCCGGCTGGTGCGCTGCTGGGCGGGCGAACGCTGCCGACCTATGAACCGGAGACGGAAGAATGAGCATCGTGAAAACCCTGTCGCTGGCTGCCGGTCTCGCACTGGCCGCTTGTGGACCACTGGTGCAGGTGGGTGGTAATGCGCCCGCGCCGCAAAGCCTCTTGACCGTAACGGCGAATGCCGCCGCGCCCACAAGCGTATCGGGCGCGCCGCTGCTGATTACGACGCCATCGGTGCCGGGCAAGCTGAAAACATTGCGGATTCCGGTGACGACCAATGCCAATGAAGTCGAATATCTGGGTGCGGCGACCTGGCTGGAGCAGCCAAACAAGCTCTTCCACCGGGTGCTGATCGACACGTTCGAATCCCGCACAGGACGTCCGGCGCTGGACGAGCGCGACGTCAATGTCGTTCCCGCCGCGCGGTTGTCGGGCGACCTCCTCGAATTCGGGCTGGACGTGGCGGCAGGTAGCGTGGTGCGCGTGCGTTACGATGCCATGCTGGGGTCGCCCGACGGTGGTATGCTGGCGACGCGGCGGTTCGAGACGACAGAGCCAGTGTCGGCCGAGACCGGACCGGCGGTGGCCTATGCGCTCGGGCAGGCGGCGAACCGGATCGCGGCGGACGTGGCCGATTGGGCAGGAAGCGCCCGCCCGGCGGGCTGAGGGAACCAGCTCGCGCCTGCGCCTGTTGACCCCCGGAACAGGATAAAAACAACCGGGAGGCCATTCATGCCGTCAATTCGCACCAAATCCTTCGCCCTTCTTGCCGTATCGACTCTGGCGCTGACCGGCTGCGTTGGGTCGTTCGACCCCGCCAATCCGGGTCAGGTCAGCCAGTCCGAACGACAACAGGGCGCGCAGGCACACCCGCAGATTCTGGCAGAATTCGGCGGCGCGTATAACGGTCCGGGCACGGCGATGGTTACGCGTGTCGGCAAGGAGGTCGCCATCCAGTCCGGCCTTTCGCAGACGGGCGAGGACTGCACGGTGACGCTGCTGGATTCGAGCGTTGTCAATGCCTTCGCCATCCCCGGCTGCTACACCTATGTGACGCGCGGGCTGCTTTCGCTGATGGAAAACGAGGCCGAACTGGCATCGGTCATCGGTCACGAGATCGGCCATGTCGCGGCGGATCATGGCAAACGGCGGCAGAATGCGGGACTTCTTTCCGGGCTTGGCGCGCTGGCGGTCGGCATATTGACGGGGTCCGGCGAACTGGCGCAGGCGGCCAGCCAGCTGGGGCAGGTCGCGACGCTGAGCTATTCGCGCAATCAGGAATATCAATCCGACGACTTGGGCATCCGCTATATGACGGCGGCGGGTTACGACCCTTATGAAAGCGCCGACGTCCTGGACGCGCTGGGCGACCAGGCGGCGCTGGAAGCGCAGATTCGCGGACGCAGCGAAGCCTCGCAGATCCCGGCCTGGGCGCGCTCGCACCCGCTGAGCGCCGACCGGGTGCAGCGGGCCAACAGAAAGGCCGCCGAAACGGGTCTGGCACGCGGTCAGGGCAAAACCAATGGCGCGGCGTTCATGAGCGCGGTTGATGGCATGCTTTATGGCGATTCGCCGGCTCAGGGCTTTGTTGATGGCAATCAGTTCAAACACCCGCAGCTGAGGCTCGGCTTTCAGGTGCCGGACAGCTTTTATCTGAACAACAGCGCGCGGGCCGTCACGGCGACGAGCGGAAGTTCGAAGACGCAGATCCAGTTTTCCGGTGGCAGCACCGGGGGGAATCTAAGCAACTATACCGATCAGGTGTTCCGGGGCGTGCTGGGCGACTCGGCATCGCAAGCGCAGTTTTCAAACCCGCAAAGCGGTACGATCAACGGCATGTCGACCGTGACACGTCAGGCGCGCGTGCAGAGTCAGCAGGGTTCGGTCGATCTGACGGTGGTCGCTTATCAGTTCGACGGCAACAGCGCCTATCATTTCCTGTTCCTGAGTCCTGCCAATGTGGATGATTCGGCAATCGTCAGCCGCACGGCGCAGAGTTTCCGCAAGCTGTCGGCAAATGAAGCCGCGCAGCTGCGGCCGAAGAAAATCGATGTCGTCACCGTCAAGCGGGGCGATACGGTGTCCAGCCTGGCGGCGCGCATGGCGTTTGACAATTTCCGGGTCGAGCGGTTTCGTGTGCTGAACGACCTTGAGGATGGCAAGACCCTGCAGGCGGGAAGTCAGGTGAAGATCGTCGTGGATGGCTGAGCCGTCATATTGAATCAGCGGCTGGAATCAAAAAAGGGCGCCCGGTTTCCCGGACGCCCTTTTTCTTGGATGGCGTTGCCGCCAATCCCGTGAATCCGGCTTATTCAGCAGCCGTGTTCATCGAGTTCGATGCCTGGGACATCGTACCGCTGATGGAGTTGCCGAGGGCACCCATTGCGGAAATTGCGGCGACGGCGATCAGAGCGGCGATGAGGCCATACTCGATTGCGGTGGCGCCTTCTTCATCACGACGGAACTTACGAATGAAAGACATGATCTTCTCCTTGGTTTTGGTACGTACCCGTTAAAGGTCTCTGGCCCGGTCCTCATTGGGTCAGTGAGGTTCTTATGCAGGGGCAGTCTTGAAGATTGCTTAATCCGGAGGGTTACCGAAAAATTCATTTTTGCAGCGCGATTTCAAGACGTGCGAAACGAATGCGGGCGGCACCGTTTCCGATACCGCCCGCTGTTCACGCTCAGATTTGCTGCCCTGTGGCCTATCCGCCGGTTCCGCGCTCCGCCGCATCAGCCGATACGGTTTCTACTTTTCCCCACATATTGAACAGACCATCACCGAAAGACTGGAAGCCCGCGAGCGCGGCGACGGCGATCATCGCGGCCAGCAGACCATATTCGATTGCCGTGGCGCCGTCCTCATCGCGGTGCGCGCGCTTCAAGATGTTCAGCATGGTAATCCCCGGAAGAATGATTTCGTTTCGTCGGCAGTTGCCTATTGGGTGCAGGTTAAGAAATGCTGGACCCGCGCGGTCATTTCGATGTTAACCATGGCGATATGGGCAATTTCAAATTCGTAAGCGCCTGCGCCCTGGTCGACCGGGATGGTCGCGTGCTGCTGGCGGAGCGTCCGGCGGGCAAGCATCTGGCGGGGACATGGGAGTTTCCGGGCGGCAAGGTGGAGTCAAGCGAGACGCCGGAAGCCGCGCTGATTCGCGAACTGCACGAAGAACTGGGCGTGGATACCGAAGAAAGCTGTCTCGCGCCCGCGGGATTCGCCAGCCACGCCTATGACGGGTTTCACCTTATCCTGCTGCTATATGTCTGCCGCAAATGGCGCGGGCGTCCAGAGGGGCGCGAAGGGCAGGGCGTGAAGTGGGTGCGTGTGCCGGAAATGTTTGCAATAAACATGCCGCCTGCGGACAAGCCGCTGATCGGGCTGCTGGATGCGCTGATCTGATATGGCGGGCGCGATCTAGGGTCCGCGCCCGGTCAGGAATATCAGTTCCAGCTTTACGGGGATGCGGCCATCTTCACCAGCCAGGGCGGACACCGCCGCCGACAATGTATGGACGGCATGGCGGGTCAAGGGTGTCCGGCCGCGTGCGCCGAGGATATTGGTCTCCCCCATGCCACGCAGGTCGCGCAGCATCGCCGCGGGACTGCCATAGCGGATGGTGCGGTCC
>JBARZR010000044.1:0-12268 GCA_049650205.1 Pacificimonas sp. | reverse complement strand
CAGCTATATCGATGCGGAGATCGGCAGCCTGTCCGGCTGCGAACAGTCGCGCCTGCTGCTGGCGCGGGAGTTTGCGCGACCCTCGAATCTGCTGGTGCTGGACGAACCCACGAATGATCTCGACCTGGAGACGCTGGATCTCTTGCAGGAGGTCATCTCCGACTATGACGGCACGGTCCTGCTGGTCAGCCATGACCGCGATTTTCTGGACCGGACGGTGACGATGGTGGTGGGCTTGGACGGATCGGGCGATGTCGATGTGGTCGCGGGCGGTTTTGCGGACTGGGAGGCGAAGCGCACCCAGCGGGTGGCACCGAGGCCCGCGAAGTCGGCCGCGCCGGTCGAGGCACCCGTCGATCGGGCCGAGAAGATGACGTTCAAGGACAAGCATGAACTTGAGACGTTGCCTGAGCGGATCGCGGGGATCGAGAAGGACATTTTGGTATATGAAACGGCGCTTGCGGACCCGGCGCTCTATGCCGATGGGCCAGCTGCGTCGCTTAAACTGGGCGCGGCGCTGGAAGCGCTGAAGGCGGACCTTGCGGTGGCGGAGGATCGCTGGCTGGAGCTGAGCGAGATGGCGGAGGCGTTGTCATAGGGCGGGATTTCATTCCGCTCTCCAAGCCTGCCTGCACATGATCTGCACGGCATGGAGACGCCACGCTCACGGGTAGCGCGGCAGCCGCTGCACGGCCCTGCCCCATAATCTCTCCTGATGGAAATTCAGGAGACAGCTTCATGGCCGCGGCCCCAAAACATCTATTTCGCAAGAAGCTGGCGGCGGCCGGCGCGCTGGTGGCACTGGCGGACTGGCTGCTGTGGCAGCGGGAGCTGATTGCAACGGGTATCGGCTGGCTGGCGCTGGCCTGGGTTGTGGCGGTCGTGCTGGTGTCACCTGCCGTTCGGCGGGACCGGCGGGCGCGAGCGGCGGCGGCGGCGGCGGCGCTGTTCGCGGGCGTCCATATCTGGGATCCGGGCCTGCTGAGCTGGGGCCTGTTCTGGGGGGCGCTGATGATGGCGGTGCTGTTGCCGCGAGAGGCGCGCTTCAAGGATGCGTTCTTCTGGCTGCAGCAGCAGGGCTGGACGGCGCTGGCTGCGGCATTCGGCCCGGTCATCGACATGAAACGCATTGCGACCGTCCCGTCGGCGAGCGTGCAGCTGCGGGTCCGGCAGACGCTGCCCATGCTGCTGCTCCCACTTGTTGGCGGCGCGATCTTCGTGGCGCTGTTCGCCCGGGCCAATCCCATCATCGACGATCTGTTTTCCGCAGTGAGCGTGCCGGAGATGGAGATCGCTCGCGCCATTTTGTGGGGAGTGTTCTTCGTCGTCGCGTGGAGCGCGTTCCGGCCCCGGCGGGTGAAACGGGCGCTGGCGGTTCCCTTGGGCGAAATGGCACTGCTGGAACGGATACCGGCGGCGTCGATCACGATCTCGCTGGTGCTGTTCAACGCGATCTTCGCCGCGCAAAACCTTCTCGATGTCGCCGTGTTGTGGAGCGGCGCGGGGCTGCCCGACAGCATGACCTATGCCGAATACGCACATCGCGGAGCCTATCCACTGATCTTGACGGCGCTGCTGGCGGGGCTGTTCGTCATCACGCTGCTGCGGCCCGGGTCGGCGACGGCGCGGCGGCCCATGATACAGCGGCTGGTCATCCTGTGGGTGGTGCAGAACGTGTTTCTGATGGCGTCCGCCATGCTGCGGCTGGAGCTGTATGTGGAGGCCTATCAGCTGACGCCGCTGAGGATCACCGCGTTCGTCTGGATGCTGCTGGTTGCGGTGGGTCTGGGGCTGATCTGCTGGCGCGTTGTCGCCGGAAAAAGTGCGGCGTGGCTGGTGAACGGGAATGCGGCGGCGGCGCTGACCGTGCTGGCGGTGATGAGCCTGTTGGATCTTTCCGCGACGGCGGCGTGGTACAATATTTCGCATAGCCATGAGGCGGATGGCGACGGCGCACGGTTGGATCTATGTTATCTGGAAGGGCAGGATTCCTCCGCGTTGCTACCGCTGATCGCGCTTGAAAGCCGCCTGACAGACGGCAATTTCCGTGACCGGGTAGCGAATGCGCGGCGGCGGGTTCATGGCGATCTGCAACGTCTGCAGGCCAGCCGCGAAAGCTGGACCTGGCGCGAGGCGCAGAGGCTGGCGAAAGCCGAGCGGCGACTGGCGGAGATGGGGGATGCTGACCGGTGGGTTCCCGAACTCAATTGTGGCGGGCAGATGTCTTATGTGTCCGCCTGGACCGAGCCGGAGCCGATCGCTGTCGATGTGCAGCCGCCCGTCATCGAAGTCAGTCGCGGTGGAGGCGGCGAATGATCCCCGCCCGCCACACCGAGCCTAGCCGTATTGACGACGGCCGGGCGATGATGGTGAGGTGCCCCATGCCGCGCACCATCCTGATCGTCGACGACGACCCGCATATCCGGGAGTTGCTGAGCTTTGCCT
Source organism: Pacificimonas sp. (assembly GCA_049650205.1). Lineage (GTDB taxonomy): Bacteria > Pseudomonadota > Alphaproteobacteria > Sphingomonadales > Sphingomonadaceae > Pacificimonas. The sequence goes on along the minus strand of JBARZR010000044.1, from coordinate 9,823 downwards.
TTCAGAAGGCGGGATTGGCTGTGCGGGAGGCGGGGGATGGCGAACAGGCGGAAGCGATGATCGCCGATGCCGCGCCCGATCTGGTCGTGCTGGATATCAACATGCCAAAGATGGACGGGATCGAGCTGTGCCGCCGGATCCGGCGCAACGCGGACGGGAATGGCGACCTGCCGATCATGTTCCTGTCGTCGCGCGATGAGGAAATCGACCGGGTGCTGGGCATCGAACTGGGCGCGGTCGATTATGTAGTGAAACCGTTCAGTCCGCGCGAAGTCGTGGCGCGGGCGCAGGCGATCTTGCGACGGACCGCCGCGAAAGCGCCCGATGTCGCTGCGGATAGCCAAGCTGCGCGTGGGCTGCTGGCGCTGGATGCCGACGGCTGGAGGGCCACTTGGGGCGGGGCGGAGGTGGCGCTGACGCGGACGGAATTCAGCCTGATCCAGTTGCTGGCGAGCCTGCCGGGCAAGGTGTTCAGCCGCGACGCGATCATCGACCGGCTGCACGGCCCGGGCTTCGCCGTGACGGACCGCACCATCGACAGCCATGTGCGCGGCGTGCGGGCGAAGTTCGCCAACGTCGGCGGGACGGACGTGATCGAGACGCGGGCCGGGATCGGCTATCAACTGGGGCCGTGCGTTGGGGAATAGGAAATCGTTTTGCTTGTTCCGTCATCCCCGCCAAGGCGGGAATCCATTCGGCTTGATCGTTGAGAACGCGCGTGACTTGGCAGCATTGAGCATGAATGGATTCCCGCCTTCGCGGGAATGACGGCTTTATTGTGGGCGGCGTGAAGAAACTGAAATCCGCGATCAAGCGGCGCTGGCCGCCCTTGCGGCTGCGCGTCATCCTGTTCGCGGCGCTGTTTTTCGTCGCCGCCTTGCCCGGTGTCGCGGCGGTGTCGCTGCGGGTTTATGAGAATACGCTGGTTCGGCAGACCGAGGCGGAGTTGATCGCGCAGGGGGCGGCGCTGGCCGCGGCGGCGGCGGTGAACTGGCCGGGGGCGGTTCTGGGCGAGCTGGAACCACCGGCACCGCCTGCCGCCACGTCGCGCGCGCCGGTTCATGATGCCGCCATCGACGCGGACTCCTACTGGCAGCCGGAAACATTGAGCATCGATCTGAACGAGGACCGGATCATGCCGCCCCGCCCGCCTGCGCGGCCACCGGCGACCGCGGGCAACGCGGCCGACCCTGACGCGCTGAGCGTTTCGGTAAAATTGCGCCCCGTCGTAACGCTAACGCGGCAACGGACGCTGGCGGCGATCCAGATGACGGATGCGCGCGGAACGGTCGTGCTGGGCGATGAAGCGGGCGGCAGCTATGCGGACCTGCCGGAAATTCGCGCGGCATTGGCGGGAAATAGCTCTACCTTGTTGCGCCGCCGCAGCGATTACCAGCCGCGCTACAGTTTCGAATGGCTTAGCCGGGCGGCGGCGCTGCGGCTGCACCATGCACGGCCCATCATCGTGAATGGCGAGGTGGTCGGCGCGCTGATTTTATCGCGGTCGTCGCGGGCGCTGTTCCGCGGATTGTATCAGGACTGGGGCAAGATCCTGGCGGGGGCACTGGCGATCTTTGCCATTCTCTTGGCGCTGACCACATTGCTGACGCGCGGTATCGCCCGGCCCATCGAGGCGCTGAGCCGGTCGACGCGGGCGGTGGCGGAGGGTGCGGGCGATGTTCCGGCTGTGCCGCCGCTGGCTGCGACGGAAATCCAGCAGCTTTATCGCGACTTCGCCGACATGGCGGCGACCATCGAGCGGCGGTCCCACTATCTGAAGGACTTCGCCGCCGCTGTCAGCCACGAGTTCAAAACGCCACTGGCGGGTATCGGCGGAGCCATTGAAATTCTGGAGGATCATGGCGATACGATGAGCGCGGAGGAACGTGTGCGCTTTCAGGGCAACATCGCGGGCGATGCGGCGCGTCTGTCGGCGCTGGTCGGGCGACTGATGGAACTGGCGCGGGCCGACATGGCGCGGCCCGATGCGCCACTTGGCGGAGTCAATATCAACCCTCCCCTCTTCCGTGCCGCCGATGCGCAAAGCAATGCGGAATTTCGTGTCCAGCTTTCCCTGGACGGGCTGCCCCATGTGAATATCGGCGAAGCGACGCTGGAAACCGTGGCGACGATCCTGATCGACAATGCGAAGAAGGCGGGCGCGCGCCGTGTCGGGATCGAAGGAAGGCATGAAGGTGGCGATGTGGCCCTGTTCGTCACAGACGATGGGCCCGGCATCGCGGCGGGCGATCGGGCACGGCTGTTCACCCCTTTCTTTACGACACGACGAGCGGAGGGTGGCACAGGACTTGGCCTTGCCATCGCCCGGTCACTCCTGGCCGCGGGGCGTGGGCGGATCGGCCTTATCGAAAGCGATAGCGGGGCGGCCTTTCGCATCGACTTGCCTGCCGTCTGACCGCAAGGGTTGTCCGCGAAAAGGAGACCAATCATGCTGACCGTCCATCATCTGCGTATTTCCCAATCCGAGCGCATCGTCTGGCTGTGCGAGGAACTGGGGCTGGATTACGAGCTGAAACTGTATGACCGGCGCGAGGACAACCGGCTGGCCCCGGACGCCTACAAGGCGCTGCACCCCATGGGAATCGCGCCCGTCATAACCGACGGTGACCTGGTGCTGGGCGAATCCGGGGCGATCCTGGAATATATCCTTGGCAAACACGGCAGTGCGGCGCAGCAGGCGGCGCTGGCGCCGAAGGCGGACAGCGCGGACTATGCCGATCACCTGTTCTGGTTCCACTGGACCAATGGCACATGGATGACGACGATGATGATGGGCCTGATGCTGTCCATGTCGGGCGCGCCGGACGGGAATGTGGCGGAAGGGTTCACCAAGGACCGCGCGGCGAAGGGCTGGGCCATGATGGAACAGCGGCTGGGTGCGGCGGATTACTTTGGCGGAGCGCAGCTGACGCTGGCCGATATCAACATGGGCTATTCGCTAACCACCGGCCGCGCGTTTCGCGGCACAAGCGTGGACGGATTCCCCAACGTGCAGGCCTGGTTGACGCGCATCGGCGCGCGACCCGCTTATCAGGCCGCCATGGCAAAGGCGGAACCGGGCATGGATCCGATGCTAAGCTGAGTGTTGACGCAGGTTAATAGCGCCGAAATGAAATAGGAAATCAACCAATTTGAAGGGGTTTGAGACCTAGGCTGCGCCCAGCATTCGAAATACAGGTAACAGGGGCGTACTCAGGTGGCGAGAAAGATTGTCCGGACGGAGACTGCGGGTACCGCGCACAATGCGGACGGCATTCTGGATATCCAGACCGACATGCATCGGTCCGTGATCGACGCCGCCGCACGGGACATCTGTCTGGCCGGATTCACGCTTTATGGCGTGATGATGTGGCTGGTCACGCCAATGTGGCTGCCTGCGGCCACGGCAGCGGTTTCGGGATTGTCACTTTTTATCATGGCGGCGGTTCTGCGCCGCGCTGGCAAGCCGGGCGCTCGCGCGAAAGTCGTCCGCAGCGGGCTGGAATATGCGCTGGCGCTGATACCGCTGTTCGCAATTGCCTATCTCGTCGTACCGCAACTAACGGGAGAATCGAGGCTTCTCCTCCTGTTCGTGCTGGCGACGGCGGCGGCACTGGCGATCATGAGCGCGCGGCATCTGCCAAAGGCGCCGCGCATGCTGGCGGCGGCCTGCGGCATCGCCCTGATCGGCGTATGCGCCGTGATGTCGGGACTGGACATGTGGGTCGCGGGTGTCGGCCTGATCCTGATGACCTGCCTGATGGCGGGCGTGGCGGAATCCAACAGCAGCGACCTGGCGGAGCGCCTGAGGAACGGCGTTCGCGGAATGGACGCGGAGACGTCCCTGCAGGATTATGAGGATCAGGCGCGCGACCGGCTGTTCCGCCTGGATGCGGACGGCAATCTGCAGGGTGTGACCCATCGCTTCGCCGAAATGGCGGCGCGCAAAGTGGAGCAGCTGGAAAATGCGCCCTTTGTCGATCTGTTCCAGCATGGCAAGGCACGTGTCGACCTGGTCGCGCATCTTTCCGGTACCCAGCGATTCTCCAGTCTGGTCCTTCCCATCGACATTCGCGGCCAGAAGCAACTCTGGTCCGTCAGCGCCCGTCCCACCGGAGATGGCAATGGAATGCGCGGCGTGGTCAGCGACGTGACGGCCGAACAATATGCCGAGGCACGGATTTCGCGGCTGGCGCATTTCGACCCCGTTACCGACCTGCCCAACCGGCTGACGCTGGAAAAGGAAGCCGGCGCACCGCTGTCGTCCGCGACGCCGGAGCAACCTTGCGCGCTGATGTTCGTCGATGTCGATCATTTCAAAGCCGTCAATGACGATCTGGGTCATCGTGCGGGCGATGTTGTCCTGCGCACGATCGCGGACCGCCTGCGCCGCATCGTACCGGAACAGGCCATGGTGGCGAGACTGGGCGGTGACGAATTTGCGGTGCTGTTGCCGAATGCCAGCGATAGTAGGGCACTTGCAGACCTGGCGCAGCGGCTTGTCGATGGTATCGCCATGCCGATCTCCCACGACGGGCGATCCGTGCGGACCAGCATCAGTATCGGCGTCGCCCGCACAGATGAACGCGTGCGCGCGTTGAGCGATCTGCTGCACCATGCCGATCTTGCGCTTTACGCCGCGAAGGAAAAGGGGCGCAATCGCCACCAGCTTTACGACCGCAGCATGGGCGCGAGCGAGCGGCAGCGGCGCGCCCTGGTCGCGGAAATGGAAATCGCGTTGCAGAAGAACCAGTTCCAGCTGTATTTTCAGCCGCTGGTCGATGCGCGCACGCAGGAAGTGCGCGGGTTCGAGTCGCTGCTGCGCTGGATTCATCCGGACCGCGGTTTCATCTCTCCCGCCGAGTTCATTCCGGCGGCGGAGGAAAGCGGCTTCATACAGAAGCTCGGCATATGGGTCATCGAGACCGCCGTGAAGGAAGCGGCGAAGTGGCCCGGCAACCTGACGGTGGCCGTCAACGTCTCGCCGATCCAGCTGGCAAGCGACGGGCTGGAGCACATCGTTGCCGAAGCGCTGCGCAAGGCCGGCCTGCAACCGCCGCGCCTGGAACTGGAAATCACCGAGGGCGTGCTGTTGCAGGAAAGCAAGCGCATCCGTGCCCTGCTGGAGCGCATCCGCGCGCTGGGCGTCCGGTTCTCGCTGGACGATTTCGGGACTGGCTATTCCTCGCTCAGCTATCTGCGCACCTTTCTGTTCCACAAGATCAAAGTCGATCGCAGCTTTGTCATCGACATGCAGAGCGACAAGAACTGCCGCGCCATCATCAAGACCGTCATCAGCCTGGCGCGCGACATGGGCATGACGACCGTGGCGGAAGGTATCGAACTGCCGGGCCAGCTGGCAGCACTGCAGGCGCTGGGCTGCGACCAGATCCAGGGCTATCTGACCGGCAGGCCGATGCCCGCAAAGGATGTGCACAAACTGCTGGGGATCGAGGTCGCGCCGGAATATCATGCGCGCCTGAACCGCCGCTAGAGACGCCGCAAGGCGCTGTGCTATATTCGCAGCGTGAGCCAGTCTTCCTACCTCGACAACCATGGTGGCCCGCGCCGCTGGCTGGTCATCGTGGGCGTCGCCCTGCTGCACCTGTTGCTGGCGCTGGCGATCCTGATGCAGGTGTCTGCCGAAGCGCCCGTGGACAACGAAATGAGTGTCGAGGTCGTCGATATTCCTGCCGATGCACCACCCGATCAAGAAGGTGCGGAATCAGCCGCGAATTTCGAAGCGGAACCAATCCCCATGTCCGTACCGCCGCCAGTCATCGAAATTGAACGCCCGCCCGTGATTGTGGCCCCTCGCGCCGCGGATGACGGCCCCGAGCGTCAGGCGGGGGCTGCCGATGCCGATCTGGGCGGGACACAGGCTGGCGATCGTGGCGACGGAACCGGGACGGGGGCGGCGGGCTTTGGCCGGGGCGGCGGCGGGGTGTCGCGCGCGGTCAAGATCGGCGGCGATATCTCTGACCGGGACTATCCGCGCAGGGCAGCCAAAACCAAACGCGGCGGGACGGTGACGGTGCATTATGACGTAACGGCGGGCGGACGCGTGACGAATTGCCAGGTGGTTGGATCGAGCGGCAATGCGGAACTGGACGCCACCACCTGCCGTCTGGCCGAAGCGCGCTTTCGCTATCGTCCGGCGACACGAAACGGCGTGGCGATCTCCGATGTCGCCGGGTGGCAGCAGGTCTGGTGGCTGGAGCGCTAGCTGCGCGCGAGGCGCGCGTGGTCGGCGTCCTCGAATTGCAGTCGGGCGAGGCGGGCGTAGAGTCCGTCTTCCGCGATGAGCGCGTCGTGCGTACCCTCGGCGACGATACGCCCCTCGTCCATGACGACGATGCGATCGGCATTTCTTACCGTGGCGAGGCGGTGGGCGATCACGAGCGTGGTGCGACCCTGCATCAGCCGCTCCAGCGCGGTCTGGACATCGCGTTCGGATTCCGCGTCGAGCGCGCTGGTCGCCTCGTCGAGAAGCAGGATCGGAGCGTCACGCAGGATCGCGCGCGCGATGGCGACACGCTGCCGCTGCCCGCCCGAAAGGCGTGTGCCGGCTTCGCCGAGAAACGTGTCGAGGCCATTTGGGAGGGCACGCAGGAAGGTTTCGGCGTTGGCGTCGCGGGCGGCCTGCCAGATTTGCTCTTCGGTCGCCTCGGGACGACCGTAGGCAATATTCTCTCCCGCGCTGGCCCCGAAGACGACGGTTTCCTGCGGCACGACGGAGAGACGCTGGCGCAGGTCGGATGGGCGGAGTGTGGCGATAGGAACACCGTCGACACAGATGCGGCCCGCCTGCGGATCGTAGAAACGCTGAATGAGCTGGAAAAGCGTGGACTTGCCAGCGCCGGACGGACCGACGACGGCGACGGTTTCGCCAGCGGCGATGTCAAGACTAAAACTGGTAATGGCGGCGTCGTCGGGCTTGGTCGGATAGCGGAAGGTGACGTCCTGAAAGGCGACCTTGCCGGAAGCGGGCGCCGGGAGCATCGCAGGCGTGTCGGGCGCGCGGATGGCGGGAACCTGATCAAGCAGTTCGCTGATGCGACCCGCGGCCCCTGCCCCGCGCATGACGTCGCCATAGACTTCAGTCAGCGCGCCGAACGCACCGGCGACGAGCGCGCTGGCGAAGACGAAGGCCGTGATCGTGCCGCCGGTGATGCGGCCCGTGATAACGTCCACCGCACCCTGCCACAGGACGAGAGTGATGGCGCTGAAGATCAGGAATATGACGATGCTGGTCATTATGGCGCGGATGCGGATGCGGCGGCGCGCGGCAGTGAAAGCCTCATCGACAGCGCTTGCGAAGCGGCGGCTTTCGCGCGGTTCCTGTGTGAAGGCCTGCACGATGCGGATGGCACCGAGGGTTTCCGCGACGATGGCCCCGACATCGGCGATGCGGTCCTGGCTCGTGCGGCTGAGCTTCGCGACCTTCCGCCCAAGAAAGATGATGGGACCGATGGTGAGCGGGATCACCAGGAGCATCAGTCCGGTGAGTTTCGGGCTGAGGTAAAGGAGATAGGCCGTGCCGCCGAAGCCCATGAAGAGATTGCGCAGCGCGATGGAGAAGCTGGAGCCGACGACCTGCTCGATCACCGATGTGTCGGCGGTCAGGCGGCTGGCGATTTCCGATGGGCGGTTTTCCTCGAAGAATGCCGGGTCGAGGGTCAGGAGATGGCGGTGCACGGTAACGCGCAGATCGGCGACGACGCGCTCCCCCAGCCAGGACACGAAATAGAAACGCACGGCGGTCGCCAGCGCCATGACGATGACGATGCCGATCAGACCGATGAAATAAGGCGCGATGGCATCGGGATCGCTGCCGCCGAAGCCCTGGTCGACGATCAGTTTCAGACCCTGGGGGATGGCCAGGGTCGCGGCGGCGGCCACGAGAAGCGACAGGAGCGCTGCGACCAGCTGGAAAGGATAGCTGCGCGCGAAATCCCAGATGAGTTTCAGACGCGAGAGCTTGCGGCTCTTTGGCGGGAGATCGGATGTGGGGATGTCGGCCATTTGAGCGGGACTTAGGGACGAAGGCGGTCAGCGTCGAGGTGCGGGCATGAAAATGGCGGCGCCCGGAGGACACCGCAATCGCAAATCATAAATACTTCAGGCCGTTACGCGTCGTCCTTATCCTTGGAGTCGTCACCTTCGAGCAGAGCCTCGTCGACGACGTCGGACTTTCCGCGGATCAGCCCCTCGATCTTGGCGAGGAGGTCGGGGTTTTCATTCAGGAAGGTCTTGGAGTTCTCGCGGCCCTGACCGATGCGGATCGAGTCATGACTGAACCAGGCACCGGCCTTTTCGACGATCCCGGCCTTGACGCCCAGATCGAGAATTTCGCCGGTCTTGGAAATTCCTTCACCATACATGATGTCGAATTCGACCTGACGGAAAGGCGGCGCGACCTTGTTCTTGACGACCTTCACGCGGGTGGTGTTGCCGACCACTTCGTCACGGTCCTTGATCTGGCCGATCCGGCGGATGTCGAGGCGGCAGGAGGCGTAGAATTTGAGCGCGTTGCCGCCCGTCGTTGTTTCGGGGTTCCCGTACATGACGCCGATCTTCATGCGGAGCTGGTTGATGAAGATGACCGTCGTCTTGGACCGGTTGATGGAGCCAGTCAGCTTCCTCAGCGACTGCGACATCAGGCGGGCCTGCAGGCCGACATGGCTGTCGCCCATCTCACCCTCGATCTCGGCGCGCGGCGTCAGCGCCGCAACGCTGTCGACGACGAGGATATCGACCGCGCCCGAACGCACCAGGGTGTCGACAATTTCCAGCGCCTGCTCGCCCGTGTCGGGCTGCGAGACGATGAGCTCATTGGTGTCGACGCCCAGCTTCTTGGCGTAAATCGGATCGAGCGCATGTTCGGCATCGACGAACGCCGCGGTGCCGCCGGTTTTCTGCGCCTCGGCGATGGCGTGCAGCGCGAGCGTGGTCTTGCCGGAGCTTTCGGGACCATAAATCTCGATGACCCGGCCACGCGGGAAACCACCGACGCCCAGCGCGAGGTCGAGGCCGATGGAACCGGTAGAAATCGCCTCGACCTCGACCTTCTCCTGCTGGCCGAGCTTCATCGCGGAGCCCTTGCCAAATGCACGGTCGATCTGCGCAAGGGCGGCGTCGAGCGCCTTCTGCTTGTCCATACCGGTCTCTACTACCTTCAATGCTGCTGCCATCGTTCCGAACTCCCTAGCTGGGCCTTCACGGCCGTTCAACATGAGTCGGACGTACCGCCTTTGTTCTCCTCGCGCAAGCGGAAAGTTCCTTTTTTGTTCTCCTGTGACGAGATTGTGTGGAAATGGTGAGATTTAGCACGAATGGATTCCCGCCTTTGCGGGAATGACAATGGTGGAGGAGTACAGTTCAGAACAAATACTGTCATTCCCGCAAAGGCGGGAATCCATTCGTGCTAGGTTTTTTGGCTTACGTGCGGCATTTCAAGAAGCGAAATTGCCAGATCTTCCCAATGTGGGTTCTGCTCCTCGATCAGGCGGACCTTCCAGTCACGGTTCCACTTTTTCAGACGTTTTTCCCGCGTAATGGCGTCGCGGATATCGCCGAAGGTTTCGATGTGGACCAGGCGAGTGATATCGTGTTTACTTGCGTGGCCCGGAATGAGCTTCAGGCGATGTTCGCTAATTCGGCGGTCGAGATCGGTCGTGACGCCTATGTACAGGCTGCCGTGGCGGCCCTTGCTTAGGATATAGACATAGGCTTCGCGCATTGCATTTCGCCATTTAGCATGAATGGATTCCCGCCTGCGCGGGAATGACGATTTTTTGGTTCAAGGCTATGCGTCCCAACC
>JBARZR010000043.1:0-3195 GCA_049650205.1 Pacificimonas sp. | reverse complement strand
CGGCGGCCTGCACATAGGCATTGCCATGCAGCACCAGATGCGCCGCGATCCGCTCGAGGAACGCCGCTCCCGACAGTCGCGGGTTGGGCGCGGCCAGAAGGGCGCTCAGCGCATCGGCATCCTCTGGCGCACCCGTCTCGATCAGCAGGTCCGCGGCCCCCGCGGCCTCCGCGACCAGCCGCACCGCCCGTGCCGCCACCGGATTTTCGCACAGCGCCGCCCGCGCCCTGGCTTCATAGCCACGCGGAACATCCCCGTCAGACGTCGTCAGATCCCGCAGAAACGCCAGCGGATAGCGCGCGGACGCCGTCCGCTCCCCCTTGCGGGACAGCCAGTTGAACATGGATCAGTCTCCCTAGTGTCGGTGGAATTTACACTTTGAAAAAGCGCAATTCGCACTCTCTAATGAAATCCTTGGTTTAGCGAACTGGCCCGCGACTTGCATGGTTAACGCCGAAACGAAATTCAGTCGCACAGGAGCATCCATGTCCATCAAGTTCGCAATCGCCGCAGCTACCGCACTCGGCATGGCCGCGTCGGCCAGTGCCATGGCCAGCATCGATTTCGAGGACGGCACCCCCGGCACGCCCGTGGGCACCTTCTACGCGGGCGACGGCGTCGGCTTCCTGAACGCCAGCTTCGCCAATACGTCCGGTCGTACCGGCGGCAGCGGTACGGTTGACATCCGTTCCACGTCGTCCGGCGTCTTCTTTGGTGAGGACGATGCCATCGTCCTCAATTTCAGCGATAACGTAACGTCCTTCTCCATTGCCGCGCTCGACGTTGGCTCCAACGGCGCACGCGCCGAAGGCTATGACGTCTCCGGTACGTTCCTGGGTGCGGACCAGTTCGAGGGCACGACATCCAGCAATGACGACGACAGCTTCGCCACGCTTAGCCTGACGCTGGATGGCCTCCGCGAGGTCCGCCTGTTCCAGCCGCGCACCGGTAACGGCTCTGACGGTCTCGTCTTCGACAACCTCGTCTTCACGCTGGCCGACGCGGCCCCCGTGCCCGCGCCTGCCGCGCTCGGCCTGCTGGGCCTCGGCCTCCTCGGTCTCGGCGCAGCCCGCCGCCGCAAATAAATCAAGACTACGTCACGCAGGATCAGGGGTCGTACCGAAAGGTGCGGCCCCTTTTTCGTTCACAACACCCGCACTTTCGGTCCCGCCGTCTTCGCGCCCAGCATCAGTTCCGTCAGCGCCCAGACCAGCGCGTCGGCCCGGTCCGGCGATCCGCCGCCTTCATAGCCCCCGCCCATGGTAAAGCCCGCCAGCTGATCCTCCAGCTCTGGAAATACCCCGACATGCGCGACCAGGCCGCGCTCATAGAGCGAACTCACCGGTTCCGCCCGCCGCGCCTTCGAGGCCGTGGCCGTCACCGTCTTCAGCGGCAATCTCGCGCCGCCCGCCTCCAGCACTTCGGCGACCATCGCGCCGCCCATGTTGATCTCCACAACGATCCGGTCCGCCGCATATCGGTCATGCGCGGCCCGCACCGCCCGCGCCCAGTCGGCGGGCGAGCGCGGGGCCATGCTCGCATCTTCCAGCACATAGGCGCGTCCGTCCGCGCCCTTCGCGGTCACCGCGATACCGCATTCCGCGCCGCCGCCCGCTTCGGGATCGACGCCGATCACCGTCCGGGTGAGCGCGCACGGCGGCTGCCTGACGCGTCCCGCCTCGAACCAGCCGCGCACGAAAAGCGCGCCTTCGACATCTTCCAGATATTCCCCGTCCAGTTCCTGCCGCCCGCGCCGCGTACCGCCATAATCACGGTGCATCGCATCCAGAAAACTCTGTGGCAGCACGTCATTGTCGAACGTCGATCCGCGCGTCACCGTCATCGCGGGATCGGTTATCAAGCCCGCCAGCATCCGCGACGGTTTCGGCGTCGTGGTCAGCAACAGTTTCGGCGCATCCCCCAGCCGCAGCCCCATGCGCAGATTCGCCAGCGCCTCCTCGCCGCGCGTCCATTTGGCGAACTCGTCGCCCCACGCCGCATGATGCTCCGGCCCGCGCAGGGAATTCGCGGCTTCTGCGGAATACACCGTCGCCACCGCGCCCGTTGCCGACCATTTCAGTTCACCCCGGGACGGATAATATGTCGGTCGGAACATCGGTTCGGCCAGCGTCATCAGGCCGGACGCGCCCTCGATCATCACCTTCCTGACATCCGCTTCCGTCGCGCCCACCAGGGCGATGCGCGCGTCGATCACGGTTTCCGCAACATGCCGGACCCATTCACTCCCGGCGCGCGTCTTGCCATAGCCGCGCCCCGCCAGCATCATCCACATCGCCGCCGCCGGGTCCGGCCACATCTGCCCCGGCCGCGCCATCGCGATCCAGTCCAGGTCCAGCGCCTCCAGATCCGCCTTCGACAACCGCTTCACGACCCAGGCCTGTTTCGCTGGTGGCAGCGCGAGCAATCGCCCGGTCAGCGACAGCGCTTCCCGCCGCGCCCGGCGGATCGTGACCGCACGTTCCCTCATCGTCCGCCTCCTCCCCGATCGTCATCTCCACGAGGCCGTCCGCACCCGCATCTTCTGCCGCAGGGGTCAGGTCCGCCGTCTCGACCTCGTCCAGCAGCGCCTCCAGATGCGCCCGCACGCCCGCCTGGTGCGCCCGCCGCGCCTGCAGCGCTTCCAGCGAGCCGGCCTTCATATCCCCGTTATCTGCAGCCACGTCGCCCTTCGCCGCGCGCAGCCGGTCCCGCTCCAGTTCGGCCTGCAGCTTCATGGCCTCGATTTTCGACCGCTCGGTGTCGCGCGCCTGCAGCATCTTCAGCAACTGGTTCAATTCGGGATATTCGGTTACCGTGTACGTGCCGCCATCCTTGCCGCCACCGCCCTTGGCCTTTTCGACCTCGACACCCTTGGTCGCACGGATCATGGCCGCCTTTTCCAGCTTGAAGCGAAGATCGTCGAGCTCGCGTTCCCGCGCTTCCCTGCGCTGCTTGTGCTGACGCTGCGGGTCGCGTTTCGAAACCGCCATTCCACGTCTCCCGCCCGCACTGCATGACGCCCTTGCGCAAACGGGCGCCACCCCGGCTGGGGAAGCGCCCATTTTCCTTTCCTCCAACCCATCCGGCCGGAGGAACAATTTTTCACTGTGGCATCCTTATAAAGGCGACCGGTTCGCTAGTCAACCTTAAATTTGCGTATGTGGTTTTTTTGGACCAGAGCAGAATTCCCGGCCT
>JBARZR010000042.1:0-12304 GCA_049650205.1 Pacificimonas sp. | reverse complement strand
ATCGCGGCGCGTTCAACGCGACCGAAGCGACCGTACTGGGTGCGCATGTCATGAACGCCGCCGTCACCCGCGCCGGGATAGAAGCCGCGCGCATCGACGACGTGTTCTGGGGCGTCGGCAACCAGTGGGGCACGCAGGGCGCGAACGCGGGCCGGATGTGCGCGCTGGCGGCGGGGTTTCCCGTCGAGGTGCCGGGCTTCACATTGGACCGGAAATGTGGCTCCGGCCTCAACAGCGTCGCGCTGGCCGCGCGCTCGATTGTCGCGGGCGACATCGACGTGGCGCTGGCGGGCGGCATGGAATCGATCAGCTGGACGGTGACAAAGGACGCGCCGCGCTATCCGAACAAGAGCGTGCTGGCGGAGCAGGAACACGCCTATATGGCGATGATCGAGACGGCGGAAATCGTCGCCGAGCGCTATGGTGTGTCGCGCGAAGACCAGGACGAATTCGCCGCCATCAGCCAGCAGCGCGCCGAGGCCGCGACCGAAGCGGGACGGCTTGGCGAGGAAATCGTGCCGATCACGGTCACGAAGAAACTCTATGCGAAGGACGGCACCGAAACCGGGACCGAGGAGGTGACCGTCACCGCCGACGAGGGCATCCGTCCCGGCACGACGAAGGAAATCCTCTCAAACCTGAAGCCCGTCTGGTCGGGCGGTGACGTCATCGCCGAGGGCAAATATGTGACCGCAGGCAATGCCAGCCAGCTATCCGACGGCGCGGCGGCGCAAATCGTCATGGATCACGACATGGCAAAGGCGGAAGGGCGCAATGTGCTCGGCATCTATCGCGGCTTCCAGGTCGCAGGCTGCAAACCGGAGGAAATGGGCATCGGCCCGGTTTTCGCCATTCCGAAACTGCTGGACCGCGCCGGGCTGACTGTGGCCGATATCGGCCTGTTCGAGATCAACGAGGCCTTCGCATCGCAAGCGCTCTACTGCCAGCGGAAGCTCGGCATCGACCACGACCGGCTGAACGTCAACGGCGGCGCCATCGCCATCGGGCATCCGTTCGGCATGTCGGGCAGCCGTCTGCTGGGTTCGGTGCTGCTTGAGGCGCGGCGGCGCGGCGAGCGCTGGGTCGTCGTCAGCATGTGCACCGCAGGCGGCATGGGCGCGGCGGGCCTGTTCGAAGTGCCGGGGCATTGAATCCTAACCCACAAACACGTCACCCCGCGGTAGGGCGGGGTCCAGTCCCGGCCCTTCAACATTATCGCTATGTCGGCATGGGGACTGGATTCCGGCCTGCGCCGGAATGACGATGGTCGGCTTAGTCCCGGAACCCCGGATCGATCCGGTCCAGCTTCCGCAGAAGCGCCGGCCACGCCAGATGCTGGCTGACCATCGCCATATTCTGCGGCGCGGTCTGTCCGGCGACCTTTTCCGGCGTGCCCTTTGGCGGCTCGTTGAGGTTTGCGCGTCCTGCCGACAGCATGTGCACCTGCGTCTCGCAGGCCCGCTCAAGGAAATACATGCGCAGGAAAGCGTCGGCCACCGTCTCGCCCACCGTCAGCGTGCCATGGTTCCTCAGGATCAGGGCGTGCTTGTCGCCGATATCCTCGACCAGCCGCTCGCGCTCCTCCAGGTCGGTCGCGATGCCCTCATATTTGTGGTAGGCGACATTGTGCAGCGCGATCATGGCCGTCTGCGTATGCGGCAGCAGGCCGGACGCCATCGCCGAGACCGCTTGCCCGTGCGGCGTATGAAGGTGCAGCACGGCATGGGCGTCGTCGCGTGCCATGTGGATCGCCGAATGTATGGTGAAGCCCGCCGCGTTCGTCATGTAGGGCGTTTCCATGACCGGCTGTCCATCGGTGTCGATCTTGACGAGCGAGGACGCCGTAATCTCCTCGAACATCAAATTATAGGGGTTGATCAGGAAGTGATGCTCCGGTCCCGGCACCCGCGCCGACAGGTGCGTGAAGATCAGGTCGTCCCAGCCATAAAGCGCGACCAGACGGTAGGCCGCGGCCAAGTCCACCCGGACCGCCCATTCCTCCTCGGAAACCTGCGAACGAACGTCGTCCGGCGTCTTCAGTTGCGTGGCCATGATCCTAGTCTCCCTTGCCGCTTCGACGACATTTCTCGCTGCAATATACCACATTTTCCCAGTCGCGCGCCCATTTCTTCCGCCAGTTGAACGGCCGCTTGCAAACGGGGCAGGTCTTTGACGGCAGGTCGCCCTTTTTCCGCATCCTCGCCATCAGCGCACCCTCCCGTAAAATCGCGCCAGCCGCTCCGGCGGCACGTCCATCGCCCAGCCCGCCAGCATGGCCTGATTGATCAACAGCGTGCGAAGCGCCCCGACCCGCCGCCAGCGCCGGTTCGACGTCGTCACCGTCTGCGGCAGGGTCTTCACTTCGCCCAGTTTCCGCGCCCGGTGCACCAGGTCGAAATCCTCCATGACGGGCAACGGGTTAAATCCGCCAAGCCGGTCGAATGTCTCGCGCCGCAGAAACAGCGCCTGATCGCCATAGGGCAGGGA
This sequence comes from Pacificimonas sp., assembly GCA_049650205.1. Classification (GTDB taxonomy): domain Bacteria; phylum Pseudomonadota; class Alphaproteobacteria; order Sphingomonadales; family Sphingomonadaceae; genus Pacificimonas. Next base: position 9,817 of record JBARZR010000042.1, on the reverse strand, counting down.
AAGCAGACGGCTGCGGAGGTTCGCGCCGCCTGCGATGATGGCCTCGCGGTTGCGGGCGTCGCGGATCGACAGCGAAAATGCGCCGACGGCCACTTCCGGCCTCGCAAGCAGACGTTCCGCCGCCGCCCGCCATCCCGTCGGCAGGACCGTGTCGGCATGCAGGAACAGCAGCGCGTTCCCGTCCGCATGCCCCGCGCCCGCATTTTGCTGCGCGCCGCGTCCGCCCGTCCCAACGATAATGTCGGCACCGTGGTTGCGGGCAATGTCAATGGTAGCATCGCCGCTGCCGCCGTCCGTGACGATTACCTGCGCGCCCTTTGCCGACGCGATGCAGGCCGCGATGTTCTCAGCCTCGTTCAATGCCGGAATGACGACCGAGAAGCGCATCAGGTCGCCAGGTCCGGCCAGCGCGCCAGGTCCTCCGGACGATCGAGATCGGCCAGAGTTTCCGCGAATGCCGTCGAAAGGCAGAGCGCCTGGGCGTTCGCGACTACCCGGCCCAATACATTCCCACCGCCCCATTCGACACCCTCGAACAGCCGCCGGTCGGGAGTGGCGAGACCGATGAGCCAGAAACCGCCATCCTCGGCAGGACCAAGAACGACATCATGAGACTCCAGCAGCGTCATTGCCTGCCGTACGGAGTCCGCGCTGATATCGGGAATATCGCTGCCGACCACGATGGCCGGGCCGGGCGTCATCGCGGCCAGCATCCGCGTTCCCAGATCGCCATCTATTTGCGGTTTCAGGGATATGTCGGCACCGAGCCACTGTCGGAACGCCGTTTTTCCGGCTCCCGTATATGCGAGAACCGGCTGCAGGATGTGAAGCCGTGTGACGCTGCGCTCCACAAGCCGCCGGTGCATGTCCGCCGCATCCTCCGCACCCAGCGCGGGGATCAGGCGGGTCTTGCACCTATTAGCTTCGGGATAGCGGGCAAAAAGGATCGGGCGTAGCGTGTCTGTCACAGGCGCGGTCTAACATGCGCCGGACAATATGGGGAAAGCAATATGAACCTCGAACTTCGCCGCCGCCATTTTCTTGTCGCCAGCGCGGGCCTGGCGCTTGTCGGCGCGCCGTCCGGCCTGCTCGCGGCGACGACGGGAAAAGGCTTTACGCATGGCGTCGCCAGTGGCGAACCGTCGGCGGGCTCCATCCTGCTGTGGACACGCTATGTTAGTAGCGGCGATATGACGACACTGTCCGTCGAGCTGGCCGCCGATGCCGGCTTCGGGCGCATCGCCGCGACGGGAGAGGCGACCGCCAGCGAAGCAACAGGGCATTGTGCGAAGGCGGTGCTGGACGGCCTCGATCCGGCGACCTGGTATTACTTCCGCTTCCGCGCGCCATCCGGCGAAGTTTCCCAGACCGGCCGCACCCGAACATTGCCCGAGGGCGGCACGGACCCATTCGCCATGGCGGTCTTTTCCTGCTCCAATCTGCCATTCGGCTATTTCAACGCCTATGCGCACGCGGCCGAGCGGGACGATGTGCATCTGGCGGTGCATCTGGGCGACTATTTTTACGAATATCCCATTGGCACCTATCCGTCCGCCGAACAGACCGTGGCGGGCCGCACCATCGACCCGGCGCATGAGATCGTCACGCTGGACGATTACCACCGCCGCTGTGCGGCTTACCGCGCCGACCGCGACCTGCAGCGACTTCACCAGACGCTGCCCATGGTCGCCATGTGGGACGATCATGAGATCACCAACGACGCCTGGACGGGCGGCGCGCAGAACCATCAGCCTGACGAGGGCGACTGGGAGGCGCGCAAAGCGGTCGCCAAGGCGGCTTATCGCCACTGGATGCCGGTCAGCGACGATCCCTATGCCAGCTATGATATCGGCGACCTCGCCACGCTGCTGCGGGTCGATACCCGCATCGAGGGGCGCGACGAGCAGCTGGATATCGCCGCCATCGCCAAGGAGGCGGGCGGGTTCGAAGCGGGACTGAAACGGCTGGTCGAGCAGGATTACCGCGATCCTGACCGCACGTTGCTGGGACGGAAACAGGAGGCCTGGGTGCAGGCGGAGCTGGAGCGCTCCGTCGCGGCGAAGAAGCCCTGGCAGTTGCTGGGCCAGCAGGTGGTGATGGGGTCGGCCCTGACGCCGGCGGCGACGACGGAATGGATCGATCCCGCCGCGCCCGCCTTCATTCGGGACCGGGTGTCGGCGGCGCTGGCGCTTTCGAAAGTCGGTATCCCGTCCAATCTCGACGCCTGGGGCGGCTATCCGGCGGCGCGGTCGCGGCTGCTGGCCGGAGCGCAGGCTGTGGGTGCCAATCTGGTCGTGCTGGCGGGCGACAGCCACAACAGCTGGGCCTTCGATTTGGCCGAGGACGGCGCGGCGGCGGGAGTGGAATTTGCCGTTTCATCGGTGACTTCTCCGGGGTTCGAGGCCTATTTCACGAAAACCGATCCAGGCGTGGTTGCTTCAGCGCTGATCGGGTCTTCGCCGGAGTTGAAATGGGCCGACACATCACGAAGAGGCTATGGCGTCGTTCGCTTGAGCGCGGAGGCAGCGAGCTGCGACTGGGTTTATGTGGATACGATCAAGACGCGCAGCCGCCTGGCGCAGGTCGGCAAGCGCATGGCAGTGAAACCGGGAGCCCGGACGCTATCCTTCTGATCCATGCTTCCGCGCGAAGACACCGATTTCGTCCTGCGCCAGGCGGGATTCGCGAAAGAAGAAGACTGGCCAGATGTGCATCAGCCCCGGTCCTTCGCGGTAGTCGATGTCCGGCACCTTTTCCTTCAGTCGCCGGGCATCGGTCACGAGGATATCGTCTCCGCCGCCATAAACGAGCGTCGGCGGCAGGTCTGACAGGTCGCCGTTGATTGGACTGCATAGCGGGTGTTCAACAGGCAGATCACCGGCATAGCTCTCACCGCATTTCCGGACGCCAGACAAAGTGAGCAGCGGATCACGCGCCTCGATTTCCTGTTGGTCCGCGTCGGTCGGCACAGCGTCCAGATAGGGGCAGATCAGGCACAGCGCGACGGGCGCGGACAGGCCGTCCGCCTTCGCCAGCTGGGTAACGGCGAGCGCCAGTCCCGCGCCCGCGCTGTCACCCATCAGGATCGGCGATACGGTTTTGGCCATGTTCCTGTAGATGTCGAGCGCGAAAGCGGTCGTTTGCTCGGCGTCCGATGCGGGGGCAAGCGGGTAGAAGGGCACGGTGAAGGCGATGCCGTGCAGCTTCGCCATGCGCGCGATGAAGGTCCAGTGGACGGCGGCGATCGGATAGACATAGCCGCCGCCATGGAAATAGAGGACTTCGGCACTTGGCGTTCCGCGCGGTGCGACGCGCCAGACCGTGCGGCCGTCGGTGGTGGATTGTGTGACATCCAGATCGCGCCGCATCGCCTTGCCGGGCACGGGCGGTATGTTCCGCTGCGCCTTCGCAACGCGCGCATCGAAGCCTTCGCCGCCGAACTGCCGTTTGACCAACCGAGTCTTCAGCAGGAACCAGCTGACCGAACGGGTCAGGAAGTCGCGCTCGCCATAGCTGTTGTGGACATCGTCCATATACCGGTTTTCCCTCACTTTGCCCCGTTTGATCATGGCAGCACACGATGTGTGTTTGCAAGGTTTTGCCGCGCCTCGATGCACCTGCTAACGGAACGGCGAAGATTGGGGAGCGAAGCATGAGCGAGACGGTGGCAGCGGACGAAGAGGTCGAATTCGATCCGCAGCGGGACCGGCTGGTCATCACGGCGTCCTCACTGGGCACCGTGTTCGAATGGTATGATTTCTTCGTTTACGGCACGCTGGCGGCGCTTCTTGGGCGGCTGTTCTTCGCGCAGGTGGAAAGCGCCACGCTGGCGTTCCTGCTCAGTCTCGCCACCTTCGCCGTCGGTTTCCTCGTCCGTCCGATCGGCGCCGTCATCTTCGGCTATCTCGGCGACAAGGTCGGGCGCAAATACACCTTTCTCGTGACCATCACGCTGATGGGACTGGCAACGGCCTGTATCGGGCTGTTGCCGACCCATGCGCAGATCGGCGTCGTTGCGCCCATTTTACTCGTGGTCCTGCGCGTTATCCAAGGCCTTGCGCTGGGCGGAGAATATGGCGGCGCGGCGATTTATGTCGCCGAACATGCGCCGCGAAACCGGCGCGGGTTCTACACCGGTTTCATCCAGGCGTCGGTGTCGGTCGGTTTCCTGCTGGCGCTGGGCGTGGTCATCGGCACGACCGCCATCGTTGGCGAAGAGGAATTCGTAATCTGGGGCTGGCGCGTGCCGTTCCTGATCTCGCTGCTGCTGCTGGCGATTTCGCTGTGGATCCGGCTGAAACTGAACGAAAGCCCGGTTTTTCAGAAGATGAAGGCGGCGGGGCGCAACGCGGCCAACCCGCTAAAGGAAAGTTTCGAAAGCTGGACCAATGTCAAACTGATCCTGGTCGCGCTGTTCGGTATCGCGGCGGGCCTGACGGTCATCTGGTACAATGCGCAATTCTACACGCTCTATTTCCTGCAATCGACGTCGAAAGTGTCGGAAGCCGATGCCCGCGAACTGATCGCTTACGGCGTCATCGTCGCGGCGCCCGCCTTCGTCTTTTTCGGCTGGCTGTCGGACAAGGTCGGCAGGCGCAAGGTCATGATCACCGGCTATGCGCTGACGCTGGCGTTACTGTTCCCGCTTTACCAGATGATCGCCGGGGCGGCGAACCCGGCGCTGGCCGAGGCCATGGCAAACAATCCGGTGACGATTTCCGTACCGGACGATTGTGGTTACGACGCCCTCTCGGATGTGCAGGCGACCGAATGCGCCCGCAGTCTGGAATGGTTTGTGGGTAGCGGTATCGACTTTTCGCGGACGGACGGCCCGTTTTCGGTCGAGGTTGCCGACATCCGCTTTCTGAACTTCGATCCGCAAGGCTTTGCCGACGCGGTCGGCGCGGCGGGTTATCCAGAAAGGTCCGACCCCGAAGCGCGCAGCGATGGCACGGTGCTGTTCGGGATCATCATTCTCAGCCTGCTGAGCGCGGCCACATATGGCCCGGTGGCGGCCATATTGGTGGAGCTGTTCCCGGCCCGCATACGCTATACGTCCATGTCCATTCCCTATCATATCGGCACAGGCGTGTTCGGCGGGTTGCTGCCCTTCGTGTCGCAACTGATCGTCGTGCAGACGGGTGCGGTGTTCGCCGGGCTGTGGTACACGTTCGTGATCGTCAGCGTGGCGTTGGTGACGACAATGTTTTTCCTGCCGGAGACTGCCGGGAAAGATATTTCGGGGTAGGGCTGGCTCTATCCAATGATCGTCATTCCCGCGGAGGCGGGAATCCAGAGTTAAAACCGGTTTCGCCATTTTCGGTTCTGCGCCTGCCACTGGATCCCCGCATTCGCGAGGATGACGATTTTTTGATGGCGCGCGTCAGCCGTAATCACCCCGTCTCGGCCCCAGATAGCCGAACAGATAGGCCGCCACCTTGCGCATCTGGATTTCCTCCGCGCCTTCCGTGATGCGGTAGCGGCGGTGGTGGCGGTAGATGTGCTCGAAGGGTTTTTCGCGGCTGTAGCCGATGCCGCCATGCACCTGCATCGCGCGGTCGGCGGCCTCGCAGCACAGGCGGTTCGCCCAGTAGTTGCACATGCTGACCTTGTCGGAAATCGTCTTCTCGATCTTCTTATGGTCCATATTGTCCATGTCCCAAGCCGTCTTGCGGATCAGCCAGCGTAGCATTTCCGCCTGTGTTGCCAGTTCAACCAAGGGAAACTGGATAGCCTGGTTCTTCGCCAGTTCCTCGCCGAACGGCTTTCGCTCGCGCGCGTAGCGGACGCTTTCCTCGATACAGTAAACCGCCGCGCCCAATGATGATGCCGCTTGCCGGATACGGTTCTGATGTACGAAACTCTGCGCCAGCGCCAGACCGCCGCCAAGGGGGCCGAGGAGGGCGGATTCCGGAACCCAGACGTCCTTGATGGTCAGCCGGGGATGGTCCGTCGGCATGTTGAAGGTCCAGATATAATCCTCGACGTCGATTCGGTCGGCGGGCGTCAGGAAACAGCTGATCCCGCGCGCATCGCCATCCTCGCCCGACGTGCGCGCAAAGACCGCGCAGTGCGTCGCGTGGTGCATTCCGGTAATCCACATCTTTCGGCCATTCAGCACGTAGCCGTCGACGCCGTCCCGCGTTTCCGGAACTCCGCGCGTTTCCATGTGCGTCGCGTCGCTGCCATGGTCGGGCTCGGTCAGACCGAAGGATACGCGCCGCTCGCCGGAAAAGCCGCCCAGGATGAACTCCTCCTTCTGAGCGTCCGTCCCGAACTGTTCGTACATTTCGACGAAAGGAAAATTGCCGACGATCGAATGTTCGCTTTGCAGATCGTTGTGAAGGCCAAGCCCCTGCGCTGCGAAATGTTCGCGGATCACGGCCATCCACAGGTTCGAGCCGTCCTTGCCGCCATATTTCTCTGGCGCGGAGAAACGCCAGTGCCCGGCGGCGTCGGCGCGCTTCGTCGCCGCCCGCATCAGGGCTTCCCATTCCGGACGCGGCAGACCCTGATTTTCGAAGTCCGTCCGCGCATATTCGCGGCGGTGGTCGAAGAAGCGGATATTGTCCTCCGCCTCGACCAGTGGCGTGATCTCCGCTGCGATGAAGGCGTCGAGTTCCCCCAGATAGGCGGTCAGGTCGTCGGGAAGGGAAAAGTCCATGTGCGCGCTCCTCTTTCGAGGAGGTTAGCGCGGGAGGGGCATGAATTTCCCCTCCCTTAACGAAGGGGCGGCAATCAGCTGGTTTTGCCCTTTTGCTTCGACACCAAATCGGACGCGGACGCGGCGCCCGCGGACATATCGGTTTCCGCCGCGACGGCACTGTTCACCAGACCCTCCAGCGATCCGCCTTCGAAACCGAGCTCCTTCATCAGTCCGTCCACTATGGGGGCCTGCGCGCGGTATTTGAGCGCGGCCTGAACGGCGGAGCTGGCGAGGTTGCCGCCTGCACCTTCGCCGGAACCGCTGCTTCCCGCCGGACCGACATGGACACCGGTTTCGCCGGTCAGTCCGCCGACCTGCATGATCTTGATGCTGTCGATAGCTTCCATCGGCCTGGCGGCTTCGCGGATGACTTCCGGCAGGGCGTCGAGAAGGGCGAGTTTGGTCTGCAACCCGACCTGTTCGGACGACAGGATGTTAAGCGCCTCGTTGACGGCGCGCTTGCCCTCGGCCTCGACCTCGAAGCGGACACGGTCCGCCTCCGCGCGCAGCTTCTCGGCGTCGGCTGCGCCTTGCGCGTCCAAACGCGCGGCTTCGGCACGGTCGGCGGCCGCGACCTTCTCGGCGTCGGCCTGTACCTTGATGCCGATGGCGGCGCGCTCAGCCTCACGACTGGCCTCGATCAGTTCGATACGTTTCTGACGCTCGGCGATCTCGCCCTCGCGGGAAGTGACGACCTGCTCTTCGGCGGCGACCGCCTCGGCGCGCGCGCGGTCGGCTTCGGCCTTGGCCTGGCTTTCCTCACGGCTCTTGTTCTGCACGGCGATCTGCTGGTCCTGGCGGGCGATTTCCAGCACCTTTTCCTGCTCGATCTTGCGCTCTCGAACCTGCCGGTCGGCTTCGATCTGGGAGGAATCGACATCGCGCTTCGCGTCGATCTGCGCCTGCTTGGCCTCGCGTTCCCGCTCGGCCTGCTCGCGCTCGATTTCGGCCATCTGCGCGGCGCGGCGGATCTCGACCTCGCGCTGCTGCTCCAGCTTGGCGTATTCGGTGTCGCGCTCGAATTGCAGGCTGCGCTGCTCGGCGTTGAGGTTCTTTTCCTCGATCTGGACGCGGGTTTCCTGTTCGATGTCGTTGCGGGCCTTGCGGCGCAGTTCGATCTGCTCGGTCAGGCGGGTCAAGCCCTCGGCGTCGAAGGCGTTGTTCGCGTTGAAATGCTCGATCGCGGTCTGGTCGAGCCCGGTCAGCGATACGGATTCCAGCTCCAACCCGTTCATCGCGAGGTCGGCGGAGGACACCTGCTGCACCTTCTGCACGAAATCGGCGCGCTGTTCGTGCAGATGATTCATCGTCATGCCGGAGGCGACCGAACGGAGGGCGTCGACGAACTTGCCCTCGACCAGCTCCTTCAGCGCATCTGGGCGCATGGTGCGCAGGCCGAGAGTCTGTGCGGCGACCCCTATGGATCCGGCGTCAGGTTTCACGCGCACATAGAATTCCGCCTTGACGTCGATGCGCATCCGGTCGGCGGTGATCAGCGCGTCGGAATTCTTGCGCTCCACCGCCAGCCGTACCGTGTTCATGTTGACCGGCATCGTCTCGTGCAGAACGGGCAGGATCAGCGCGCCACCATTCATCACGACCTTTTCGCCGCCCATGCCAGTGCGGACATAAGCGATTTCCTTGGTCGCGCGCTGATAAAGGCGGGCAACCATGACGAAAATGATGACGATGGCGACAAAGGCGATACCGATGGGAATCGCGAGTTCGATTAGCTGGTTCATGACGTCTGTCTGCCCCTTCAGGCATTAAACAAATGAGGACGTGGAAGGTAAACGGGTCGACACATCCAGCAGGCCCTTGAACAGGTCGCCCTCGCGACTGGTCAGCAGCAGGCGTTCGCCCGCGTGTGCATCGTCACTGTTGGAATCGGGTTCGACCATGACATGATGGACATGGCCGTGCCGGTCCGTGACGCTGGCGCGGGAAGGAGAACCGGCGGCGGCGCGGCCGATCGTGACGGTGGCATAGCGGCCGATCAGTTCGTCGACGGAAATGGCGGTGGTCTCGTCACGCGGCATGATGCGCGCAACGGCGGCGACCGACCAAGATGTGAGCGGCAGGGCGGCGATGAACGCCAAAGGCCCCGCCAGCCAGATCGGCGCGAGCGCACCGGTCAGAATCTGCAGAACCCGCTGGCCGGTCAGCCCGGTCAGCGCGAACGTCGTCAGGAGAACGACGAAGAAGACGAGGATGGGCACACGCCCGACGCCAAGCCAGCTGAGGAAAGTCACGCCGCCTGCGTCCAGGTCGGCATCGCCGTCCGCATCCAAGTCGATGTCGATATCGGCAGCGTCGACGCCTAGGCCCGCCGCTTCCAACAGGCCGATAAGGATCATCAGGATCAGCGCGCCCGAAAAGGCGTAATTCTCACTGGCGAGCAGAAATTCGGCGATACTGATGACCTAGTCCCCCCCTTTGATACACATCTTGTCATCAAGGGAGGAACTCGTCCAGAAAATCCGATCCTAGTTCCAGCTGGTTTTGGACCCTGGCGGCAGGCCCTTTTCTTTCTCGGTCATGTCCTTGAGCGTTTCGGCTGGGTGCGCCTCTTCCTTTTTCAGTTCTTCGCTCTTCGGGGCTCTTTTGTCGGCCTTGTCCTGTGGCGGGGTTTTCGGCGGTTTGGCCATGATCGGGCTCCTGCTCCTAAGGTGTCCGGCCTTCAACCCGCGAGGAGCACACGGCGTTCCGGAGCGAGAATATTCTGCAGGTGCATATTCCGCATGAAAATAATCGGAAAAAAAACTTAATGGCCGGGAACCACTTCAAGAGAGGGTCGTTCTCCTGCCAGATAGCGAATGACATCCCCCCGCTCTTGCTATCTCACTCTAGAAGCCCGGTTCCCCGCCATATCCCCCCAAAGGCGCTGGAACCGGGCTTCACCATTTTCCAGACATGTTTTTGTCGATGCCCTGTTGATGGACGCATGGGAACCGTTTCGTGCCTGCGCGGTTCTAGTCGCACCACAGGGAACCGAACAGATCGTTCCAGAAGGAGTGAACATCATGCGTAAATTAACACTGACCGCCATCGCAATCTGCGGCCTGGCACTGACCGCCTGCAACACCGTGAAGGGTGCTGGCGAGGATATCG
>JBARZR010000041.1:0-9393 GCA_049650205.1 Pacificimonas sp. | reverse complement strand
GCGCCTGTTCGCGGCACGTTTCGGCGCGGCCTTCGACGTGCGCCTCGCGCTCGGGCGCTGTCCGCGTTTCAGGACGACGCGGCCGCTCATGCCACGTGATCCTCCAGCGCTTCATCCAATATCCTTTGCACCAGTTCAGGATAGGACAGCCCCGCATATTGCGCCTGCTCCGGGACGAGGCTCAGCGGCGTCATGCCCGGCTGGGTATTGGTCTCCAGCAGCCACAGCCCCTCCGGCCCCGCGCCGTCATCATAGCGGTAATCCGACCGGCTGACGCCCCGACAACCGAGCAACCGGTGCGCGCGCAGGGCATCCGCCATGGCGCGCGCCGTCACATCCTCCGGCAGATCGGCGGGGCAGACATGCACGGTCAGACCATCGGTATATTTCGCGGCGTAATCGTAAAAGCCGTGTTTTGGCTTCAACTCGGTCACGCCCAGCGCCTCATCGCCCAGAACGGCCACGGTCAGTTCGCGCGTACCGACAAAAGGCTCAGCCAGCAGAGTCTCGAAATCCCGCCACGGCCCTGGCACATCGCGCGAGATCGGATCGCCATAGTTCGACTCTTCCGTTACGATGGCGATACCGACGCTCGACCCCTCGTTGACCGGCTTCAGCACATAAGGACGCGGCAGCGGATCGGCGTCATACAGGCTTTCGCTCTTCACGACCTTGCCGACCGGCATCCGGATTCCGTGCGGGACCAGCGCCTGCTTCGTCAATTCCTTGTCGATGGCGACGACCGACGTCGCCACCCCGCTATGCGTATAGGGCACGCCCATCAGATCCAGCATTCCCTGCACCGTGCCGTCCTCGCCGGGAACGCCGTGCAGCGCGTTGAACACCACATCCGGCGCGATTTCGGCTAGCCGCACGGCGACATCGCGGTCCATATCCACCTCGACCGTTTCATGGCCAAGCGTGCGGCACGCCTCCGCAACGCCCCTGCCGGACATCAGCGACACTTCGCGCTCGGCGGACCAGCCGCCCATCAGGACGCAGATTTTCATGGCTTGCCAACCCGCTCGATTTCCCATTCCAGCTCGACGCCGGAATGCGCCTTCACCCGCGCGCGGACTTCATCGCCCAGCGCTTCGATGGCGTTGCCGGTCGCCGTGCCGGTATTGATCAGAAAATTGGTATGCTTCTCACTGACCTGAGCGCCCTCGATCTCCAGCCCTCGGCATCCTGCCGCATCGACCAGTCGCCACGCCTTGCCGCCGTCCGGATTCTTGAAGGTGGAGCCACCCGTCTGGGTGCGTGTCGGCTGCGACGCCTCCCTCTGCTTTTGAATTTCATCCATAAGCGCGCTGATAGTGGCGGGATCGCCCGGACGCCCCTCGAACACGGCCTCGACGACGACGTCGCCTTTATACAAATTTGAATGCCGATAACTGAAACCCAGTTGCCCGGCGGACAGAACCTCCACGCGCCCATCGCGCCGGACGACGGTCGCCTCGACCAGATAGTCGGCGACCTCGCTGCCATAGGCTCCGGCGTTCATGCGCACCGCGCCGCCCGCCGTGCCGGGAATCCCGCGCAGAAACTCCAGGCCCGCAATTCCGGCATCGCGCGCCTTGGACGCCACGCTGATCCCCATCGCCGCGCCGCCCGCCCGAATGCGCATGCCATCGACCTCAATCTCCGCCATCGCCTTCGACAGCCGCACGACTACTCCCGGGACACCGCCCGACCTGACAATCAGATTGGACCCAACGCCCACAGGCATGACCGGCACATCTGTGGGAAGTTCATGCAGAAATGCCGACAAGTCCTCCACATCGGCAGGCCGGAACAAATGTTCCGCTGGACCGCCGGTGCGGAACCAGATGAAGCTGGCCAGCGAAGCATCCGCCTCCAGCGTGCCACGTACCTCGGGAAGAGTGGCGACCGTCATTTTCAGATCGTTCCCGCCCGCGCCAGCCGGATCGTATCGGCCAGACCCGCCGCCCATTTGGTGATGTCGCCAGCCCCCAGGCAGATCACACGGTCGTCCGGCTCGATGACACCGGCCAGCGTCTTCGCCAGATGTTCCGCATCGGCGATGGTTTCGACCCGGCGATGCCCAGCCTCCTTCAAGCGCGCCACCAGCGCGTCCGAGGTGATGCCCTCGATCGGCGTCTCGCCCGCCTCGTAAACCGGCGTCACATAGACGATATCGGCATCGTTGAACGCTGTGGCGAAATCCTCGAAATGGTCACGCAGCCGCGTGTAGCGGTGCGGCTGACAGACGGCGATTACGCGGCCCTTCGCCGCCTCCCGCGCGGCCTGCAGTACGGCCCTGATTTCCACCGGATGATGGCCATAATCGTCGATGATAAACGCCCCGTCGACCTCGCCGACGCGGGTGAAGCGCCGCTTCACGCCGCCAAAGCGCGCGAAACCCTCACGAATTTCCTCGCCCGTCAGCCCCAGCTCCAGCGCTACGCCCACCGCACCCAGCGCATTCAGCACATTGTGCCGCCCCGGCATGGGCAGGAACAGATTTTCAATTGTGTAGGTCTCGCCGTCGCGGTTCCGCACGATCACGTCGAAGCGGTTGCCATCGGGCTCCGGCCGCACGTTGTCGCCGCGAATATCCGCCTGTGCGCCAAAGCCATAGGGAACCACGCGCCGGTCGCGCACCTGAGGCAGGATCGCCTGCACATCCTTGTCGTCGATGCACAGGAACGCCGCGCCGTAAAAAGGCACATGCTCGACAAAATCGACGAACGCCTTCTTGATGGCGTCGAAATCGCCATAATGGTCCAGATGTTCCGGATCGATGTTGGTGACGATCGCCAGAGTCGGCGGCAGGCGCAGGAACGTCCCGTCGCTCTCGTCCGCCTCTACCACCATCCAGTCGGACGTGCCAACGCGCGCATTGGTGCCGTAGACGTTAATAATGCCGCCATTGATAACGGTCGGGTCCATGCCGCCGGAATCGAGCAGCGCCGCAACCATCGAGGTTGTCGTGGTTTTGCCATGCGTACCGGCGACGGCGACATTCTGTTTCAGCCGCATCAGTTCGGCCAGCATCTCCGCGCGGCGCACGACGGGAATGCGCTTTTCCAGCGCCGCGTCGACTTCGGGGTTGCCGCGCTTGATGGCGGTGGAGATGACGACCACCGAGACGCCGTCCACATTCTCCGGCCTGTGACCGATATGCACGTCGATCCCCAGCTCGCGCATCGCCTCGACCTTGGCGCTTTCGGCGATGTCGCTGCCTTGCACCGTATAACCGAGGTTGTGCATGACTTCGGCAATGCCGGACATGCCGATGCCGCCAATGCCGACAAAGTGAATGGTTCCCAGTGCCTTGGAAAAGCGGGCAGGTCCGCGTTTCTCTTCAAATCTCTCGGTCATACGCTCTCCGTCTTCGTATCAGAGCGTGTCCTACCGCCCGCCAGCGCTTCGGCAAGGTCCGCGACCCGCGCGGCGGCATCGGGACGGCCCACCGATTTCGCCCGCGCGGCCGCATTGCCCAGGGAGCCCGGCTGCGCGACCATGGCCGCGATCTGAGCAGCCAGCGCCTTCGGAGTGAATTGCGGCTGGCGCAGCATGACCGCACCGCCCACCTGCACCATCTCCTCCGTATTCACCGCTTGATGATCGTCCGTGGCAATCGGCAGCGGGATCAGAATGGCCGGTCGACCGGCGGCGGTCAGCTCGGCGATGGTCGACGCCCCCGCCCTGCCGATGAACAGATGCGCCCGTGCCAGTGCGCCCGGTACGTCGTCCATATAGGTGCAGAGCTCCGCCGGAATGCCCGATTCCCGGTAAGCGGCGGCGACATCCGCGATATCCTCGTCACGGGCCTGCTGGTTCACCTGCAGCCTCTGTCGCAGCGCATCGGGCAGCATGGCGAGACCCCTGGGAACCACATCCGACAGCACGGTCGCCCCTAGGGATCCGCCCAGCACAAGCACACGCAGCGGCACGATATCATCGAACCGCGGATAAGCAGCCTCCGACAACGCCGCGACGTCATCGCGCACCGGATTGCCTGTCAGGGTCGCCTTGTCCGGCTGACCCAGCTGACTTGTCTCCGCAAAGCTCAGCGCGATCCCGTCCACACGCCCCTGCAGCACACGGTTCACCCGACCCAGCACGGCATTCTGCTCGTGGATCAGTGTCGGTACATTTGCTTTGACGGCGGACAGCATGGCGGGCAGCACGGGATAGCCGCCAAAGCCGACCACAGCGACGGGTCGGTCGTCGGCGATGATCTTCGCCGCCTGCGCCCGCCCTTTCGCGATCTTCCACATCGCCCCCGGCCATTTCAGCGGATTGCGGCCGATCGTGGCCGCCGCGATGATGTGCCGCTCATTCCCCGTGAACAGCCCCGGAATCCTCGCCCCGCGCGCGTCGGTGATCAGGGAACAGCGATAGCCGCGCCGCTCCAGCTCGCGCGCAACGGCGTGGGCCGGAACCATATGTCCGCCCGTACCGCCCGCCGCGATCAGGACATGGCCTTCGCTCATGCGACCTGTACCTGCGCCGGCTCCCCGCGCGAGCGGCTGAGAAACCGGTTGCGCCGCGTCAGCGCCAGCAGCATTCCGGTGCCCAGCGCCAGAGCGGCGAAGCTGGACCCGCCATGACTGACGAACGGTAGCGTCATGCCCTTCGACGGCATCAGGTTCATGCTGACCGACATGTTGATGAACGCCTGCAATCCCAGCTGGCAAACCAGCCCGGACGCCGCCAGCGTCACAAACGGATCCTCCTCCTCGAACAGCTGCACCACCACCCGCACGATGATCGCCATAAACAGCGCCGCGATTGCGAAGCAGGCGATCACGCCGAACTCCTCGCCGATGACCGCGAAGATATAGTCGGTATGCGGTTCCGGCAGGCTGAATTTCGCCTGCCCCTCGCCCGGCCCCGTGCCGAACAGGCCGCCCGAGCGCATGGCGTCCAGCGAGCGTTCGACCTGGTAATTATCGCCCTCGCCGGTGAAGAAGCGGTCGATGCGGCTGGTGACATGCGGCACGAACAGATAGGCGACCGCAAGGCCAACCAGGCAGACGCCGGCGATGACGGCAACGACCATCATGCTTAGTCCCGCAATAAAGGCCTGCGCCAGCCAGATGGCCGAGATAAGTACGGTCTGCCCCAGATCCGGTTGGATCATCAGCAGTGCGGCGATCAGGATGAGGATGGCTCCGGAGGCCGGAATAGCGGGCACGTCCGGATCGTCGAATTTCAGCGCCAGGATCCACGCGCTCGCCACCACGAACATCGGCTTTAGAAATTCCGAGGGCTGAAAGCCGACGCCGCCAAAATCCAGCCAGCGCACCGCACCATTCCGCTCAGAGCCGATCAGCGGCAACAGCCCCATCGCCACGATGCCGCCGATTGTGCCGACAATGGCCAGCCGCTTTACCCAGACTTTCGGCAACATGGATGTGCCGATCAGCAGGGGAAGCCCAATCATCACCCACATCACCTGACGCTTCAGGAAAAACAGGTCGCCGTACCGGAAATCCGCACCCGACAGCCGCTGCGACGCGGCGGGTGAAGCAGCGGCAACCGCGACCAGCCCTGCGCCGATCAGCACCAGTATCATGCCCAGTAGCGGGCGGTCGATGGTCCAGTACCACCGCCCCCAGATACTGCGGTCGCCGCGTCCGAACAGGGTCATGCGGGCAGTCCCTCCACCAGCGCGCGGAAATGGTCTCCGCGCGCCTCGAAATCCTTATATTGATCGAACGAGGCGCACGCCGGCGAAAGCAGTACGACATCGCCGTCACTCGCCCGCGCCGCCGCCGCCTCGACCGCGTTTTCCAGCGTGCCCGATTGCACGATCAGCGGCACTTTCCCGCTCAACGCTTCGCCAAATACCGGCGCGGCATCACCGATCAAATAGACTGCGGCAACCCTGCCCAGCTGTGGCGCGCAGGCATCCAGATCGGCACTCTTTGCCAGCCCGCCTGCGATCCAATGAATGTTCTCGAAGGCCGCCAGCGCAGGCGCGGCGCTTTCCGCGTTGGTCGCCTTTGAGTCATTGATGTAAAGCACCCCGCCCCGCGTCCCCAATATCTCCATCCGGTGCGGCAGGCCTGGGAAGCTGGAAAATCCGGACAGGATCGCTTCATCCTGCAGGCCAAGCTCCCGCAGCGCCGCAACCGCCGCCGCTGCGTTCCCGCGGTTATGCGGCCCAGCCAGCGCGCCCCAGTCGTCCTGCCGGTCCAGCAGGTCCGTATTCACGGGCCGCACGTGATCCGCGGTCGCTTCGGCGATCTTGCGCGACCAGCTATCCCATCCGGCAATCACTGCCTTGCCGGTCGGTTCCAGCATGGTGAACAGCCGCGCCTTGGAAGCCGCGTATTTATCGACATCATTGTCATAGCGGTCCAGATGATCCGGGGAGATGTTCAGCAGCATCGCGATATCGCATTGCAGGGTCCGCGTGAGGTCGATCTGGTAACTGGATAGTTCCAGCACATAGACGCCCCCCTCCGGTAAAGGCTTTTGCGACAGGATCGGCAGACCGATATTGCCGCCCATCGTCGTAGGGACACCCGCCCCCTTCAGCACATGATGGATCAGCGCCGTCGTCGTCGACTTGCCGTTCGTACCGGTAATCCCGACGACCTTGTGCGGCGGCAGACTGGCCCGCGCCTGCGCGAACAGTTCGATATCGCCGATGACGGGAGTCCCCGCCTCCGCCGCGCGCTTCGCCAGCGGATGCGTATTGAGGGGAACGCCGGGCGACACGACCAGCGCGTCATACGCCCTCAGATCGGCGGTCATTGGATCGACCCGCGCCACCCGTTCCGGCAGGGCGGCGCGCGCCTCCTCGCGGTCGTCCCAGGCGGCGACGGTCGCACCGGAATCGATCAGCGCCGCGACGACGCTCAACCCCGTGCGCGCCAGGCCCAGCACATGATAGGTCTTCCCGGCAAAGGCGTCGCTCGTAATCACCGCAGTTTCAGCGTGGCAAGTCCCGCCAGCGCCAGCACGATGGAGACGATCCAGAAACGGATGACGACGGTCGATTCCGCCCAGCCCATCGCCTCGAAATGATGATGGATGGGTGCCATCCTGAAAACGCGCCTACCGGTCATCTTGAAGCTGGCGACCTGCACGATGACGCTGACGGTCTCCAGCACGAACAGCCCGCCGACAACCAGCAGCACCAGCTCGTGATTGGTCACGACCGCCACACTGCCCAGCGCGCCGCCCAGCGCCAGCGACCCCGTGTCGCCCATGAAGACGGCGGCGGGCGGCGCGTTGTACCACAGGAAGGCCAGACACGCGCCGATGATGGCCATGCAGAACACCACAAGTTCTCCGGCGTCCTCGACATAGAGAATGCCAAGATAGTCGGAAAACCGTGTGTTCCCGACCATATAGGCGATCAGGGCGAAGGTCAGGACCGCAATGATGACGGGCATGGTCGCCAGTCCATCAAGGCCGTCGGTCAGGTTCACCGCATTGCCGAAGCCCGTGACGATGAACGCCGCGAACAGGATATAGAACGGCCCCATCTCAAGCCCGAAGGAGAAGAAGGGCAGATAGAGCGTCGTGTCGGTCTTGTCCGCGATCATCCAGCAGGCCGCGCCAGCGACGATGAACTCCAGCAGCAGGCGCATTTTGCCCGATACGCCCTTGTGGTTGCCCTTCGACACCTTGTTGTAATCGTCGGAAAACCCAATGAGCGCGAAACCCAGCGTGACGAACAGGCAGGTCCAGACGAACAGGCTGTCCAGCCGCGCCCACAGCAAGGTGGAGACCGTCAGTGCGATCAGGATCATCAGGCCGCCCATGGTCGGCGTACCGCGCTTGGTAATCAGGTGCGACGCGGGTCCATCCTCGCGGATCGGCTGCCCCTTGCCCTGTTTCGAGGCCAGCCAGGCGATCATGCGCGGACCGATGATCAGACCGATGGCAAGCGCCGTCATCACCGCCGCGCCTGAGCGGAAGGTGATGTAACGAAACAGGTTCCAGATACCCTCGAACTGAAAGGCGTCTGCGATATGGTAGAACATCAGGCGGCGCCCTCATTTGAATCTGGCTTGAATGCGGAAATCAGCCGGGCGAGACCATGATAGTTCGAACCCTTGACCAGCACCGTATCACCAGCCTTTGCCGCGCCGCGCAACCACTCTTCCGCACCGCCCGCGTCCGAAATCAGGTCGGCTCCCATCGCCTCGGCCAGCGGCTGCATCGCAGGCCCGATCAGCAGCACCGGATCCGCGCCGGACTCCCTCAGCGCATCTGCAAGTCCGGCGTGGATAGCGTCCGATTCCACCCCCAGCTCCCCTATAGCGCCTAGAACGGCAATCCGGCGGCCCTTCGTGGGCGCATCGCGCAGAACGGCGAGGCTCGCCCGCATCGAGGCGTCATTCGCGTTATAGCTCTCGTCGATCAGTCGCAGTGTACCACCGTCCCAGTCGACGACATGCTGCGCCCCGCGCCCCGCCATGCCGCGCATCTGTGCCAGCCCAAGCGCCGCCGCGGCCAGATCCGCGTTCGCCGCCTTCGCCGCCGCCATGACCGCCATCGCATTGGCCTCCCAGTGCCGACCCGGCTGCCGCAGGGTCAGGCCGACCTCATCGCCCAGGACATTGGCCACGATCACGGTTCCCGTATCCGTTTCCGCCGACCGCAACACGCGCACATCCGCCCCTGGTTTCCGCCCAAAACTGACGATATGCGCGGCATGGATTTCCGCTTTCGCGCGCAAACGGCGGTAATGCGGACTGTCAAAGGGCAGGATCGCCGTCCCGCCGCCCTGCAACCCCTCGAAGATCTCGCCCTTCGCGTCGGCAATCGCTTCTTCGCTATCGAAAAACTCCCGGTGCGCCGAGGCGATGGCCGTCACCATGGCGATGTGCGGGCGCACCATCCGCGTCAGCGCCGACAGCTCCCCCGCGTGGTTCATGCCCATCTCGAACACCCCGAAGCGCGAATCCACAGGCATCCGCGCCAGGGACAGCGGCACGCCCGTATGGTTGTTGTAGCTCTTTACCGAAGCATGGGTCGCTTCGGGGTCGACCTCTGACAGCGCCAGCCGCAACGCCTCCTTGACGCTGGTCTTGCCCACGCTGCCCGTTACGCCGATAATCGTTGCTTCGGTGCGCGCGCGTGCCGCTTTGGCCAGCGCTTCAAGCGCGGCGAGGCCATCCGTCACCAGCACATGCGGCGCGGTAATCGGTTCCGACACCAGGCATCCCGCCGCCCCGCGCTTCATGGCGCTGTCGATGAATCGATGGCCGTCGGTTTCCTCTCCCTTCATGGCAACGAACAGTTCGCCGCCAATGACCTCGCGGCTGTCGAAGGTCACGGCGTCGGCGGAAAACTCCCCGCGCTGCACACCGCCCGTCGCCTCGGCGATGTCCGCTGCGGTCCACAGCGCCGTCATGCCGCCACCTCGCGCGCGACGGCGACATCGTCGAAGGGCAGCAC
>JBARZR010000040.1:0-2682 GCA_049650205.1 Pacificimonas sp. | reverse complement strand
GCCTGCAGCGCTTCGGCTATGAAGCGAGGAACCTGAAGGCCGCCGTCCGCGCGTTTCAGCTACGCTGGCGGCCTGAGCGGCATGATGGCGAAATCGACGTGGAAACGCGCGCGATCCTGTTCCAGCTTCTGAAAGCGAACACGCCGGAGGATTTCATCCTTGGCAACGCCCTGCCTCGCGTCTAGCGCCCGGATTTAAAGAACACGTCATACCGGCCTTCGCCGGTATGACGGTGTGGGTTGGCTTATTTATGCCCAACGCCCCGTTGCCGCTCAGCATTCGCCCGCTTATATGCTTGTCAGCCAGAGGGTCGGGCGATCGCGTTGCGGCTTGCCGCACCGAGGAAAGTCCGGGCTCCACAGAATGACGGTGCCGGGTAACGCCCGGCGAAGGTGACTTCAGGGACAGTGCCACAGAGAGCAGACCGCCCGCTTGCGGGTAAGGGTGAAAGGGTGCGGTAAGAGCGCACCGCGGCTTCGGCAACGCGGCCGGCAAGGCAAACCCCACCGGGAGCAAGACCGAATAGGGACGGCATATGGGCCTCATCCTGGCCCGCCTGTCCGGGTTGGTTGCTTGAGGGCGGGAGCGATCCCGCCCCTAGAGGAATGATCGCCAAGCCTTTTCGAAGGTGAACAGAACCCGGCTTACAGACCCTCTGGCGCTTTTTCCACGAGGCCTGCGCCTTCCCCGCGAGCGAAGCGAACCCAGGCATCACCGCAGCCAGCCCTTCGCGGCGGCGCGGCGACTGTACCACAGGGCGAAGAGGCCAGTCAGGACGACGACAATGGAAACGCCCATTTCGACGGGCAGCATCAGGGCGCGGATATCCGCGATCAGCCAGGCGATATTCTGAACGATGATCGCGATAAGGGAAATGAAATAGGCCGGGATCGCGAGCCTGCGCCGGAGAAGAAGCAGGATGGCCGCGCCCAGTCCTGTCCAGACCGCGATTGCGAAGGCGGCGGTGACCCAGCCAGGTGTCAGAGCCGCGATCGCCTGCTCCCTTTCTGCCAGGGCGCCGGAATCCAACATCACGCTGCCCAGATACATCGCGCAACCGACAAGCTGCCATAGCAGCAGCAAGGTGGATAGGATCCAGAAAACGCGCGGCGGGCTGGTTGCGAATGACGACATGAAAAAAAACCTCCCCAGGCTTATGAACCCGGAGAGGTTAATTCAGATCAGGTTTCGGCGCAAATCAGGCGGGACGGTAATAGGCCAGAAGCGCGGCCCGATAGGTCTTGTCGAATTCGGGACTGTCGTCCTTCTCGAATTTCGGGGCCGTTTCCAGCAGATCCCGGTCGATGTTCAGCCGATAGGCGTCCGCATCGACATCGTAATCCAGCAGTTTCCACGGCAATGGGAAATAATGCGAGCCGATGCCCATGACACCCCCGAACTGCAGCACCGCATAGGCGACGCGTCCGGTATATTTGTCGACCATGAAGGACATGATCTTGCCGATCTTCTGTTCGTCGCGGTCCACCACGGTCGTGCCTTCGACCTTGCTGGAGGAAATCAGCCGCAGCGTCTCGTCGGTCCTGAGGCTAAGCTCGAATTCGTCTTCATCGTTCTTGCGGCGACGCTTCCAGACCGGGTCTTCCCCTTTTTCCTCCGCCGCGCGCTTGTGCTTCACGCCCGCCGCGACCGCACCGGCGACGGCCGCGACCCCAATTGCGGCACCGGCGCCGATACCGACCTTCTTCCAGTCCATATTCGGCGTGCGCTTCAACTTGGCTTCGGTATATTTCTCACCCAGCGACTTGCCATCCTTGGCGTTGACCAGTGGCCGTGCCTTCTCGATCAGCTTCTCATGCCGCCCGCACAGCTTGTCCAGCTGGGCGAGGACCACCTCAAACTCGCGGGTCCAGGTCTGGTCCTGCTTGCCGGACCGGTCCAGCGCCGAAAGGTCGCGGCGCAGGGATTTATGGTGCTGCATGACCTCGTGAACGTTCGCGCTGACCGCGCCTTCCTTCTCCAGCGGCGGGAAAACCACATCCTCGACGGCGGCAAGGTGGCGACGGCACATGGTGTCGAACACGTCGAACTGGTTGTCGCGGCCCGCGGGACCTTCGCCCGCCACTGCCTTCAGGACATCCTGGCCCGCGGCCTTGATGCTCGTGTGGTCGTTCTCGATTTGTGTCCAGATATCCATTGCCTGTCCCTTTCGGTTTTCGTTGTCTCTTGTCTGGTCCAACGGAAGGGCGGGCGGCTGGTTCCGGCGCGTGTCAACGATCCTTGCCATCGCCCTCGACCGGCGCACCGGGAAGCGGCGCGAGCGGCACGGGCGGCGCGTCGGCATCGGCCTCGTGCACTTCGGTCAGGCCGCGGCCGACATGGCTCTTGCGGCGGCCATAAAGGAAATATACGAGGAGGCCGAGCCCGCCCCAAAGGGGCAGCACCATCTTCGCCTCGAACGGCAGGTTGAAGAACAGCCCCAGCGTGCCCGCCATGGCAAGCGGCGCGACGAGCCAGACCAGCGGCGTCCGGAACGGGCGGTGCCGGTCCGGCTGGGCGCGGCGCAGGATGAGGACGGCGAGCGCGACCATGAAGAACGCGAACAGCGTGCCGGAATTGGAAATATCGGCCAGCTGTCCGACGGGCAGGAAGGCGGCGAAAACGCTGACCGCGACGCCGGTGATCATGGTGACGATATGCGGCGTCTTCCACCGGGGGTGGATG
>JBARZR010000039.1:0-8957 GCA_049650205.1 Pacificimonas sp. | reverse complement strand
GGACAAGCCATCCCGAAATCCCGGTTTCGATCACGTCGGCCGTGCCGCCAACGTCGAAAGCGACGACAGGCGTTCCGCTGGCCAGCGATTCGAGGACGGTGAGCGAAAGATTTTCGATGCGCGACGGGACGCAGCAGACGTCGCAGGCGCTGTAGAGCTTCGCCAGCTGGACACGGTCGTCGATATGGCGGAAATCATGGACCGGAAGCGACAGCTTGCCGACGCCATGGCCATCGCCGCCGAACATGACGAGCCTGGCGCCCATGGCCTGCAACCGATCCTTTTCGCGCATCAGGGCGGCTTCTAGCAGGTCGAACCCCTTCATGGGTTCGCTGTAGGCATTGAACGCCCCGAACAGGATCAGCGGCGCGTCCTGTGGCAGACCGAGCTGCGCGCGGGCCTTCGGGGCGGCGACGGGTTTGAAGATTTCAATATCCACACCGTTCGGAACGACCTCTATCTGCCTTCCGGGGACCAGTTCGCTGGCGCGCGCGCGATCCGCCAGCCAGTGCGAGGGCGGGCAGATCGTCAAGTCGTTCATACCGCCATAATATTCATGCTTGCGTGCCGCCACCCAGCGGTCGAGCCGGTCATCATGTGCCCCGGCCTCTGCCAGGCTGTCGGTGTGCCGGGTTCCCGAAAACGGCCAGAGGTCATGCGCGCGCCAGATGACCGGGACGCGAATACCGGAAAGACCGGACAGCGGAAGAAGGCCATCGATATTGTGAAGAACCACGATATCCGCGCCGAAACGGTCGACGAAAGGCTGGGGCGCGACGCCCGTGATACCTAGCGAACGCACGCCCGAACCCCGACCCGGCATCAGCCTGAAAGGCGCGCGTTCCAGTGCGAAGGCGCCCCAGCTGTTGACCCTTCCAAGCCAGCCGCTTCGCGCCATCGTCACGAAGGGATCGTTGCCCAGCTTGCGCCCGACGATCATGCGCGCGTCGATCCCCTGCGCGCGCTGGGCAATTACCGAGTTGCGCGCCGCGATCGCCGCGCCGCCCTTCAAATCATATTTGGAGAAATGCAGAACGTTCATCGGGCCGGATGTCGCCTGCCATCGGTTCCGACGGCCTGGCCGTCACTGGAGAAGGAAACGCTGAATATAATCACGCAGGCGTCATAGTTGTCACGGACCCCGAATAGAACCCGCATTGCGTGTATGCGGGTCGTTCCATCCTCCGTCTCCTCCAGCGGCAAACGGCGCGCGATGTACGAAGTCTTCATGATGAGTTCGCCGGAATGATCGTGCGCCAGCCGACGTGCCACCGGTTCGAGACCTCCGGAAAGGCACGGCCCGACATCGTAGCGGCACCGGTATCGAGGTTCGGCGACAAAGCAGCCGCTCCGTGCCTGCCATGTTCATGCAGCCGGACGTGCCGGCATGACGGATCGCTTCCCCGGCTGAAATGAACCAAGACCTGTTTCAATCCATTGCCGTGCCGACAACGAAGGACGGACAGCCTTATGATCACGGTCAGGGGTTTCAAGCGGTCGAACTTCCCTCCGTCCATGAACGCGCCGCCCTGGAGACTGGAAGATATTCCGATCGTGACGCGTCCTGAAGTCATCGTCCGTATCCGGATCGCGGCCACAAGGCGGTGCGATATTCGCAAGGGCGTGAAGAGCTGCGTCTGGACCTAAGGCGGCCCGACTGTAATAGGGGATGCCTATCGCGCGCAGCGGTCCGGATCCGCCCGGCGGGCTGCATCACCATCTTGGACGACCGATCATGACACCCGAAAATCAGCATATGTCCGTGCACCGGAATGAAACCCGTCAGACCAGCCTTGGCGATGTTGCGGTGTTGGCACGCGAGAACATCGGATTGCTGCTAATCCTCCTGCTGATTTCGGTTGCCCTCGGGCTCGCGGCCTCATTGACCCTGAAAGCGAACTATGTCGCTGAGGCGACGCTGACTGCCAATGACCCCATGCTGGGCCGCGACCCGATAAACGGCGGCGTCACCTTTTCGTTCGGGGAGAGCGAACTGCCGGGGCAGGACGTGAAACCGATGATCCGCTTTTTTGAGGCGATAACATCGCACGAGACGGCTGAGCGCATGCTGGAAGAGGCTCCCGAACTCGCCTACGCCGTTGCTGGCCGGGACCGGTCTTCGCCACTTCCCAAGTCGATGGAAGTGTCGAAACTCAGTACATCATATTGGCAGCGGCTCTTTTATCGCCAGCCAACGGCAAAACCCATCGATTCCTTTGCGTTGCGCGACTTTCTGAATGCTCATACCAGCGTCAGCATGACCGAGTGGTCGCTGGAAGTCAGAGCCGAGCATGCGAACCGCGAGCTGGCGTTGGAAATTCTCCAGGGACAGGTGGACGAAGCGGACAAGATCGCCCGCCAGCAGCGGATCTCCCTGGTGGAGGAAAAGCTGCGCGCTGCGGAGGAGGTGCTGCGCCGCGAACAGTCAAATCAAATCCGGTCGCGAATCGCCGATCAGGTCGCAGCGCTCAAGCTTGAGCTGAGCACCATCACCACCATACCGATCTACAGCTATTCCTGGATGGACCGCCCGCATGTGAGCAGCGAACCGGAAATGCCACCGGTGGCGCTCATCGTCATCGTCTTCGCGGCGTTCGGGGTTCTCGCCGGTCTTGCATGGCTGGTACTGCGCGATGCCCAGCAACGTAATATCGAACACGAAGACGTCAGGGACGACAGCGGTACGCACATGCCTGTATCTCCCGCCATGAATAGAAATGGCGATGGGCCAAAAGCCTAGGGACCGGCGCAGATGCCCACAATCGCGATGACTGCCATGCCGGGAAACCCCATCGGACATAAGCCGTCGGCCCGACCATTTGCCAAGATGGCATCTACACTGCTGTTTCTGGCCTGCCTGATCCCCTACATATCTCCTGTCCCCATCGCCGGCGATGTGCAACCGATTGCCATTGGAATCGCCACGCTGATTTTCTCGCAGGTTTTTCTCTTTCACCGCCTTCCTTCGTCCTACTGGCTGCTGGCATTTCCCACTCTGATCGCTCTTATCCTGCTCTTGGATAGCAAGGGCGGCGGTGTCATTGAAATGTTTCGCACGCTTACATTTTATCTGTCGCCGATGATTTTCACAGGTGCGCTGCTTTATGTTTTGCGCAACGTGCCGATAAATCTGTCGGCGATCACCAGTGCCGCTCTCTTGATCTGGACGGCGGGCGGATTTTTTCAGATCACTTTCGGCCTTGAAATTTTCTCATTCCTTTTGACCGATGTTCGCAGTTCCTACACCAGGGGGGTTACATCATTCAGCAACGAGCCCAGCTTTTTTGGTCTTACGATGATCTTGATCTTCATTCTATGCTTGGTCCAGCGCGACTTGAAACCATGGAAAGTCGGTTTGATCGGTTTCAACATCGTGTATGTGGCTCAGTCGAGTGTGGCGATCATGATTTGTGCCGCGATGGCGGTGGCCTACATGCTATCCAACAGCAAGGCGTTCGCGATATCCGCACTTCTGGCCATAATCTTCTTCACGCAGATGGAGACCATTACGCAACTGCTTCTCGGCCAGCTTGCGGGAATAGACTCTCGGGTGGCGGGCCTCGCGCGCGCGGTACTTGAGAATCCTGGCCAGGTGCTGGCCCGGGATGCCAGTGTCGCCTCCCGCTTCATCGCGATCGCTGCGCCCGTTTACACATTCGTCACGGATCTTGGCATGCCGCACGGCTATTCCATCCGGGCCTGGCACACCGCAATCGGGGAAATGAAGGATGTGGCACCGGAACTTTTCCATGCATATTATCTTACGGGAGGTATTGATTCGGGCTATGGCAAGGCCTTGTTCCAGATTGGATTCCCGGCGCTCGTTTACCCCATTTTATTTGCCGTCTGGATTTTTCAGATGGATCGTCTGCCGCTTCGGTCGCGGGTGGTGGCCATCGTGGGATTTACAGCCATAATGATGAACGCGATCACGCTTGCCAATCCGCTCCCATTCGTTATCCTCGCCTATGCACTGCATAGTCGACACGACGAAGCCGCCAGGGCAGCCGACCGCGTGTCGCGGACACGGTCGCCTACCAATAGCCGTTTGATTGCTCCTGCGTAGTCGCGGGGATTACTCAGGCCGGCAGAGAACCATCCGTATCCCGCATTAACGAAACAGGAATTTCAATGACCCAGAAAACCGCGCTCATCACCGGCGTGACCGGTCAGGACGGCGCTTATCTTGCCGAATTGCTGCTGGCGAAGGGCTATGTCGTTCACGGTCTGAAGCGGCGTTCGTCCAGCTTCAACACGGCGCGGATCGACGATCTCTATCAGGATCCGCACGAGCAGGATGCGCGCTTCTTCCTGCATTATGGCGACCTGACGGATTCGACCAACCTGATCCGCATCGTGCAGGAAACGCAGCCCGACGAGATTTACAACCTGGCCGCGCAAAGCCATGTTCAGGTCAGCTTCGACACGCCGGAATATACCGCCAACGCCGACGCCATCGGTACGCTCAGGCTTCTCGAGGCGATGCGTATCCTCAAACTGGAGGACAAGACGCGCTTCTACCAGGCCTCCACATCGGAACTTTACGGCAAGGTGCAGGAAACGCCGCAGTCGGAAACGACGCCCTTCTATCCGCGCAGTCCCTATGCGGCGGCCAAGCTTTACGCCTACTGGATCGCCGTCAATTACCGCGAGGCCTATGGCATGTTCGCCTCGAACGGCATCCTTTTCAACCACGAGAGTCCCTTGCGCGGAGAGACCTTCGTCACGCGCAAGATCACCCGCGCCGTCGCCGCCATGGCGCAGGGGCGGCAGCGCGAGCTGTTCCTCGGCAATATCGACGCCAAGCGCGACTGGGGCCATGCGCGCGACTATGTGGAGGGCATGTGGCGCATCATGCAGCACGACGTCTCCGACGACTTCGTCCTGGCGACGGGCGAGACGCATCAGGTGCGGGAATTCGTCGAGCTGGCCTTTGCCGAGACGGGTGTGACCATAGCGTGGGAAGGCGAGGGCGTCGACGAGGTCGGCAAGAACGCCGAAACCGGCAAGATTCTCGTCCGCATCGACCCGCGCTATTTTCGCCCCACCGAGGTTGACCTGCTGCTGGGCGATCCGTCGAAGGCGAAGGCCGCGCTCGGCTGGGAACATACGACGCCGTTCAAGCAGCTGGTATCGGAAATGGTCGCCGAGGACATGAAGGCCGTCGCCGCCGAGGCGCGCAACCACAACGCGGCGGTCTAGGCCGGTGGACTTTCCGCTAAGGGGCAAGCGCATCTATGTCGCGGGTCATCGCGGCATGGTCGGCAGCGCGCTGGTGCGTCGGCTGGAGCGCGAGGACGGCACGGTCCTGACATCCTCCCGCGGCGAGGCCGACCTGGTGCGGCAGGCCGATGTCGAGGCATGGATGGCCGCGAACCGTCCCGACATCGTCATCGTCGCGGCGGCGAAGGTTGGCGGCATTCTTGCCAACGACAGCTATCCAGCCGAATTCCTCTACGAAAATCTGATGATCGAGGCGAACCTGATCCACGCGGCCCATGCGAGCGACGTGGACCGGCTGCTGTTTCTGGGTTCATCCTGCATCTATCCCAAGCTGGCCGCACAGCCGCTTACCGAGGACGCGCTGCTTACCGGCCCGCTGGAGCCGACCAACGAATGGTACGCCATCGCCAAGATCGCCGGGATCAAGCTGTGCCAGGCCTATCGCCGCCAGTACGGTCGCCACTATATCAGCGCGATGCCGACCAATCTTTACGGTCCGGGCGACAATTACGACCTCGCCGGCAGTCATGTCATTCCCGCCATGCTGCGCAAGATGCACGAGGCGAAGGCGGCGGGCGCGGACCGCGTGGAATTATGGGGCACCGGTACGCCGATGCGCGAATTCCTGCATGTCGACGATCTGGCCGACGCCTGCGTGCATCTGCTTAAAAGCTATGACGGCGAGGGCCATGTCAATGTCGGCACTGGCGTCGACGTCACGATCCGCGAATTGGCGGAACGGGTCGCCGAGGTGACGGGGTTTGACGGCGAACTGGCGTTCGACGCGACGAAACCGGACGGTACGCCGCGCAAGCTGATGGATGTGTCGAAGCTGGCCGCGCTCGGTTGGACGGCGACGACGGAGCTGAAGGATGGATTGCGGGATGCCTATGGCTGGTTCCGCAAGCATCAGGACGAGGCGAGGTTATAGGGGGGGGAGCCCTCTACCGTCATTCCCGCGGAGGCGGGAATCCAGTACCGCGCCCAGATTACCCGCCCAGAGAATGAACTGGATTCCCGCCTTCGCGGGAATGACGAAGAAGGCAAGGCGGTGCCGACCCTTTCCATCCCACGCGTCACCGCATAGGCTTTTCTCACAAAAACCTCTGGGAGCCAGCATTATGAATATCGAAGACATCGCGGGGGCGGCGGGTGTCGATTTCGGCTCTGTGGGCAAGCCGTTCGGTTTGACGCCTGAGCAGACCAAGGGTGCCATGGCCTCGCTCCTGCCTATGGTCATGGGCGGTATGCGCAAGCGGGCGGCGGGCGGCGATATCGCGCAGGTCGAGAGCCTGGCGACCAGTGTCGACCGGCCCGAGCGGGCGCGCGACACCGGCAACGCGATCCTCGGCCAGATCTTCGGCTCCAGGGACGTCAGCCGCCAGGTCGCCAAGAAAGCGTCCGATGAAACGCCGGGCGTCTCCGATGGCGTGATGAAGATGCTGCTGCCGATCGTCGCGGCCATGGCGGGCAAGGCCCTGACGAAAAAAATGGGTGGTGGCGTTTTGGGCGGCCTGGCCGGTGCGGCCATGGGCTCGATGCTGGGCGGCCAGTCCGGCGCGGCGACGGGTGGCGGCCTCGGCGGCCTGCTGAGTGCGCTTGACAAGGACGGCGACGGCAATCCACTCGACGACATCATGGGCAGGTTCGGGCGCAAATAACCGGGCCGGGTGGTGGAAATCCGGTACGGCACTCTCTAAGTCAGCGGCCTATGCCACCGACCAGAACACCGAAAAGCTGGGGTTTCCCGCGCTGGGGCGATTACGACGCCGCAGGTTTCGACGCCGCCAGGGTCCGCATCTGCGACCGCCATGGCTGCGAGGAAAAGGGCGATTGCCCCGCCCCCAAATCCCCGAATTCAAAGGACCGCTGGTACTTCTGCCAGAAACATGCGGGCGAATATAACAAGGGTTACAACTATTTCGAGGGACTGACCAAGGAGCAGGCGCAGGAGCGTGCGAACGACGAGAATGCCGGCGCGAAACATGCGCGCAGCCGCGCCTATGACTGGGCGGGCAGCGGCGACGGCAGCCGCTCGCAGGGCGAACTCGACGCGCTGGAGCTGTTCGAGCTGGAGCCCGACGCGAAGTTCGAGGACATCAAGCTGGCTTACCGCAAATGGGCGAAGCTGCACCATCCCGACCGCAAGCCTGGCGACGAGGAGGCGGCGCGCCAGTTCCAGGCGGGGCAGGCAGCCTATGACATCCTGAAGACCGCCGAAGAGATGCGGGAATGGAAGGGCGCGTAACCGGCTGTCCGGGGCCGCAGATATGAAGACGGTACGTTCCGACTGGTCCCGCGCCATCCTGGTCTGCGCCAAATGCACGAAGAAGTGCGGCGGCGGGTTCGGCAAGGGCGGCAAGCAGCGTCTGATGAAGGCCATGCGCGCCTGGTGCGGCACGGGAAAGGGGCGCAAGAGCCCAATGGGTATCGTCGAGGTGAAATGCCTGGGCGTCTGCCCCAAAAACGCGGTTGTCGTCGTCAATGGATGCGATAACGATGTGTGGACCATCGTACCCAAGGGAGCGGACATGGACGAGGTGGCGGAGGCGGTCGGGCTGACCGACTGATCGCGGCCTCTCGGCTTTGTGCTCTTGTGAGCGCCACTCGACTGTTGCCTGAAAAACACACTTCGCAACCTTCGTGCGTCGGATTGGTTACGAACGCTTTACAGTCCCGTGAAATCGATCCTAAAGCCGCATTCATGCCAGTTTGGCAGGGGTAGTGTCTTCTTTCGATTCCGTGGGGTGGGCCGGTCGGTCCGGTTCGGGCGGGACAACGGAAGACACGGAAAACTCCGGTTTTCATAAGTCCAGAATAAGGGATTAGGACGTGACAAAATCTTTTTACCGCACAGCATTGTGCACCAGCTCGGCGCTCGTCGCCGCAGCAGCATTTTCCACCTCCGCGTTTGCGCAGATCGCGCCGCAGGAGCAGGTTCAGGAGGGTGAGGGAACTCTCGATCAATCTGCGCCGATGGTCGAACAGACGGCCAGTGAAGTCATCACGATCACGGGTTCGCGCATTCAAAACCCGAACCTGGAACAGGCCAGCCCAGTCGCTGTCGTGACCAGCGACGAGATCGAACTTCGCCAGTCCAACACGGTGGAAACGTTCCTCCGCGAAATCCCTGGCGTTGTTCCCAGCATCGGTTCGCAGGTCAATAACGGCAACGGCGGCAACACGTTCGTCAACCTTCGCGGCATCGGCGCAAACCGTCATATTACGCTGCTCAATGGTAATCGCGTCGTTCCTGCCAGCCTCGCCGGCATTACGAACCTCGACGTTATCCCCGTTGCGCTCCTCGAGCGCACGGACGTTCTGACGGGCGGCGCCGGTTCGACCTATGGTGCCGACGCGATCTCTGGCGTCATCAACTTCATCACCAAGCAGGACTTTGAAGGCGTCGAGCTCAGCCTCACCGAAGCCATCACCGAAGAGGGTGACGGTTCGACATTCCGCGGCGATCTGACGCTCGGTGCGAATTTCGACGACGGTCGCGGCAACGCAGTCGTCAGCATCGGCTACACGAACCGCGACGCGGTTTTCCAGGGCGACCGTCCTTTCGGCTTCGAGAACATCAGCTCGATTTCGGGCAATCCTGGCGGTTCGGGCACGACGATCCCCACGAACTTTTTCGGTCTGAGCGGTATTTTCGACGGTACCGGCACCCTGCAGGTTTCCCCGGATGGCGAGGAGTTGCAGCCGTTCTATCAGCCGTTCAACTTTAACCC